>NZZM01000031.1 GCA_002698705.1 Formosa sp. | reverse complement strand
TTCATTATGCGCATCCGTTCCAATAAAATCATAAAATCCTTTTTTTAGCCATTCATTAGCTTTTTTCTTAACATCCTTTCCATAATAACCAGTAAGGGACAATGCATTTAATTGCAGTTTAGNACCTCTTAATTTCAAGTCTTTTAGCTCTGTCTCCCCGCTTAAACTAACGTAACGCTCAGGATGTGCTAGTANTGGGCTGTAGCTCTGTTTTTGAAGCTCAAATAAGGCTTGCTTCAAAAAATTAAGTTCAGCAAAAAAAGGAATTTCAATCAAAATATTGTTTTCAAAGCAACATAATAAAGAGTTTTCCTTTTTTAAAGAATCAATAAAAAACTCGTCAATCATATATTCTGCACCATATCCAATAATTTGTGTTTTTTTTGCATTACTTTCTCTTGCTAAAGTTTCAAATGACTTTTTNATAGATTCAGNAGTGTTTGGGTAGAGGTCTTTAAAAATATGTGGTGATGCGATTATTTTTTGGATTCCCATTTTACTGTATAAATCCAGCATCGATAATGATTGCNTTACAGATTTACTACCATCATCAATTCCATGTAATATATGGTTGTGAAAATCTACTAAACCAGAAAAGAGATTCTGTTGTTTTTTTTTAAAAAAAAAAGTGAATGGCATGGTTTAAAATTGTGTGTAAATTTAACAATTTAACTCGTAATTTTTTGTTAATTTTGCAACTGATTTAATAACCTGTAACTATAACGTTTGAAAAACTACATATGAAAAAATCTTTACTCTTCGTTTTCTTTCTAATTTTTAATTTTTTAAATAGCCAGGAAACACATATCGACTTTGACTCATTCAATCCTGAAGTAACTTTTGAAAGTTGGAATAATTCTAGCACATTTGCTTTAACAACTAATCCAATTCAAGATCCTGTCAACGCATCTATTAATGTTGGACAGTTTACTGCTGGTGCAGATGATGGTGGAAATTTTGATAGTAATATTGGGATTGGTGTAATTAANCCTACAACTGTTTTTACTTCTCCATTTGATTTAACAGCNGTGAGTGCAGACGGTACTGAATTAAATTACTTTACAATGAAAGTGTTTGCTTTGGAAGAAGTTACTTTGACCTTTCACATTGAAAACTCACCTGATTATAATAATTATGAAGAAGCTTCTGCCACAATTGGTCCAAATCAAACAAACCAATGGGTTGATCTTTATTTTGATTTCAATGATATCTCAAATATTTTTATGAATAATATTGTGATTAAAGTTGATGGTCCTGATTGGGTCAGCGGAGATTTTTTATTTTTTGATGATATAGTTGGTCCTCCTTTGTATTCATCCTCTGCATTTGAATATACTCCAGCTAACTTATCAACNGATATTTCTGTTGGGGCGGTTATGGAAATAGTTACAAATAATAAGTTCTACGATCCAGGAGCAGTTACAATTACAGATTTCACAAACAAAGTTGCTCTTAGATTAGGTGATGAAAATGGAGCAGATGTGTCTTATGAAGCTTCCATCTCAGATGATAGTAGGATCACAATAACTCCGGACTCAGATTTAGAATACTTGACAACATATTGGTTTGGTGTGATTGACAATACAATCTACAGTTCAAATGGCACCTACGTTGTTGGTGTTGGAGCAACATTTACTACTAAAGAAGCTGTTGCAGGTGATATTAATGTGATGTTGATTGATTACGAAACCCCAGAAACAAGTATTGCTTTTGAATCTTGGGGTTCAGCTGGTTTTGCACAAACTCCAAATCCANCCCCAGATGCTGTTAATCCTTCATCTCAAGTAGGTCAATTCACCCACCCCGGTGGATCTTGGAGTTCTACGATTGAAACCTCTCCAACATTAGATAATATTGATTTTGCTGAAACTCCTTANTGGAATGTTAAGGTTTGGGCAGACAAAGCTATTAATATTGTGTTTAAGCTTCAAAATAATGTTAGTTGGTGGGAAAACAATGAATTCACATACTCACTTTCAAGTGAAGAAATTAACCAATGGGTTCAATTGTCTTTTAACTTTTCGAATGTAACTGCTACAAATTATAACCGAATTCAAATGTGGTTTGATGGAGATACATCTGGAGGATCAGAAGTAGGAGACGTNTATTATTTTGATGATATTGAAAAAAGTAGTGTTCCTCCACCTGCAGTTATCACATTTTCACCTGAAGACGGAGCAACTGATATTCTTCAATATAGCCAACTATCAATAGAATCAAATTTTCAATTTGTAAATACAGATGGTTCAGATATTGAAAATCCAACTAGTGTTTTAGAATTGAGAGAAAATAATAGCACTGGAGCAGAAGTCTCTTTTTACGCTACACTTTCAACAAACAATAACAAATTCACAATTGTTCCAGCAGAACTTCTCTCAAGCGGTGCAACTTACTGGTACGGAGTAAAAGATGGAATGATTAAATATGACGAAAATCAATCCTCTGTCTCTGGGGTTAATGCTACTTTTTCAGTTACTAATGATGCTATGCCTGATATGGAAGTTTACAACGATTTTGATGGAAACTCTCTATGCTTGTTAACTGAAGCACTAAATGATCCTGAGTCTGGAATTGCTCCTTCTTTTGATTTATTTGCACAAGATCCNATGAATCCATCCAATTCTGTAATGGAGTGGACAAAAGGTACGACTTGGTATGGTTGGGAAAGAATAAACATTCAGTTAAATGCCCCATTTGATGCAAGTTTAGGAGATCTTTTTTCGTTTCGAGTTTTTTCACCAGTTAAAACTGGAGTCAGGTTTAAATTGACAGATGCTTCTTATGATTGGGAACAGACTGGTAACTATGAAACAGGATCTGAAAGTTTTCCAGATCCATCGATAGTTGTTGAAAATCAATGGCAAACATTTTATTTTAATANATCTGATTTAGCTGATGGAGTTAGNTTTGACCATTTACAAATTTTTATTGGTCGAGGAGATATGGATGCTGATGTATCCAANACAACTTTCTATGTTGATGATATTATGGGGCCTGCTTTACAAACAACAGCTTCAAATAATGATTTTGAAATTTCGGATGTTGTTATTTATCCCAACCCTGCTAATGATGTTGTACAAATCAAAAATTTACAAGGGAATAAAACAATTAAGATTTCAGATATAAACGGACGAATTGTAAGTCAAACTAATACTGATTCAAATTTATTTTCAGTTGCTTTACTAACCAAGGGTTTTTATTTTGTTGAAATCAACGGACACATTAAAAAATTAATAAAAAATTAAACCTTTTTTTAATTATGGGATAAATTCAATAAAGACTTTATCCCATTTTTTTAATTTCAATAACTAATACTTGTATTAAAATGTTTATACAAAATATTTTTTCGAAGCTTTTTGTAACTATTGTAGTTTTATTNATNTCAATTTCTAATTATGCTCAAGTTGCTATAGTCAAAGGAGTTGTTGTTGATGAATCAGGTACCCCTTTACTTGGAGCTACAATCATTGTTGAGGGAACTNCTAATGGAGTTACTACAGATTTTGATGGAAACTATTTGTTAAATGTCAAAAAAGAAGATGCAATTCTTGTTTTTTCTTATTTAGGGTTTGAAACTCAAAAAATTCCACTTGCNAATCAAAGCGTTGTAAATGTTATTTTGAAAGAAGATTTAAACTCNCTTGAAGANGTTCANGTTGTCGCTTTTTCAAAACAGAAAAAAAGTTCTGTTATTGGATCAGTTTCGACTATTAATACATCTGATCTTAAATTACCATCTACTAACTTGACATCTTCATTTGCAGGACAAATTGCAGGGATGATTTCTTATCAACGNTCTGGAGAACCTGGCCAGGATAATGCAGAATTTTTTATTCGTGGTGTAACAACATTCGGNTATAAAAATGATCCACTTATNTTACTTGATGGATTGCAAATTACTACNTCAGATTTAGCTCGTATCGAGCCTGATAACGTTGCCTCTTTCTCCATAATGAAAGATGCTACAGCAACATCACTTTACGGAGCAAGAGGAGCTAACGGTGTAATTTTAGTAACAACAAAAGAAGGTAAAGTTGGGAAAGCTAAAATATCTGTTCGATATGAATCGTCGTTTTCAAGCCCCTCAAAAGTAAATAACTTTTTAGGTGCTGTTGATTATATGAAACTATATAATAAAGCTCTACGAGCTCGCGATCANTCTGCTCCTTTACTTTATTCNATNCAACAAATTTATGGTACTGAAAATGGAGGTGATCCAAATATTTATCCAGATGTAGATTGGTTTAATGAGTTGTTTAATGACTATGCACAAAACCACAGAGTAAATTTGAATATTTCTGGTGGGGGTGATGTCGCACAATATTATTTAGCATTATCTCACATAAATGAATCAGGTNTATTAAAAGTTGATCCATTAAATAATTTTAATAATAACATTAATATTAAGCGATCAAATTTAAGAGCGAATGTTAATGTTAATTTAACAAAGACCACTAAAATTGCAACTAAGTATTACTCATTATTTGAACGCTATAATGGNCCAACGGTTAGTGCGAACGATATTTTTGGCATGGTTGTTCAAGCTAATCCTGCGAATTTCCCTAAGGTGTTTGAACCTGATGCAAATACNATAAATTTTAGTCATTCACTTTTTGGGAATAAGGGTAATGGTGGCTTTCCTAATCCTTATGCTGAAATGGTTAAAGGCTACAAAGATCGTTTTTCTAATACCACGCTTGCTCAATTTTCTGTCGAACAAAATTTAGATGCAATTACTAAGGGGCTTCGTCTTCGCGGTATGGCTTCTGTAAGAACTTATTTATCAAATGAAAATGAAAGAAGTTTTACCCCTTTTTATTACGGGCTTTCTGAAATTCAGACAGATGAGGGAATTGATTATTCGCTTTATAANATACAAGAAGGTACAGAATATTTGAACGCTCCTACGGTATCAAATGATGGGAATAGTAACTTTTATTATGAAATGGTTGCAGAGTATAATAGAGAATTNAACGAAAAACATGAGTTTGGTGGTTTGCTAGTAGCAAACTTCACTGAAGCATTAAATACTATTGGTGGAGGTAATACATCTTTCTCAACACTTCCNTCTAGAAATATGGGAGTATCTGGACGATTTACTTACAACTATGGTAAACGTTATTACACTGAATTTAATTTTGGTTACAATGGTTCAGAAAAGTTTTCTGAGCAAAATAGATTTGGTTTTTTCCCATCNTTTGGAGTTGGGTACATAATGTCTAATGAATCTTGGTTTGAAGAAAAACTTCCTTCTNTAAATTTATTAAAACTTAAATACACCTACGGGTTGGTAGGTAATGATGGAATTTCCTCTCCNGAAGATCGTTTCTTTTACTTATCTGATGTGAATTTAAATAACGGTGGAACTGGTTATGCTTGGGGTGCTGATTATAACAACTATTACAATGGATATTTTGTGAATCGATATGATAATCAAAATGTTACATGGGAAGTAGCAGAAAAAACTAATTACGGTTTAGAACTAGGATTATTTAATAAAATGACTCTTTTNGTGGATTATTTTGAAGAACACAGAAGAAATATNTATATGCAACGCGATTATATTCCAGAAACTATGGGGCTTACTACNACTATTAGTAGTAACGTTGGTGAGGTTAAATCTCAAGGTATTGACTTGTCAATAGATTATAATCATGCATTTTCTTCAGGCTTTTATGTTTCTGCCAGAGGGAATTTTACTTACGCCACAAACGAAATTTTAGTAAATGGCGAGCCGGAGTATCAAAATCAAAATTTAAGTAGAATTGGATATCCAATAAATCAGCAATGGGGATATATAGCGGAACGTCTTTTCATCGATCAAGAGGATATTCAAAATTCACCTGAGCAGTTCAATGGTTTTTCATCAAATAATGCTTACATGCCTGGAGATATAAAGTACAAAGATGTAAATAACGATGGGGTAGTTAATGAGCTGGATATGACACCAATTGGAAAACCTTATGTCCCTGAGATTGTTTATGGATTTGGAGTTTCGGCCGGATATAAAAACTTTGATTTTTCCATGTTCATGCAAGGCACAGCAAGGACTTCATTCTTTATACAGCCTGAAAATATATCTCCTTTCATAAATGAGCGTAATGCCTTGAGTATTATCGCAGATAATTACTGGTCTGAAAATAATCCAGACCCCAATGCATTTTGGCCAAGATTGTCCACAAATGTCGTTGAAAATAATGAAAAACCATCTACTTGGTGGTTAAGAGATGGTGATTTTCTTAGATTAAAGAGTGTTGAATTTGGATATACAATCCCTGATAGATTTGGAAATTTCTTTTCTGATGTATCAGCTCGACTTTATTTTACCGGATTGAATCTTCTTTATATTTCTAAATTTGATTTATGGGATCCTGAAATGGCAGGAAATGGATTAGGGTATCCACCTCAAAGAGTGTATAATATTGGTTTACAAGTAAAATTTTAAAAAGATGAAAAAAAGTATTATGTTCAAAAGAGTGTTTGTATTGTTTTTTTTGGTCACATTTAGTTGTGAAGACTATCTTGACATTGTTCCAGATAGAACACAAGAGATAAGCTTGCTATTCAATAGGCGTGAAACTGCTTTTAATGCATTAGCAAACTGTTATAGTTATTTACCTCAAAAAGACGATATTTATGGCAGCTTTGTTATTGCTTCAGATGAGTTAACAACCCCGATTCAAAAGGAGCCTAACTCTACTAAATTAATGAAAGGTGAGCAATCTGTATCTAATCCAAAAATGAGTTTTTGGTCAGGATTCAGTGGTGGACAATACCAAGGGTCTCTTTGGGAAGCCATAAGAAGTTGTAATATTTTGATGGATAATATCGATTTAGTCATTGATATGGAGCAAGAAGAAAAAAATGAGTGGAAAGCAGAAGCACAATTTCTAAAAGCATATTATCATTTTTTATTATTAACATACTATGGACCAATTCCAATTGTGGATGTTAATATTCCAATATCCGCAGATGACAATGAGGTAAGAATTGAAAGACAACCTGTAGATCAAGTAATATCTTATATTACCCAGACTATCGATGAATCAATTCTAAATTTACCTTTTCGTGTTACCGGTAGTAATGACTTGGGGCGAGTAGATCAAGTTATTGCTAAAGCTATAAAGTCCAGAGTCTTGCTATATAGTGCAAGTCCACTGTTTAATGGTAACTCAGAATTTTATTCAGGATTTACAAATAATGATGGTGAAAATTTATTCAATTTAAATTATGATGTTGAAAAATGGCAATTGGTAGTCGATGCTACCACTGAAGCAATCATAGCAGCAACAGGTCAAGGAGTTTCAATGTATCAATATACAGGAGAAGTTCCAACATTTGATAATTTTAATTACATAAATCCTTTTATAAAAAGTCAATATGATATTAGATACACTGTAACTGACCCATGGAATTCGGAGCTAATATGGGGCAACTCTAGGCCCGTAGATAGCTGGTGGAGAATTCAAGCAGGTTGCTTAATGAAAAATCCATCTGCATCATCAGGAGAAGCTGCATGGCAATGGGTTGCACCTACTATGCGAATGGCAGAGTTATATTATACTAAAAATGGTTTACCTATTGAAGACGATTTAACTTTTGATTACAACAACCGATATGATGTTACGCCTATTTCTTTTTTACAACGTTACGTAGCCCAATATGGACAAAGTACAGCTAAACTTAATTTAGATAGAGAACCTCGTTTTTATGCCTCATTGGCTTTTGATAGAGGTATTAGTAGGAGTTGGGGTGAATTATGGAGCCTTCGAATGCGTAAAGGAGAAAATCATGGACGTAATGCCAATACTAGTGATTATCTAACTACGGGTTATGGTTTGAAAAAAATTGTTCACCCAGATTCTGAGGGAGACACTTATTCAAAAATTGTACGTTATCCGTTTCCTATAATTAGATTAAGTGAGCTTTATTTAAATTTAGCAGAAGCAATTAATGAACTTAATGGTCCGTCTCAACAGGTTTATGATGCATTAAATATTATCAGAGACCGAGCTGGAATTCCTTCAATTGAAGAGAGCTGGGGAGATGCTAATTTAACCACCGATGTTGGTAAACATACCAACCAGGTTGGATTACGAGAAATAATTAGACAAGAACGTCTAATAGAACTTTCTTTTGAAGGACATAGATATAATGATATCAGAAGATGGAAATTAGGACTTGAATACTTTTCTACCAATGTTAAAGGGTGGTCTGTAGATGAAGAGTCTCAAGCTAACTTTTATAATGTTATCGATGTTGGGTTACGCTCATTTAATTCACCAAGAGATTATTTTCATCCAATTAGTTTTAATGAGATAAATATAAATCCAAACTTAGTGCAAAATCCAGGTTGGTAAAATTTAAAAAACAGAATTATGAAAAAATTATTTTTAATACCTCTTTTAATTTTTCTTGTTACAGGATGCTCCAAAAATGACGATGGTGATACAACACCTCCTGGAGCATTAACCGTTCAAAATGTGACTCCTACCAATGGAGGAGGCATTATAGAATATACTTTACCTGATGATAATGATATTTTATATGTTCGCGCTGAATACACAAATTCTAACGGAGTTGATGTAAGTAGAGCATCAAGTAGTTATAATAATACAATAGAAATATCTGGATTAAATCAAACTACTGCGTTAACTATTACACTTTACGTAGTAGACGAAGATTATAATCAATCAACACCTATTTATGTTGAACTAATCCCACTTGAATCTTTTATTTATTTGGTTCAAGAGAGTATTGAAATTGCTAGTGATCTTGGTGGATTCAGGATTAATTGGGATAATATTGAATCAAAAACAGTTTATGTTTTTGTTCATATTAATGATGGTGTAGAAGAAGAAATCAGAATTTTATCTTCAAGCACTGCTCAAGAATCAATTGCTGTAAGAGGACTTCCCGCTGTTGAAATAAGTATTTCAACTCGGGTTCAGGATTTTGATGAAAACACAACAGGTCTAGAAGAAAAAGGAATATTAACGCCCCTTTTTGAAGAAGTAATAGATAAATCAACCTGGACGCTTTTAGCCTCTCAATCTGTTGACGGAAATGCTTGGGAGGGTGCCTCGTCTAATTTTTGGGATGATGTAATTGATACCACAGGAAATAATTCAGATAATAGTTATTTTATGATTTGGAGAGATCTAAATGGAGGTTCACTAAACTGGCCACTAGATTTAGTCATTGATCTAAATAAAAATGTTAAAATAACTAGATTTACAGTTTGGCAGCGTGCATATTGGTATAATGGCCCCTCAGATGTTCCTTATTATTTTCAAGAGGAAAATATGAAGAGTTTCAATATTTATGCCAGTAATGATGCACAAACATGGGAGGAGTTAGGCCAATTTGATATCGGTGACCCAAGGGATTCAGAAGGTAATATCCCAACTACGGCTTTAGAATCTGCTGCTAATGGTCATGAGTTTGAACTTGATAATGTTTCTGAACAATTTAGATATTTGAAGTTTAGCGTAACTTCTAATTTCGGAAGTGAAACTTATGTCAATGGTTCCGAAATAACTTTATATGGTTTAGATAATCTTTAATTATATGCGATTTGTATTTACCCTTTGTCTTTTCTTCCAAATGTCTTATGCACAACTCTTAAGTACATCAGGATCTCAAATTATTGATGATAACAATCAAGAAATTCTTTTGAGAGGAGTTGGACTTGGTGGATGGATGCTTCAAGAAGGGTATATGATGAACTCTGTGGGTGGTGCAAATACCCAATATGAATTTAAAGATAATTTGATTGAATTAATTGGACCCGAAGAAACTCAGATATTTTACGACAACTGGTTAAATAATTTCGTTACCGAATCAGATATTCAGGACATTGCTAGTCAAGGCTACAACAGCGTTCGCCTAGCTATGCACTATAATCTTTTCACATTACCGATTCAGAATGAACCTGTAGAAGGAGTAAATACTTGGCTTGACAAAGGATTTGAAATGGTAGATGATTTATTAAGTTGGTGTGAAACCAATCAAATATATTTAATTCTTGATTTACATGCTGCTCCAGGAGGGCAAGGATATGATTCTGGGATTTCAGATTATAACCCTGCTTTACCTTCACTCTGGGAAAGCGATTTTAATAAAAGTAAAACTGTTGCACTTTGGGGCCAATTAGCAGATCGCTACAAAGATGAACCATGGATCGGTGGATATGATCTTATAAATGAAGTAAATTGGACCTTAGGTACTTATGAGTTAAGAAACTTATATATTCAAATCACAAATGCAATCCGTGCTGTAGATACAAACCATATTATTTTTATCGAAGGTAATGGTTTTGCCAATGACTTCACTGGATTAACCCCTCCTTGGGATAATAATTTAGTATATAGTTTTCATAAGTATTGGTCTTACAATAACGAAAATTCGTTGGATTGGGTTTTGGGTATTAGGGATACTTATAATGTTCCATTGTGGTGTGGTGAAACCGGTGAAAATTCCAATACATGGTATAGAGATGCTTTCAAGCTATATGAAGACAACAATATCGGATGGGCTTCTTGGCCTTTTAAACGAATTGAAACCATTGTCGCCCCTTATTCTGTCTCTTCAAATCAAAACTATGAATCAATTATTAATTATTGGAAAGGTGAAGCCGCTGCACCTAGTGTTAATAATGCTATCGCTGGTTTGAGTCAATTAACAACAGATATTTTACATTCTAATACGACTTTTTTTGAAGATGTTGTAGATGCTCAGTTACGTTTACCTCAAGACTCTTCACTGTTACCTTATTCAGACCATCAAATCCCTGGAATAATTTATCTTTCAGATTACGATTTTGGAATTAATGGAATCGCATACAATGACAATGACTATGTAGACTACAGTTTGGAGAGCGGTATTGATTATCAGCCATGGAATAAAGGTTGGAATTATCGAAATGATGGAGTTGATATTCAATCTAATAATGACACATTTAATTCCAACGGTTTTCATATAGGATATGTTAATGATGGAGAATGGATGAAGTACACGGTTAATATTTCTGCTACAGGGTATTATGATCTTAGCATAAGGTATGCATCGCCACAGGCAGGAGGGAAATTAAAATTATTTTTAGATGATATTGATGTTTCAGAATCTATATCTATTTACAATAGTGGTGGTTGGTCTAATTTTGTTAATGGATATTATGAAGGAGTATATTTAGAAGCAGGTACACATGAACTGAAGGTTAAAATCATTGGAGATAATGAGTTTAATATAGGAAGTATAGAATTTATAAATTCAGCAACTATTCCAACTTTTGGTCCAATAGGATCAAATGTTCTGAATGATGAAAAAAGTATTAGATTGATTTTAAACCAACCAATTTCTGATGATCAAGCTATAGAAAGCAATCAATTTATTGTTAATATCGATGGGGTTTCAAGCATAATAGAATCTGTTCAGATAGACGCTGTAAATAATCGAGTAATTTTATTTGAAATGGAAGATTTTTTAAACTTCCAACAAAATATTACTATTGACTATGTGGGTTCAATTATAACTTCTAGTTATGATAGCTCATTACTTAATGAATTTTTTAATTATCCGGTAAATAATAGCCTTCCAGAGAGAGGCTTAATTCCCGGAAAAATTCAAGCTGAAGATTATAATAACCAATCTGGTTTAAGTGTTGAGGATACTAGTGATGTATTTGGAGGTCAAAATATAGGCTCAACCGATACTGGAGATTATGCTGAATATCTTGTTTTAGTAGAAGAAACAGGTTTGTACGAATTAGATATTAGATATGCAGCAAGTTTTCAACAAGGAATTATGCAGTTAGAAATGATTAATAATGACTCCAATCAAAGTCTAGGTTGGTTTACCATTCCAATTACTGGTGATTGGCAAAATTGGTATACTTTATCAAGCGAAATTCAACTAACAAAAGGGGCCTATACTTTAAAAATGACAGTATTGCAGCCAGGGTTTAATATTAATTGGTTCAATTTTACTTTAACTGAAAGCTTAGGTTTTAATAATGAACTAAATAATAATTCACAAATCAAAATATATCCAAATCCGGCTGAAAATATTTTAAATATTGATTTAGAATCAAAATCTATTGATTCCTTGACCTTATTTGATATTAACGGTCGTCAAATTTTTCAAAATATGTATTCCACTTATCCTACAAAAATTTTACTTAATATTCCTAATATTGATTCTGGTATTTATATTTTAAGGATTACATCCGGTGAGCAAGTTTATCACAAAAAAGTATTTAAAAAGTAGCTATAAATTAATTAAACCAATATGAAATCAATTAATTTAACATGTTTTATAATTTCTATTTCATTTTTATTAAACACGTCTTGCAAAAAAATAGCGATTCCATCTTCCGACGAATGGCAAGTTGATTTTTTTGACGATTTTCATTCATTTGACAGTAATAATTGGCAAGATCAGCGTATTTGGGTTAATAATGAAACCCATTGTTATGTTCCAGATAATGAATTTAATACTAGGGAAGTTAGTAACGGTACATTAAAACTAAGAGTTGTTAATGTTGAAGAAAAACTTCCATGTGACAATTACGATAAGCAAGGAAAAATTCATCCTGATACTAAATATGTTGCGGGTCGTATTGCTTCAAAAAACCGTCAGGAATTTATTAAAGGTAAGTGGACTGCTCGTTTGCGTTTACAAAATAACGGTCAGGCCAGTATGTTTCCTGCTTGGTGGATTTTAGGGTCACAAAATAATGAGCCTCCTGTACAAGAAGCAGACGAATATATTTGTTGGCCAACCACTGGTTCAGGAGAAATAGATATTTTCGAACATCATGGAGATCATCAAAAAGATCATTTTACCACAGGTGCGATAAAAAGTTTAGGAAAATGCGGAGAAGGCGACTGGTGGAGCTTGCGAAAGGGATTTGACGCAACATTAAATGAATACCACGACTATTCAGTAGAATGGGAGGGTTCTGATCTTTTATATAGGCTAGATGGTGATGAGATTTATAGAAATAAAGGTTTGGGAGATAATTATCCTGAACCAATGTTTGCAATTTTAAATTTTGCCAAAATTACTGATTCACCAATGAAAGGTGAGTGGGTAATGGAAGTAGATTGGGTAAAACATGAATTCAGAAAACAATAAATTTAAAGTACTACAAAATGATTTACTATAAAAAGTTCTTTTTAATTGTAATTCTTATATTATCCTCAAAATTAATTATTGCTCAAAAATCTAAATCAACCATTGCTAATCTCGATTTTATAAATCAACCAATCGAATTATACACTACGGCAAAGGATACGGATTTAAGATTGAGTAAAAGAAAAAATAAAATATTTAAACCACGTGTTCAGCCTTTAGAAACAGAGGTTTCAATTTTTATTAATCCAAACAAGACATTTCAAGAATATTTAGGAATTGGCGGTGCTATCACAGATGCATCATCCGAAGTATTTTCAAAACTAAGCTCCGAAAAACAAAATGATTTTCTTCAGGCATATTATGGCAATGATGGAATAGGATATAATATAATACGAACTAGTATACATAGTAGTGATTTTGGTCTTGGAAGTCACACTTATATTGAAGATGGCGATACAGAACTGAAATCTTTTTCAATTGAAAAAGATTTAGAAAAACGTATTCCTATGATTAAGAGAGCTCAAGCACTTATTGGTGATAAATTAGTTTTTTATGCAAGTCCTTGGAGTCCACCTGCATTTATGAAAACTAATAATAACATGCTTCGTGGTGGTAAATTAATTCCAAAATACCGACAGCCTTGGGCAAATTATTATGTAAAGTTTATTGATGCCTATGAAGCATTAGGTATTCCTGTTTGGGGTCTTACTATACAAAATGAACCTATGGCGACACAGCGATGGGAATCATGTATTTACACTGCAGATGAGGAAAGAGATTTTTTAAAATTTTTTTTAGGACCTACTCTGGAAAAAGCAGGTCATGGAGACAAAAATATAGTGGTTTGGGATCATAATCGAGATTTAATATCTAACCGTGCAAATACTATTTTTGAGGACCCTGAAGCNTCTAAATATGCTTGGGGTATAGGATTTCATTGGTATGAAACATGGACNGGTAGCTTACCNAACTATGATAATTTAAAAAATATAAAGNCTTCATATCCAACAAAAAATTTATTATTTACTGAAGGATGTCAGGAAGGGTTTAATACTGANAGACTATATCACTGGCCCAATGCTGAGCGTTATGGNAATTCAATGATTAATGATTTTAATAGTGGTACTGTTGGNTGGACTGATTGGAATATCTTATTGGACGANCNAGGAGGTCCAAACCATGTTGCGAATTTTTGTTTTGCACCTGTTCACGCCGATACTAAATCTAATGAACTCATATTTACTCCCACATATTACTATATTGGACACTTTTCAAAATTTATCCATCCAGGCGCCTTACGTGTAAGTACTACAACTAGTAGAACAACGATTGAAAGCACCTCTTTTCAAAACCAAGATGGAAATATAGTTACAGTTGTTATGAACCCAAAAGACGAAAGAGTTACTTATAAACTCATAGTAGGTAATGCTGAGTCTGTTTTTGAAATTGAACCTCGTGCTATGCAAACTATAATATATTAATTTAATAAAAATGAAAAATAATATTNCTTACATAGCTTTNGTTGTTTCATTAGGGGGGTTTTTGTTTGGATTTGATGCAGGTATTATTTCTGGGGTTATGTCTTTTGCCGGTCCAGAGTTTGATCTCAACGAAATTCAATCTGGATGGGTTGTAAGTTCTCCTTCTTTTGCAGCGATGTTTGCCATGCTATTTTCTGGTCGTTTAAGTGATATACTAGGTAGAAAGAAATTATTAATTTTTGTTGCTTTATTTTATGCTATTTCCGCTGTTTTTTCTGCTTACTCNAGTTCTTATGAGATGATNTACATTGCAAGAATGATAGGGGGGTTAGCATTTGGAGCAGCTTTAGTTTTAGCACCAATATATATTGCAGAAATTGCAACCGCCAAAAACAGGGGTAAATTAGTTACTTTGCAACAGTTAAATATAGTTTTTGGTTTTTTCGCTGCTTTTTTAAGTAATTACTTTTTTAATAAATATAATACAATAGATAATTCTTTTTTAAATGATTCAACTGTTTGGAGGTGGATGCTGGGGGTTGAATTTTTTCCAGCAATTATTTATTTTATTTTTTTATTTTTTATACCAAAAAGTCCTCGCTGGTTATTTATGATAGGTAAACACAAACACGCTAAAGAAATTCTAATCAACCTTCATGGTGAAAAACTTGGACTTGAAGAAATGCTTTCAATTGAAAAAGCCGCAAATTTAGATCAAAATAAATCTAAATTAAATGTCAAAGATTTGTTTAATAAGTCTTTACGTTTTGTTCTAATTGTTGGTTTAGTTATTGGAGTTTTGCAACAAATTACAGGGATTAACGCTGTTTATTTTTATGCTACATCTATTTTTAAACAAACAGGTATTGGTACTGACGCTTCATTTTCATCTGGAGTCTTGTTAAGTACTATTTCTGTTATTTTCACCTTTGTAGCTATATATTTAATTGATAGAATGGGAAGACGACCTTTGTTACTTATTGGGACTGCGGGAATTTCTCTTAGTCTTCTATTGTGTTCTTATGGATTTAATCAAGCTACTTATCAACTTAAACAAGCCAACATTGATGCTTTTGAATTTATAAATTCTAATGATTTGAGTTTGCTTTCTGATAAAGTTTATGACAGCGATGTGGAGTTTAAAACAGAATTAAAAAAGATCTTAGGAAATCAGGTTTATTCTAAAAATGATGGTGAAATTCTTGAATCTGCAACTAATATTAATGCTACATTAATTTTGATTGGAATTTTAGGATTTATTGCATGTTTTGCTTTTTCTTTAGGCCCTGTCATGTGGGTTTTACTTTCTGAGTTATATCCCATCAAGTACAGAGGATTAGCTATTGGGGTTATTGCTTTTATTAATTCACTAATTAGTTCACTAGTTCAACTCATTTTCCCTTGGGAATTATCAAACTTAGGTAATGCTCTAACATTTTTTATTTTCGGTTCGATCTCATTAATAGGATTTTTTGTTCTTTTGAAAATATTGCCAGAAACTAAAGGAAAATCTTTAGAAGAATTAGAACTCAAGATTCAAAATTAATTGTTTTTCACTACCTNTTTCATATATTTGATTATNAAACTTTTAAATNCAAATGAAAATAATTTATTCAACTAATTTTTTTTTNATTGTTGCCANTTGTTTGAGTTTTACTTCTGTATTACATTCTCAAATCAAAAAAAATGATTCCTCCAAAAAGCAGCCTAATTTTTTATTTGTCTTGGTTGACGACCAACCTTTTGATGCCTTGGGCTTTACAGGAAGGTATCCATTCTTAAAAACTCCAAATATTGATAAACTAGCTCATGAAGGTGTTAATGTTGAGAANTTTTTTGTAACTCAATCAATTTGTTCTCCTTCAAGAGCTAGTTTTTTAACTGGTACATATCCTCATATTCATGGCGTAAATCAAAATAACCGCCACGTAGATCCAAACTGGGAAGAGTTTGCTCCTTACTCAACCCATTTGCAAGCTGCTGGATACGAAACTGCACATGTTGGTAAAATTCATATGGCTCATGANAGAGGTGAGGCTCACATAAGACCTGGGTTTGATTACTGGTTTAGTTTTATTGGTCAGGGGAAATATATAGATCCCCCTGTAAATGATAACGGTTATGAATATCAAGAAAAGGGTTATATGACTGATATACTTACAGAAAAAGCTATTGATTGGCTAAAAGAAATAAGAAATCCTAATAAACCATTTAGCTTAAATCTTTGGCATAAAGCTGTTCATGAACCCCATCTTCCAGCTGAAAGACATAAAGATCTATATAATGGCGCAGAGTTGCCACCTCCACCATATAATACCCATAAAGAGACTTTCAAAGGAAAGCCTGAATGGCAACGAAAAAAAACATTTGGATTTGATTGGAAGAAAAATCTTCCAATTCCACCAGAACTTCCTGAACTAACATGGCCAATAAACTATGATAAAAATATGCAACTTCTTCGTTGTATAGCTGCTATTGACGAATCTCTTGGGAAGGTTTTAGAAACTTTAGAGGCCATAGGAGAGTTGGATAACACTGTTATTATTTACAGCAGTGATAATGGTTACTTTTTAGGAGAACATACATTTAATGATAAGNGATTAGCTTATGAAAATTCCATGCGAGTTCCTATGTTGATTCGTTATCCTAAATTAATTAAACCAAAAACTGTTGTTAAACAACAATGTCTGAATATCGATATGGCTCCTACAATACTTGATTTAGCTGGAATTGAAATACCAGATTACATGCAGGGTGAATCTATGATGCAATTAATCAGTGGAGAACCATCTCCCAAATGGCGAACTTCAATATTATTTGAATACTATTTGGATACTTATTGGCCTTATGCAGGTCCAAATCAAATTGCTGTCCGTACAGGTCGTTATAAACTTGTAGACTCCTTTTTGAAAAATGATATTGACGAATTATATGACCTCCAAAATGATCCTGGGGAGATGACTAATTTAATCACTTTAGAGCAATATGATGATGTTGAAGATAAATTAAGGCAAGAAGCCGAGAGATTAAAAGAAAAATATAACTACAAAGCCGATAGGGATTGGTGGTTAAGAAGAGTTTTAAAAAAAAAAAAAATTAAATAAATTAATATTACGATGGGATACAATTATTTAAAAAAACTATTGACTTTATCCATTTCAATTTTCACAATTTGTCTTTCTGCACAAAGTTTTGAAGTTTCTGGTATAGTTTTAGAAAAAGAAACAAATGCGCCACTTGCAGGCGCCACAATTATTATTAAAGGGACTACAATTGGAGTAACATCTGATTTTGATGGTAATTTTAAAATAACAGCTAACCAGAACCAGTACTTGGTCATATCATATATCGGTTTTAATGATTTTGAAATAGAGGTTACTTCAAAAGAGGTTGTAATTTTAATGGAACCTAGTGTAGATGAACTTGATGAAGTTACAATAAGCGTTGGGTATTTTGATATAAGTAAAAAAGATCTTTCTGGTTCAATTACACAGATTAAATCTGAACAACTAGAACAAAACAGAGCTTCCACTCTGGAAAATTTATTACAAGGTCAAGTCGCTGGAGTTGTAGTTACTGAAAGTGCTGAACCAGGAGGAGGAGTTGGTATTTCCATTCGTGGTACTAATTCCCTACTTGGTGGTACACAACCTCTATACGTACTCGATGGAATTCCAATCAATCCGGTTGCCGATGCTGCAGGTAATGGTAATTCAGGTGGCTCTCAGAGTTCTATGAGTTTTGTTAATCCAAATGACATTGATAAAATAGAAGTTTTAAAAGATGCAGCTGCCACTGCTATTTACGGAGCAAGAGGGGCGAATGGTGTTGTTTTGATTACCACTAAATCTGCCAATAAGAATGAAGGAAAAGATAAAATATCATTTACCTATGATAGTTATATTACTTCTGTTCGGGAAAAATTAGATGTATTGGATGGTCCAGGATTTGAAGCTTATATGAACCAACGCACCTTGAATCAAATTTATCAACAAATAACAAATCCTGATTTACCTAGACCAAATGGTAATCCTCCGAGACCTGTTGGTGTATGGAATCCTCAACAAAATCAAGTAATTGATTCGTTAAATTACCCAGATATTGCTAATTTAATAAGAGATTTTCCTATCACTCCATCCGGAATCAGTACAGATTGGCAGGATGAGACCTACAGAACAGCTATTACCAATTCGTACAATTTAAGTTATAGAGGCGGCGATTTTAAGAAAAATTACGCATTGAGTTTAGGTGTGTTTGACCAAGAAGGAGTAATTACAAACACTACAAATAAAAGGATTTTTTTAAATTCCAGAATCAAAAGAAAGGCTTTCAACGATAAAATTGATGTTTACTCTAGAACTAATATTTCACATAAGGAAGGTAATGCCTCGTCTGTTGGAAATGGTCAGATTTTTATGCAGAAAAGTGTAGTTTCTCAAGTTTTGCAATTTCAACCAATATATTCCATATTAGATACTGGAGAAAATGATGAAATTTACTCTGCCCTTAATGAAGGAGATTTAATTTCGAACCCATACACATTGGCTAAATATGTTATAGATGAAAAAAAATCTATTACTATTCGACAAGCACTTTCTCTGGTTGGTAAAATAACTCCAAAATTAACAGCTACTTTGAGAGGGGCTTTTGATTATCAAAAAAACACTCGCGATAATTATTATCCAACTAATACAACCAGGGGATATATAAACAATGGTGAAGCTACTCAGTCTTACTCTGAGAACAGAAAAATTTATGCTGAGGGTAATTTACGTTACAGAAATCGTTTTAATCTTCATCGAGTTGATGCAACTATGGTTGCTACCTATGAACAAAATACCATACGTTCTATGTTTAATAAAGCAAGGGATTTTGCAAACGATTACACTACATTTTATAACTTTAACAATGCAAATGAAATCCTTGTACCGATTTCNCAGTACAGAGAAATTGGATTATTATCTGCATTGACTAGAGTAGGTTACAATTACAATAGAAAGTATTTCATTGATTTGAATGCCAGGGTAGATGCTTCTTCGAAATTTGCAAAAAATAAGAAAAGCGCCATATTTCCGTCACTTGCCTTATCATGGGCACTATCAGAGGAGCGTTTTATTAGAAATATTAGGCAAATCAATAATTTAAAACTTCGATTATCNTATGGTAAAACAGGAAGTAATCCCATTTCCCCTTATCAATCTTTGGCAATGATGAGTCCTATTCGCTATAATTTTGATGACGAAATTGCGATTGGATTCTATGAGCAAAATCTTCAAAATGACGATTTAACATGGGAAACAACCGATCAATTTAATATTGGACTGGATATAGGAATGTTTAAGTCCAAAGTTAATTTAACTTTTGATGCTTACCATAAATTAACTTATGATTTACTTCAAAATGTAAATTTACCATCGTCAAATGGATATTCAAGTAGAGTTGATAATTTTGGAGAAATTGAAAATAAAGGATATGAAATTGGTTTACAAGCTGAAATGTTTAAGGATGCCAATTTTAGTTGGAATTTGAATTCAACTTTCAGTCTTAATAGGAATAAACTTTTAAGTCTTAATTCAAATTTAGATTATCAACTGGGACCATCTATTGGTTTTGCTCAAGCTAATCCCATAATGTTTATGGTTGGTCAACCTTTGGGCATTTTTTGGGGAGCTGAGACAGANGGTATTTTTGAAAATTGGGAACAAGCCAATGCCAGTGGTATTTCCAATGCNGCNCCTGGAGAGATTAATTATGTAAACCATAGTATTGATTACGATGAGTCTGGTAATCCTTCAGAAAATCAGGAAATTGATTTCGATGATTATGTTAAACTTGGAGATCCAAATCCAGATTTTAATTTTTCTATTGGAAGTGAATTTAATTACAAGAATTGGGATTTAAGTGTTCTGTTTACAGGCCAAGAAGGGGGCGACTTGTTTTGGGTAGATTCATGGCAGTTGAGTGGGCTTTTTAGGACAAGAAATCACTTGTCAGATTCTTTTGAAAACTCTTGGACAGCCCCATTGTCATATTCAAACGGTTCTATTGTTTACGATCCAGCTATTGGAAATACAACTGATGTAGACCATCCTGCTGCTATCATTTCAAGTGGTAATCGAAATACTCCTTCTGATAGACAGGTTTTTGATGGATCCTTTTTTAGACTTAAAAACATTAATCTTGGTTATAATTTTAATTTTAAAAATGGAAAATCGCTTCGACTGTATGTTTCTGGCCAGAATTTAGTGACATGGACGAAATACCCTGGATATGACCCAGAGGTTCAAACCTACACTAAAAATCCTCAACGAAGAGGCGTAGACTTTGGAACCTATCCTGGAACAAAATCTTATATATTTGGATTAAAACTTAATTATTAACACGAAAAATTATGAAAATTAAAATATTATTTAAAATTAACTTGATATTTATCCTATTTTTTATAAATTCATGTGAGGTCCTTGATGAGCAGCCATTTACTCAAAATGAAACTGAAAATTATTTTCAAGATTCAAACGATGCCATTGATGGTTTAACGAGTGCCTACTCGCGTTTAAAAAGCGGTAATGGCTATTACAAACAAAAATATTTATCTACAATTTTCGCAGCGTCAGATCAAGGGTTATCTACATTTTTATTAAATAATTTTAAAAATGGGACGGTTACTTCCACGGATCCAAATATAGATACTATTTGGAAAGATATTTATGTTGCTATTCGTGATGCAAATATGGTTATTGCTAATGTTCCTAGTATTGACATGGATGAAGAACTTAAATCAAGAATTATTGGAGAAGCAAAATTTTTAAGAGCACTTCATTATTTTAATTTAGTACGGTGTTTTGGAGAAGTACCTCTTAGAATAGAACCAGTATCCGCTGAGGGTATTTCTGAGGGGCTTCCATTATCACCAATTGTTGATATATATAATCAAATTATTGAGGATTTACAGTATGCCTCATTGAATTGTTCCAATCGTGCTCAGACAGATATAGGAAGAGCAACAAAATCTAGTTCCGATGCCTTATTGGCTAAGGTATACTTAAGAATTGCTTCGTGTAAACAAACAGCTCTTGGTTTGATGAATGTTGGTAGTTNAGGAACTTCCAATGATGGAATTAATGGTAATATTGAATATTTACAATTCGAAGAATCTCCAGCTTATTATTATGAATCTGCAAAAAATAGTTGTGATGATGCTTTATTAGACAGTGGATTTAGCTTAGTTGGAAATTTAGATGATTGGATTGCAATTTTTGACCCTAATAATGGGAATAGTCCTGAAATGTTATTTGATGTACAAGGTTCCAACGAAATTGGTCAAGGTACAGCAGTTTCTAATCTATTTACTCCAAGGAATTCAGGACTGAGTGGTACAGGTTTTGGAGGAAGCAATAAATTAAAGGGGAAGTTTATTAATAATTACTTAGATAAAAGTGATCCAAGATTTCAAAACACAATTATTAAAGAATATCAAAATTCATCTAGGTTATTTGAAATTAATAATGGTAGCACAGGATATTTTTCAACNCCATTCAATCCCGAACTAAACGCATATACTTTATGGCAAGTATGGACTTCTAAATATATTGATTCTGATGCTACAAACCCTTATGATAGTAGACAGAATTGGCACGTCATAAGACTTGCTGATGTATATTTAATGAGGGCAGAGTCTTTGGCAGAATTAAATCAAAATCCCATTTTGGCAAATGATGATATAAATATTTTACGAAATCGTGTTGGGCAAACTGATATTGATTTTTCGTCTTACAGCATGAGTGATTTTAGAACAGCACTTTTAAAAGAAAGATCAGTTGAGTTGTATATGGAGGGCCACCGTTTTTTTGATTTAACACGTTTTGGTGTTTATAATGAGTACTGTTATAAAGTATTAAATGGCATAGGAGGTAATACCGACGGTTCAAGACAGGCGGATGACTACACTTGGCCAATACCTATTTTCGAAATTACTGCGAATTCAAATATCAATTGATTCTATAATATTTGTATTTGATGAGATTTCATGTCATTTCCTTATTTTTCATTTTTAGTCTGAATTTCAGTTGCTCTTCTGCTAAAATCAAAGTTTCAAAATCTCCTCCGAATTTTATTTTGATATTATCTGATGATCAAGGATGGAACGGGACTTCTGTACAAATGATGAACGATTTGCCACAATCTAAAAGTGATTATCACGAAACCCCAAATCTAGAAAAACTTGCCAATCGTGGGATGCGTTTTTCTTCAGCTTATGCTAGTGCACCGGTTTGTTCACCTTCACGTTACAGTATTCAATTTGGACAGACACCAGCGCGTTTGAGAATGATTCGTGTTGGTATGAATACTAAGCATATAAATCATCAAACTCCTTACACTATCCCAAAACAATTAAAAAAAGTTAACTCAAACTATACAACCGCTCATTTTGGAAAATGGGGTATTGGTGTTGATCCATCATATCTAGGCTATGATCAAAGTGATGGGATTACTGGCAATAAGGATGGTATATTTAATCACAAGAATAATAGAAAACAATGGCAAAATACTACTTCTGACGATCCAAAAAAAATATTTAGTACAACTAAAAAGGCTATTGATTTTTTAGAACGTCAAGCAGCTTCAAAAAAGCCATTTTTCCTGCAGGTTTCACATTATGCTGTACATTCGGATGTTATGATGCAACCAGAGACCTTAGATAAATACCTAAACAAACCCAGAGGAAAATATCAAAAGCATGCCGGTTTTGCAGCTATGACTGAAGATTTAGATAGTGGAGTAGGTTTATTGTTAGAACGATTGAAGGCCTTGGGATTAGATAAGACCACTTATGTCATATATACATCTGATAATGGCGCAGTTCCTGTTATGCCTCCAAAATCTAAATATAATAATAGTTCAAACTTCCCCTTGAGTCGAGGAAAATGGGATGCTATGGAAGGAGGTATTAGAGTACCTTTTGTAATTGCAGGTCCCAAAATAAAGCCCGGAACTGAATCAAAGACACCTATTACATTTTCAGATCTTTTACCCACTATTCTAGATTTAGCTGGGCATCATTTACCTGTAATAAAAGATTTAGACGGAGGAAGCTTTAAAAATAGTTTATCTCAAAAAGAACATGTTAATGTTCAGCGAAATCACGACGGTTTAATATTTCATGTTCCATATGCCAATGGTATTGCTCTCAAGCGAGCCCATTCTTCAATAATAATAAATAATTTTAAGCTAGTTAAATTTTATGATAACAATGAACTTTTGTTATTTGATCTAAAAACAGATTTTAAAGAACAAAATAACTTAGCTTCTTCAAATCCAAAGAAACTAAAATCTTTAGAAAACACTCTCGATGAATATCTGCATAGTGTCAATGCTCCTAAATGGAAGCCAGGAATTACCTGGAGGGCAGGTACTTTAGAAAAGATTAATTCATTTCACTAATAAAAGCAAATATTTTTTTTATATTTTTATGATCAACTAATAATATTAAATTTTATACCATGATCAAAAAATTACTATTTACTACCACTTTGTTATTATTTAGTTTTGTGGCATTATCTCAAAATAACGCTGAACAACAAGCTAGTGAAATGACTAAGGAGATGGTTTTAGCTCTATCTTTAAACGATGTTCAGAACGAAAAAGTTTATAAAATTCAACTTGAACGCTTTAACCAGGCTAAACTAATTCGTGAACAATATAGAGATGAGCCCCAAATTAAAAATGCTGAGCTCAAAAAGGTTTACAATAAATTATACGGAAAATTACAAGCTGCCCTTGGTAAGGAGCTTATGAGCGAGTGGAAAACATATAAAAAAAATAAATAAAATAAACTACGATGAAAAAAATTACTTTATTCTTATTTTCAGTAACTACAAGCCTAATTTTCGCTCAGACAACGATTGGAGAATCAAATCTTTTTAACACAACCTCTAATGCAACTTGGACACATGTTTTTACAGCCGTCACAACAGCTGATGGAGTAGCAGTTAGTGGACTTGAACAAACAGTAGTAATTAACATAACAGATTTACCTGAATCTGCAAGTCCTTATACTTATCGTATTTACAAAACTGTTGCAAGTGGTGCTGGTGACTTTACGCAACAGGGTCCCTTAGCACTGGGTGAAAATACAATTATTGTTCCTGCGGTTACATTCAATAGAGCAGTTAAATTTCAGTTTTCAGGTGGAGGTTTAATTGAGTTTGACTATTTTTCACATAATGGTGATGTTCTCTACCCCACAGTTTCCCAAGAATGTGAACCCGACGATGTTACAATTGGATCATCAGGCTTATTTGTTTCTCAAGAAGGTGACTGGCCTTATTATTTACTAGCTGCTACAATTGATGATGAAGATAGTATGAACGATCAAACATTTGAAATGGATATTACTTGTATTCCAGATGGAGGTGCTAACTACAGGATTTACAAGACTACTGCAGCTGGAAATGATATTACATGTTGTGTAGGAGAACTTAATTTAGGTTACAACACTAAAACTGTTGCCAGTGTAGCATGGCAAAGAAATCTTAGATTTCAGTTTAGCAGCGGAGATATTGGTTATTCGTCTCTAACATTAAATGGTGAAGCATTAGGTTTGCAGGGCGTCAACTCTGCATTAATAAAGATTCATCCGAATCCAGCAACAAATTTACTTACGATTTCAGGACTTGATAATATTGATTCTGTAAAAGTATACTCAGTCTTAGGACGTTTGGAAAAGGAAGTATTTAATACCCAACAAATTGATATTTCCGATTTGGCATCAGGTCTATACATGATTGAAGTGAGTAATGGAAGCAATACACTTACTAAGAAAATAATCAAACAGTAAATAAAAATAACTTTAAAAAACTGATAAATTCGAAATCTCATTTTTGAGTTTATCAGTTTTTTTTTAATCATTTATTTTGAGTAATAAACCCTTAATATTATTTTTTTGTTTAATAAATTTATTTTGTCACGGCCAAGATGAAACTGAAAATAAAAAGGCCCCTAATATTGTTTTTATTTTTTCAGATGATCATGCTACTAATGCTATTTCAGCCTATGGTGGACTTTTTAGAGAAATAGCTCCAACACCCAATATTGATCGCATTGCGTCTGAAGGTACTTTACTTAAAAATGCACTTTGTACTAATGCCATTTGTGGACCCAGCAGAGCTTCCATTCTTACAGGGAAGTATAGCCATATGAATGGCTATTATAAGAACTATAAAGGAGGTGTTTTTGACAATAAACAGTGGACTTTTCCTCAGGCTTTGAAAACTGCAGGATTTCAAACAGCATTGGTTGGGAAATGGCATTTGGCTTCATCACCTGTTGGTTTTGACTATTATAAATACCACATATCTAAAGGGCAACAAGGCTTTTATTGGAATCCAGTTTACAACGATAATGGTCAAGAAAAAGTAGAAAATGGATATGCCACAAACTTGACTACAGATTTTGCTTTGGATTGGTTAGAACAGCGAGATACTAGAAAACCATTTTGCCTGATGTTGCAATACAAGGCACCTCACCGCGAATGGGCTCCAGATACCAAATACGAAACACTTTGGGACTCTATTCAAATGCCTTATCCAGATAGCTTTGATGATAGCTATGAAGGAAGAGAATTAACAGCCGGTAATACCGAGATGACCATGGACTATTTTAGCAGGCAGGATATGAAAATGAGCCCTCCTAGAGGACTGTCTAAGCAGAAAAGACAGAAATGGTTGCATTATGGATTTAAGCCTGGGCAAATAGTCTCTCCTTCAAAAGATTTGAGCGCTCAACAAGCTCGTCAATGGAAATATCAACGGTATATTAAAGATTATTTAGCCACTGTCAAATCTGTAGATGATAATATCGGAAGGGTTCTAGATTATTTGAAAACGCACGGACTTGAAGAAAATACTATTGTAGTTTACAGTTCCGATCAAGGTTTTTTCCTAGGAGAGCATGGTTTTTTCGATAAACGGTTTATGTATGAAGAGGCATTACACATGCCTTTTGTCATACGTTATCCAAGGGTTATTGCACCTGGGGGTATTCTGGAGGACATCATAACCAATATAGATTTTGCTCCCACTTTATTAGATATGGCAGGTGTTAAGACTCCCGAAGCGGTACAAGGAAAAAGCTTTTTTCCAAATTTAAAAGGAAAAACGCCTAAGGATTGGCAAAAATCAATGTATTATCACTATTACGAATATCCATATTACCATAGAGTACAACCGCATTACGGTATTCGAAATCAAAGGTATAAGCTTATTCATTTTTATTATGATATGGATGTTTGGGAATTTTATGATCTTAAAAAAGATCCTGCAGAGCTGAACAATTTAATCGATTTAGCAGCTTACAAAGGGCGCATAAAAAAATTAAAGAAAGAACTATATCAATTGAAGGAAGAATATGGTAATCAACTGTCTTTAAATGAGTTGAGACATATAACAGATACTGATTTTGGGGGGTTAGAGTCCAAAAAGAAATAAAAAAATGAGTGTTTTCTGTAGCTTATGAAACAAATTATTGTCTTTTTTATTCCTTTTTTATCATTTTCACAAACTTTTCTTTGGGAAGGCGAGTCGGGGGATGCTTATTTTTTTAATGAAAATAATTGGGTAAATATTGTTTCGGGTGAATATCCTCCAACAGGAAGCATAAATCCAAACGAACCCATTAATTTTGATCTTAATTTAAATTGTGATGTCTACACTAGTTTAGCTACCAATATAGCCTCTGAGACACCTGATATATTTGATTTTGGTCCAAACTCAACATGGCCATATATTTATACAGTCGCAACAATTGGTGACGGTAATAATGGGTCACAACATACATTTGAAATAAATATCACAAGCTTACCAGAAGAAGGTAGCAATTATCGTATTATTAAAACTGTAGCTAATGGTAATTGGTATTTCCCTAATCCGTCTGCTTTAACTTTGGGTTTAAACACGCTATATGTTAATAGCGTCAACTTTGATCGTAGTGTAAAAATTCAATTTAGTAGTGGAGCCATAGCTTTTGATTCCATTACTTTAAATGGAAACAGTATTTATAATTCACCAGGAGAATCTATTATTTTAAATTCGTCAAACTCATTGGAAATATCAAATGGTAGTCTAGAAGCTTTGTCTATTTCTGGTGGAAATGTTATCTTAAATGAAAATTCTTATCTATATATTACTGAACCTCAACCCATTTCGAATGAAACATTTATAAATTTTAATTCTGGCTTAGCTTGGTTATGTATGAAACAAGTAAATCCAAATACTGTTTATGAACAAATGCTATCTCAAATTTTAGTTAATAATTCTGATACATCTTATCCTACAAATTTGAGACTAGATAATTATTATTCTAATGGCACAATCATCAGGCCTGAGATTTCTGAAACGTTTCCATTATCTGTTTACTCCAATGAAAATTTAAATGGGACAGAATCTTTAATTGGAGTCAATGAGATTTACAGTGATAGCTCAATTCCAAACCAAATGAATAACAATATCAACTCTTTTTTTCTTAAAAAAGGATATATGGTTACTTTAGCTTCTAACAGTGACGGAACTGGTTCAAGTCAAGTTTTCATTGCTTCAGAAAAAGATTTGGAAATTCATTCTTTACCTAGCTCATTACAATCAAACATTTCTTTCATTAGGGTTGTTCCGTGGAATTGGGTGTCAAAAAGAGGAACCGCAGGTGATATTTATGATATGAACAATACTTGGTTTTATAGGTGGAATAATCAAGGTGTTTCGGATCTTCAACGTGAATACGCACCCATGGCTTGGGGTTATGGAGCTGCTAATGATGATAGCGACATACTCATATATAAATCAAAATACAAATCAACACATGTTTTAGGATTTAATGAACCTGATGATTGCAACGGCCAATCGGGACAATATAATAATTTATGTGATGAAGCTACCGCAGTCGCTGTTTATGAAAATTTAATGAAAACAGGTTTGCGTATGGTATCTCCCGCCTGTCGTCAAGGAGCTGTATTCTCTTGGCTCAATTCCTTTAACCAGTTGGCAATTGAAAACGATATTCGAATTGATGTTATTGCAGTACATTGGTATGATTGGAATAGCAATCCACAAAACTCTCCCAACGCAGATCCTGAAAATATTTTTAACAGGTTCAAAACTTATTTAAATAACGTTCATACTTTATACGGACTCCCGATATGGATTACTGAATTTAATGCAAATAAATACCGAACAACTGAAGTTAATAAAGAATTTATGGAACTGGCAATCCCATACTTAGAAAGCAATAACTTTATTGAAAGATATTCATGGTTTGAACCAAGCCCTGTTGATCCAGCAACTGTTGGGAATGGAGAGTATTTTGATACTAACATGAACCATACCGATATTGGACTTTTTTATAAAAATTATCCATCTAGTCCAGCTATTTCCGAACCATATCACATAAGTTCCAATAATTTGATTGATGAAATTCAAATTAATCATCATGAAACTGTTTGTATGACTGAAAATTCCCTAACTGATAATGCACCCGTAATTTCTAATAATGATGTTCTACTAGTTTACCCCAATCCCGCTACACAAATGATAAGAATAGTTTTTTCTTCATTAATTAGAAAATTTGAAATTTTTAATATTAATGGAGTTTTTATAAATAAAGAAATTGTAAATGGTTTTATTGATATTTCTGACCTAGCACCCGGTTTATATATCATTAAAGTCAATAACTATCATTCTAAATTTATAAAAAAGTAGCTTATTTAGTTTTTTGTTATATTAGAATAATATTTTAACCTTATAATAATGCAATTTTTAAGATTTTGGTTTTTACTTTTAATGGTTTTAGCTTTTACTAGTTCAAAACCCATAAAATCAGTTCCTAAACTAAATGTATTATTCATTATAGCGGATGATTTAAATTGTGCCTTAGGTGCTTACGGAGATTCATTAGCAATTACTCCAAATATCGATGAACTAGCAAAAAAAGGGCTTATTTTTAATAACGCCCATGTTCAATATCCACTATGTGGTCCATCAAGAGTGTCTTTTATGACAGGGATGTACGCAGATCAAACAAAATCCAAAGAACTTAGACTTTATGTCCGACAGACAGTTCCAGATGTTGTCACTTTAGGTCAAAAATTCAGAACGGAAAATTATCACTCTGTAAGAGTTGGTAAAATATACCATTACCATAACCCGCGAGATATAGGTACAGCTGGTCATGATGATTCCTTTACGTGGGACCGAACAGTTAATCCTTATGGACGCGATAAAATTGAAGAATATAAACTCAATAAAGTAAAGCCACAATTTGATGGTGCGACTTTAAGTTGGCTCGAAGCTGATGGAACTGATGAAGAACAAACTGATGGTATTGGTGCTACCGCTTCAATTGAGTTTTTGGATGAATTTTCTAAAAGTGGTGAGAACTTTTTTTTAGCTTATGGTCTATTTCGTCCACATATTCCATTTGTGGCTCCTAAAAAGTATTTTGATCTATATGATATCAAAGATTTTAGTGTACCAGAAAGTTCTGACGAATATTTGCAAACTATTCCTAAGCCAGCAGCAGCTTCTCTTCGAGCAAGACGAGAACAGATAAATTTAGACCCAGAATTAGCCGCAAAAATTAAGCATGCGTATTATGCAACCACCAGTTTTATGGATGCACAAATTGGTAGAGTATTAGATAAATTAAAAGAAACCGGGCTTGATAAAAATACAATTGTTGTATTTACTTCTGATCATGGGTATCATCTGGGTGAACATGGTCATTGGCAAAAGCAAACATTATTTGAAAATGCTACTCGTGTTCCATTAATTTTTGCAGGTCCGGGTATTAAAAGACAATATAAATTGATCAATGATCCTGTTGAACTAATTGATTTGTATCCAACTATTATGGATTTAGTTGATTTTAAAACTCCATCTTTTGTCAGTGGTAAAAGTTTAATGCCATATTTTAATAATTCCAAAACCCCGGTACGTAATAGTGCTTTAACAGAACTTCAGGTTTACACAGATGGTAGTAAAGCCCAAGGATATGGAATTAAAACAAAGCGCTATCGATTAAATCGATGGAAATTAAACGATATATTATCGTATGAACTTTATGACCACAAATACGATAAAAAAGAATTAAATAATTTAGCTAATACAAAATATTATAAAAGTATTAAAGACTCATTATCACTTATTTTAGACGGTCGGATAACCCAAGCAAAAAAAAGACCGTTTGGTTTGGGGAGACAAATTAAAAATGCTCGTCCTTGGAACGAACCAAAAAGAATTAATTCTAAGCCTAGATAAACTTTATAATTTTTAACAAATGAAAAATAAATTAATTTTAATGCTATGTGTATTTGTTATTTCGTGTAATAATGAAGAAGTTGGACTCGCTGATTCAAATTCAGGAAATGATATAGGAAATGAAAATGGTGATAATAACAATAACAATAGCGATAATGACCTTTCTGATTGGTCTTCAGACACTCATAGTAATAATATTAACCCAAATTACGAGGAGGTTTTTGATGACGAAAATTCAGTTCGACGCATTGATATAGTATTTGGTGCAGAAGAATGGGATTTGATGTTAGAGGATATGACAGGATTATATGGCGATTTTGGTCAGGGCAACGGCGGTGGTCCNGGAGGNGGTGGTCCTGGNGGTGGTGGTCCNGGNGGTGGTGGATTTGCCGAAGAAAATCCNATTTTTAAACCCGCTGAAGTTTATTATAATGGTTTACAGTGGTATAATGTAGGTGTTAGATTCAAAGGAAATTCTAGCCTCTCNTTTTCATGGCAAAATGGAGTTTGGAAAATGTCTTTCAAACTTGATTTTGATGAATTTGAAGATCAATTTCCTGAAATTACTAATCAGAGGTTTTATGGTTTTAAACAGTTAAACTTAAAAAATAATTTTGATGANGAATCTCAATTACGGGAAAAAGTAGCTGCTGATATTTTCAGAGAATCAGGCATGGNATCACCAAGAACACAATTTTATGAAGTTTATGTNGATCATGGCGAAGGTNCAACTTATTTTGGGCTNTACACNATGGTTGAAGAACCGGACGANTCATTNTTAAAATCTCAATTNTCAAATGATAATGGTAACTTATATAAACCNGANGGNGCNGGAGCTCGTTTTACTGAAGGTTCATTTNGNACAGAATATTTTATAAANCAGTCAAACGANATGGAGTCTAATTGGAGTGATGTNGAATCTGTTTTTGAAGCTCTGCATAGTAGTAANCGNACTTCNAATCCTGNACTTTGGAGAAGNGANNTGNANGAAGTATTTCATGTNGANGGATTTTTAAATTATTTAGCAGTTAATACAGTTATTCAAAATTGGGATACNTACGGTCGGATGACTCACAACTATTATCTTTANGGTNATNCTGAAAATAATAATGCTTTNACTTGGATTCCNTGGGATAANAATGAAAGTTTACAATTAGGTAAAATGGGGGGGTCTCTACCACTAGATTTTAATGGTGTTCAAGATAATTGGCCCTTAATTAAATACTTGTATGCTGACTCAGAGTATAGAATTATTTATGATAACTATGTAAGTAGTGTTATAAATAATGCTTTTGAAACAGGATATATTCAATCAATTTACTCGTATTATTCTTCAATGATTGAAGCATCAGTTNTTAGNGAACAATCGGGATATACTTTTTTGGAATCACCAACTGATTTTCAAATAGCAATTTCTGAANTAATGAGTCATGCTCAANAACGCGCTAGTGCTGTCAATCAATATNTAAATTGATATTTTAANTATGANAAAACAAATAAGTTGTTTTGTTTTTTTATCAGCCTTNTTGTCCATAANTGCGCAGNATGATAAATTNGGTTTATCTNATTTTTATAAAGATCATTTTTTAGTTGGAACNATTTATCANGGAGATGTACTNGGCAATGACANCCNAAANCTCAATCAAAAGCAGGAATTTAAAATAATAAAAAATGAATTTAATGCAATTACTGCTGAAAATTGCATGAAGCCAATGTATTTAATTGATGATAATGGTAAGTACAATTTTGACGAATCGGATGCNTTTGTCAAATATGCCCAAGAAAACGAATTGACTATTATTGGACACACNCTGGTTTGGAAAAATAGTGCTCCCGATTGGTTCTTTAANGGANACGATGGTAAACANGTTACTCGTGAAGTTTTAATAGAGCGCTTGCAAAATTATATTAAAACAGTCGTTTCGAGATATAAAGGAATGATAACTTATTGGGATGTCGTTAATGAAGCAGTAGATGTATTCAAAACTAAAAACGGTGAAAAATACGCCAAATTAAAGTCTACCCCATGGTATGATATTATAGGAGAAGAATATATTAAAATAGCCTATGAAGCAGCATATAAAGCCGACCCTAATTGCAAACTGTTGTATAATGATTATAATATGTATCAAAGAGAAAAGATTGATTTTATAATTGAGATGGTTTTAAGTTTACGTTCCGAAGGAGTACCTATTCATGGGATTGGTTCTCAAGGTCATATGTTTATGAAGCACCCAAAATTAGAGGACATAGAATATTGGTTAAAACAATGTTCAAATGCTAAAATCCCTCTTCATATTACAGAATTAGATGTCAGTGTACTACCAAATGCTTGGAAGCATAAAGGGGCTAGTGTTGAAGATAGATTTGATTTAGCTGAAGAGTTTAATCCCTACCCCAAAGGTCTCCCTAAATTTATTTTAAAGCAACAAGCCAAACGATATAAAGAGCTTTTCAAACTGTTTTTAAAATATAGCTCATCTATTGAGAGAGTTACATTTTGGGGAGTATGGGATGGTAATTCTTGGCGTAATTATCTTCCAATGAAAGGTCGTACAGATTACCCTTTACTTTTTGATAGAAATTTTGATAAAAAACCAGCCTATCATGCCTTAAGAGAATTAGTTTTATCACAAGATTAAATTTATTTTTTCAATATAACATTATGGTAACCGAATATCTTCAATTAATTTTTTTATTTTNTCTGGTGTTTCTTTAGTAAAATGACACACTATTATCGCTACTAAAAAATTTACCAGCATTGAAAAGGTTCCAAAGCCCTCTGGAGAAATTCCAAACCACCAGTCTGGTTCACTACCGCCACCAAACCAACCAAATTTGAATTTTGTCATATAAAAAAGCATCAAACTTACACCAACAAGCATTCCTGAAACAGCACCTTCTTTATTCATTTTTTTATAAAAAATACCCATTAATATAGCAGGGAAGAAGGATGCAGCTGCTAAACCAAAGGCTAATGCTACTGTAGCCGCTACAAAACCAGGTGGATTGATTCCAAAATATCCTGCTAAGCATACTGCTAATGTGGCTGCTGTACGTGCAGCTATAAGTTCTCTTTTTTCAGATATGTTAGGGTAAACAATTTTTTTTAATAAATCATGGGAAACCGCTGATGAAATTACTAATAAAAGTCCAGCAGCGGTAGATAAGGCAGCCGCTAGGGCCCCCGCTGCCAAGAGTGCAATGACCCAATTAGGTAGTTTAGCAATTTCTGGATTAGCTAATACCATGATATCAGCATCAACACTCAATTCGTTTTTAACAGGATTTGCCAAATATTGAATATCACCATCTAAATTTTTATCTTGAAATTTCAAAAGGCCAGTTTCTTCCCATTTTCTAAACCAATCTGGCATATTTTCATAGGATTTATTGCTAACAGTTTCAATTAGATTAATTCTAGAAAATACTGCAATTGCAGGAGCAGTAGTGTAAAGAATAGCAATAAAAAGTAGAGCCCAACCTGCAGATTTTCTAGCATCACTTACTTTTTTTACGGTGAAAAATCTAACTATTACATGTGGCAGTCCTGCAGTACCAACCATAAGTGCCATAGTGATGAAAAATACATCAACAGTCGATTTACTCCCTGAAGTGTATTGGTCAAAGCCCAATTCTTTATGTAAGCCATCTAATTTATCCAAGAGAAATATCCCATCGCTGCCAGTGTCTCCAAATCCAATTTGGGGTATTGCATTTCCAGTAGCCATAAACGAAATGTAAATCGCAGGTACCATAAAGGCAAAAATTAGAACACAGTATTGGGCAACTTGGGTATAAGTAATTCCCTTCATTCCTCCTAAAACAGCATAAAATAGCACAATACCCATTCCAATTACAACACCTGTAGTAATATCAACTTCCAAATACCTAGAAAAAACAACACCAACTCCACGCATTTGACCTGCTATGTACGTAAAAGAAACAATTAAAGCACAAAACACTGCTACTAATCTTGCTGTGTTTGAGTAATAACGGTCACCGATAAAATCAGGAACTGTAAATTTCCCAAACTTACGTAAGTATGGTGCCAATAATAATGCTAATAAAACATATCCACCAGTCCAACCCATAAGATAAACTGAACCATCATATCCTGTAAATGAAATTATGCCAGCCATAGAAATAAATGAGGCCGCTGACATCCAGTCTGCTGCTGTTGCCATACCATTTGCAATAGGATGAACTCCACTACCTGCAATATAAAACTCACTAGTTGAGGAAGCTCTAGACCAAAATGCAATTCCAATATACAGGCTAAAACTTAAGCCTACTGCAATCCAAATCCAATATTGTAGTTCCATTATTCTTTTTTTGAATTATAATGTTTATCCAGTTTATTCATTAAGTAGATATATGTAAATATCAATACAACAAAAATATAGATTGATCCTTGTTGAGCAAACCAAAAACCAAGCTTAAAACCCCCAATTTTTATTTTATTTAAATCATCCACAAATAAAATACCTGCACCAAATGATACTGAAAACCAAATTATTAATAGAATGGATAAGTAGTATAGATTTTTCTTCCAGTAATTATGTTTTTTAGGTAGTGCCATATTTTCTAGTATTTGTTACGTGAAATTAAAAGTAATTTTTTTTAATAAATTATTTGTTGATAATAATTTTGTAGCTTTTTTTATGATTCATGTAAAATACATTCAAAAAATAAACACCATTATATAATGTGTGTGTTTCCATTACAGTTAGTGTTGTTCCAGCCAATATTTTATTTTCTAAAATCAATTGTCCTAGTTCATTGATTAGTTCTAGGTAAATAGTTTTATTGAAAAGACTAGATTGAATTGCAATAAAATCTTGAGTCGGATTAGGATATAATTTCAGGTCAAGTTTAGTGTCTTCAAACCCACTTATATTTAAACTTGAATCGTAATTAGTAGTATTTCCNNCAACAAAATTAACATCGTTCCCAGTAACGTTTCCATAAAAGGTTGGTCCTACAACATATGGGTATGCTGAATTGTGATCTTCATTTACAGTTGCATAATATGCGTAAATACCATTGGGATATTCAGGTGTTACAGCAAATCTACCATTGTGTTCATCAAGATAATCTGATCCCGAATTATAAGTGTATTCGTAATCCTCCCTAAAATACCCTAAATCCATTATTTCTTGATTTCCAGCATTTGGTCCATTTTGAATAGTAAAAACTTGTCCAACATTAGGACCGTTTTCACGCGTCGTAATATCTCTCAAAGAGTAACTCGATTTCATCCTAACCACATCCCCTGTGCCATCTAAATTTTCATAGGCGTAAGCTCCGTAAATTGGAAACCCATCATATGCAAATCCAATTAAGGGTGAATGTGTATTTTGNTCAATTANATATAATCCATCAGCAGGGTAAGTGTCGCAAATATCTGATACAACTAACAGATCGAGGTTAAATGCACTGGGATTTTGATGATGGTGGTAATTACCCATTGCAGGGTGAGCTTTATTACAATCAAATCCTCCCATTTCAGCTGGAATTGCATCTCTATTCCAGTCTTGAACAGCTCCTGGTCCACCATTACAAGGTGGATTTCCTGGTCCACCACATAATCGATCGTTGTTATTATCCCACGCAACACCGTCTCTGTAATCAAATAACGAAACCCCATTTATAAAAATTCCTATGTTTCCTCCCGTTGTATTTGTTGGTAGACCTAAGTTTTGAGAAGGATTTAATGATATTTTATAAATAGCATCCTGATCGCTAGCAATTGAAGGATTGTTATCTAAAAAGGGACCTGTTATGTAAGCAGGTATTCCAGTGGCACTAACAAAAACCCAATTATTTGAATAATCAACAGATTGAACGTTTGCTAATACATTATCTATTATTGGAGTCGGATTTCCTGAAACATAATGTCTTCCTGTTTCGCCGTCATGATTTTGTATCCAACTTGTAATTGCTGGATTAGTTTGCGTAAAAGATAAATTGACAACAATTAATAGAAACATTAAATTTTTTTGTTTGGTTAACATAATTTATATATTAATTAATTTTATTAGATGGGTATTTAAAACGTTTGTCAAAAAGAAACTCGGTATCAGTTAAAGTTCTTAAGAAAACTATTAAATCAACCTTTTCTTCATNTGTTAATTTAATCTTTTTTCTTAAATTATTCGATAGAGTTGTACTATTTTGTATGTCTGTTGTGTAATGTGTTATAACTTGTTGAAGAGTCTCAAATCTTCCGTCATGCATGTATGGTTTTGTAAATTGAATATTTCTTAAACTAGGAACTTTAAATTTTAATGAATCTTTAGGGTTATTAGTAATTAAATATCGTCCATGATCATTTAAAGTGCTATCGACTTTTAATCCATTGTTTTCAAAATTATTATTCGTAAACAGTGGTTCGGTATGGCAAATATTGCAGTGTTTTCTGAAAATTTCAAGTCCATTTTTTTCTTGATATGTATATTCACCACCTTTTTCATTACGAACATATTTATCATATTTAGAATTATAAGAATTCAGCATTACAACAAATTGGGTTATGGCTAGTAAGGTTTTTTGACCTGTTATTTCTCCGTCAGAATAAACTTTTGAAAATAGATTTTTATATTTCTTTGATTTTTTTAGTTTTTCAACTACATTTTCAAGAGTTTCATCCATTTCATTTTTATTCGTAATAGGTGCTAATGCTTGTAATTCTATGTGATTAACTCCTCCATCCCACATAAATGAAGTGTTCCATGCTAAATTTACTAAACTCATCGAGTTTCGATTTCCAATTCTACCTTCAATTCCGTGGCTTAAGTCATGGTCTACATGCGTAAATCCAGTTGCTTGATTATGACATGACGCACAAGAAATGCTTTCATTCTTTGACAGAATTGGGTCATAAAATAATTCTCTTCCAAGTTGAAATTCTTCATTACTCATGGATAGTTTTTTGAAATCGTAATTAGGTGCTGGCCAATANTCAGGGTAATTAAAGAATAATTTATTATTTAAAGTTATAAATGCCAGTGACATCAATAATCCTATACAAACTAGGGTGCGTATAAAAATTACTTTATAAATTTTCATTAAAAATATTTACAAGTTGATTCATNAATGTGTTAGCATCTTTACCAGGGGTCATTATATGGTTTTCAGTTTTTAAGTTAATTTTATTGAAAAAATTAGAAAATTCAAGATTTACCACAAGTTTATTTTTATTTGAATCAAGTTTAAAACTTATAGTTCTCAATGTTTCATATGGTATTTGATATCCACCTATATGGAATTGAAATTTATTTTTTCTAGTATTACAACTAGGACTTATTCCTTCTATTTTAAAATTAATATATCCACTTTGCCAAGACCAAAACATTCCATTTATCGGATCTAAGTCACCTGAATTAGCTCCAGATGTATTTAATTTTTCATCTACTCCTAAATCAAAAACTAAATAAGCACCATTATTAAAATGGATATTAGGTATGTATAAGTTTAAATTTTTATCATTTAAGACATCAACTAGATGATATTGATTTTCAAGGAGAATTGAACTATTTTTATTTTTGATTCTAAAATTCGTTAGATAAAATTTAATAGTAGAAAGTTGAATTGAATCATTATTTTTTGAAATATACCATTTATTTTTTTCTATTGGGTTTTGATTAAAATTTGAAACAAAAACTAATTCAAAATCTTTTTTTTCTTGGGAACTAACTGAAGTAATGAAAATTAAATTCAATATTATTAAACAATTAAATATGCCACATTTGCTTTTTATATCTTGAATCATAATAATAAATATAAAAAAATCCCAACAATTGAATTCAATTGCTGGGAAATAATATGGGGTTTAAATAGAATGTATTGTAAGTATACGGATAACTTTTAAGAACGGTAAACTTAAATCCCTTTTTACTTTTTAATATTTCTATTTCCAATAACCTCACATACAATATTATTGTATGGTCCAATNTTGTTAAATAAATTTTTCCATTTATCTTTTTCAGTAAATATCAATACTATATTGATGATAAATAATAACCCACAATATATAAGTTCACCAACTTCATCAGGCTCTAAGTATAAATGAAAGAGAAAGATATGAAGCGTTATGGGTAGCATAAATAGTGCAGCTATAAAATAAGTTCTATACAGAATTAAAAAAATTCCAAATATTAGTTCACAAAGTGCTACAACCTGCCAAAAATATCCTGTTTGTTTTAGACCATTGATATAAAGGACTTTTTGCAGAGTTTGTGGGTTTGAGTTAATGGAATCTGTATTAACTTTTTCAACTACTTCCTTAGAAGTTGGTGAAGATTTAAAAAACTTTCCCGCCCCAGAAGTTATCATAACTCCTCCTAAAAAAAGTCTAAAAATAAATGATATGGTAACAATATATTTTTTCATATTATTGGTTTTTATCTATGGTTTTGTTTCAATTTAAATTATTTGGGTAGTCAATTTGATTACTTGATAAATAAATTCCAACGTTATTGACATCATGATTACAAAATAAAGACTTTAAATTTATAAACTCGTGAATATCAAAAATCATAATTAGATTTTCTTGATTTGTTGATATTGGTATTTTACGTTTTACAGTAGAGTCACTAAAGTTTTCTAGCCAGAACTTAATATCAATTTCTAGTATATGACTTTTTAATAAATTATATTGATAATTATTTAAAGTAAAATGCAAATTGTTGAACACTAAATGAAAATTTTGGTCACAATTACAATAATANAATTCTCCATATTCATTTTGTTTAATTTTCATAATCTTTAAAATCCTTTTAGATATTATTAATATATTTGTAACAAATATAAATATTATTTATAATTAATCTAAATAAAAATTATGAAAAATTTCAGTCTATTTATATCAATAATCTTGATTTCATTCAACTGTATTTCTCAATCTAAAAAAAAGAGTGATATAAATGCTATTAGATCAATGTGTGGATGTTATGAGGTAAGCTTTAATTTTGCTGAAACATTTAATTATTCAAATGATTCAATTTATAAACCATCTAAAAATTACAGTACTGGCGCTCTAGAGTGGGCTCAAATAGTTAAGGATGAAAAAGATGAAATATCAATTCAGCATATTTTGATTGCTGGTTCTTCAGAAAATCCATACGTCATTAAACACTGGAGACAAGATTGGATATATCAGAATACTGATTTTTATATTTACAGAGATAATAATACATGGAATTATTTACAAAAAAATAAAAATGATGTAAAGGGGCAATGGACCCAAAAAGTTTTCCAAGTTGATGATAGTCCGCGTTATGAAGGGTCAGGTACATGGGTGCATGTTGATGGTCGAAGTTTTTGGGCTAGCACTGCAAATGCTCCATTACCTAGGAGAGAAATTACAAAACGACAAGACTATAATGTTACCTTAAGACGTAACCATCATGAAGTTTTTGATTGGGGTTGGAATCACGATCAAGATAATGACAAGATTATAAGGGAATTAGGGAAGGAGGATATTATTTTAGCTCAAGAAAAGGGTCTTAATATTTACAAAAAGGTAGAAAATTCTCGTTGCATTGATGCTCAAAATTTTTGGATAGAGAACAAGGCAATGTGGAAGATGGTTCGAAACCAGTGGGATTTAGTTTTTGCAAAACAAAAAGACTTAAGTTTAAAAAATAAAGTCGATAATAAAAGGTTATATCAATATTTGTTTGCTTTGGAGCCCAATTCAAAGTTTAGTCAAATTGAATCTATCATAACAAGTTTTATANTATGACCTTTAAAACCATAGACTTTTAATTTTTTNTTCAAGAACGTTTTTTCTTAGCATCAATAAAACTTTTCACAAAAAACACTAAAGATAAAATAGTACTTAAAATCATTACAATAACCCTTAAAATTGCAGGAACATTTGTCCTTTCAATAGCTCCTAAAAGTGGTTTAATAAGTCCTCCAAAAACAAATAAAGTTAAAATAACAGCAAAATGCGCAATGGCTTTATTTTCATTTTTAACACCTTTATTTAATAGGACTAGTATAAGGCCAATAGCGGTTGGGATTAGTGCTGTAAAAGATGGATTTTCAGATGAAAAATACCCCCACAAAGGTAAGGTAATTAAAAGAATTGCATTTATTAAACTTGCGTTGTGTGCTTTCATTTTTTCTTTGAGTTGATATCACAAATAAACTAATTATAAATTTTAAAAAAAAATGATAATGCAAAGTTTTAATTTCATAAGAAGAATTTTTCTNCTATATTTATAATATATCATAAATCACACAACATTGATTTTTTTTAGGTTTAATTACCTCTTTTTTCTCTTTGCATTTATTTCAAATGCCCAATACTACCACGTATCTGTTCATGGAAACGATAGTAATCCAGGTACAGAAGATTCCCCTTTAAAAACNATATCAAAGGCGGCAAAAATTGCATTACCGGGCGATGTTATTACTGTTCATGAAGGAACCTACAGAGAATGGGTTCGTCCAGAGCACGGAGGTCTAAATGATCAAGATCGAATTATTTACCAAGCTGCCCAAGGGGAGGATGTATGGATTAAGGGATCTGAAATTATCACAGGATGGAAATTGCACAAAGATAATGTTTGGAGTATCCAAATAGACAATCACTTTTTTAACAATTTTAATCCCTATAATGAAATTTTAAAAGGGGATTGGCTCATGAATACTTTTGGAAGGGATCACCACTTAGGTGAAATTTATATCAATGGAGAAGCTCTTTATGAAATTGATTCTTTGAATGAAGTCTTGTCAGAAATACCTTTAAAAAGAGCAGTTGATTCTGAATCTTCAAAATATAAATGGTTTTGTAAGGTGGACAACGATACAACAACACTCTATGCCAACTTCAAGGGCTTAGACCCAAACATTGAAGTTGTGGAGATTAACGTTCGTCCTGCTGTTTTTTTTCCAGAGCGTACCGGTATAAATTACATTACTGTTCGTGGTTTTAAAATGGCACACGCTGCCACCCAATGGGCTCCTCCAACTGCTAATCAGGAAGGACTTGTTGGTCCGAATTGGAGTAAGGGTTGGATTATTGAAAATAATTTAATAACCGACTCAAAATGCACAGGAATAAGTCTTGGAAAGGAATCTAGTACAGGTCAAAATGAGTGGACAAATTTGAAAGTCAAACATGGAACCCAGCGTCAGCGAGAAGTTGTTTTTGACGCCTTAACAAAGGGTTGGTCTAAGGAGACTATTGGTTCTCACATCGTTAGAAATAATACTATAAGAAACTGTGAGCAAGCAGGTATTTGTGGTCATTTAGGTGCGATTTTTAGTGAAATACATAACAATCACATATACAACATTCACACCAAACAACAATTTTTTGGTTACGAAACAGGAGGTATTAAATTACACGCTGCGATTGATACTTCTATTGAGGGAAATTTAATTCATAATAATTACCGCGGGCTTTGGCTGGATTGGCAATCTCAAGGTACTCGAGTTTCCAAGAATATTTTTTATGACAATATAAATGAGGATTTTTTCAACGAAGTAAACCATGGACCTATGGTCGTTGATAACAACATCTTATTGTCTGAAAATTCAATTATCAACGTATCGCAAGGTACAGCCTATATGCACAATCTTATTGGAGGTAACATCTTGATGAGATTAGCCCCAAGTCGTTTCACACCTTATCACTTACCCCATTCGACAGCTATTGCAGGCCTGATGGGTATTAATCAAGGAGACGATCGTTTTTACAACAATATTTTCAGTTGTAACGCTTTTCCTGATAACAATCAGATATACACCGGACTTAATGCTTTTAACGGTTTTCCGCTTTTTAAGGATGCTTGGTTTCAGGATAAGAAAAGGCCAACTGATTTCGCATCTCTTAAGTTACCTATTTACATTGCATCAAATCTTTATTATAATAAGGCATTGCCATTTGAAAGAGAAGAAAAATACATTNTAGACCCAAGACATAACCCTGAGGCTTCTATTGAACAACTTGGAGAGTTGTTTTTTTTAAAAATTAAAGTCAATAACAATTATGAAAAAATAGAAACAAAACTTATCACAACAGCTGTTTTAGGGAGTGCTTTTCAAACTGAAACTCCATTTGAGAATAGTGATGGATCAAAACTGGTTATAAATACTGATTTTTTAAATAACCTCCGTACTTCAAAATCGCCCAAACCAGGGCCTTTTGAATTTTTGATCATTGGGGAAAATAGTATTAAAGTATTTGATTTAAAAACTGTGAAGAACTAAACAATTTATAAACCATTAAAATGTGGATTCGATAAAATCTCTTAGAAGGGAAGGAGCTGTCCTAAATTTAGTATAGCTTCAAAATACTAACCCCACTATTACATTATGATCTACTAATGTCTTTAAAATTATGTATAATGCTAAGTAAATTATTAAAAAAATGAAATACACAAGAACTTTAGTTCAAGCTGGAAAAGAAATTAAACCAGCTATTATTTCATTATTTAGCATTGTGCTCATGTTTTTAGGCATATTGTTGAGTTGCCAAAAAGAAGAGGTTAAAAAGCCTAATATTCTTTTTATTATCACTGATGATCAAGATGCAAAAACTCTTGGAGTTTATGGCGATAATGACTGTGATACCCCTAATATTGACAAGCTTGCAAGCGAAGGCCTTACTTTAACCTCTGCCTACCATATGGGGTCTTTCCGTGCAGCGGTATGTACTCCTTCACGTTGTATGCTTATGACGGGTCGCAATGTTTGGGAAACTCAAAATCTTAATGTGAATTATCCTCCTCTAAATTACATCCACAAAATGGAGGAAAATTATGCTAAAATATCTCCAAAANATCCATCTTATTATAGCTTACCAGCATTGTTCAAAAGGGCCGGCTATTACACCTTCAGAACTTGTAAACGCGGTAATAGCTATGAAGGCGCTAATCTGTTATTTGACGAGCGTTATGATAAAACTAACAGAGGCTCTGAAAATGAAAACGCGAGCCAATGGCATTCCGATAAAGTCATTGATTACTTAGATCGAAGAATAGACCAACCAACAGACCAACCCTTTCTTATTTATTTGGGTTTCTCACACCCACACGATCCAAGACGGGGGAAACCAGCGCTTCTTGAAAAATACGGTGCTATTAATCCAGGACCCCCAAAGACAGTCAACCCAAGGTCTCCAANATTACCCATAAATTATTTGCCAGCCCACCCNTTTGAGGAAGGCCATCCAGATTTAAGAGATGAAAATAGTGTAGAAGGTGTTATGAAAAAACGAGANGAGGCCACTATTAGAAANGAAAGAGGCAAAGAGNTAGCTACGATTGAAGATATAGACACTCAAATAGGCCGNGTACTTAAAAAATTAGACGCTACAGGGGAGTTAGAAAACACCTATATATTCTTTGTTTCTGATCACGGAATTGCTGTTGGAAAACATGGTTTGATGGGTAAACAAAATTTATACGAACACAGTCTAAAAATTCCTTTTATCATTAAGGGACCCAACATCGAAAGCAATAGAAAAGCAAAGGGTAATATTTATTTATCAGATGTCTTGCCAACACTTTGTGATTTGGTAGGCATTGATATACCAGAATCCATTTATGGAAAGAGTTTTAAATCTGTAATAAGTGGTAAAAGAAATACAGTTAGAGATGTTATCAATGGCGTCTATTCGGGCGGGACTAAGCCAGGCATTCGTTCTGTAAAAAAGGGAGACTGGAAACTTATAAAGTACGATGTTATGAATGGTAAAATTCAAAAAACACAGCTCTTTAATTTAAAAGACAATCCCAATGAGCTTTTAATTGAACACCACGACTCTAAAGTAATCGCACTTACTGGAAATAGACCAAAAAATAATCAAGTAAATTTAGCAGACTTTCCAGAATATACTGAAAAACGTAAGGAGATGGAAGCCCTTTTATTATCAGAAATGAAAGCGCTCAAAGATCCGTTTAGATTTTGGGATCAAAAATAAATTCATTACACATCTGATATGAAAACTTTTAAAACCATAATTAACATTCTATTTGTAATCGGTATTTTAAATGCTCAAAATCCAGAAGTGTCTTCAGAAGATTTTTCAACCCGCCAGGTCCATTTGGATTTCCATACTTCTGAACATCTTGAAAATATTGGGAAACAATTTGACAAAGCTTCTTGGCAAAAAACACTTAAAGATGCACATGTAAATTCCATTAATATTTTTGCAAAGGGACACCACGGATATTCTTATTATCCGACAAAAGTAGGTACCCAACACCCCAACTTGGATTTTGATTTGTTGAAAGCGCAAATTGATGCCTCCCACGAAATCGGAATCAAAACACCATTGTACTTTGCANTAGGGTGGTCTGTATTGGATGCTGTCACTAATCCTGAATGGATCATTAAAAATAAAAATGGAAAGTCTAAAAAAGGGGATATGATTCGGTCCTTAAAAGATGAAGATTCTTATCCAAATTTCACCTGGGAATTGTTAATGCCGGAAGGTAATTATTTGGAGATGATTTTGAAGCAAACTGAAGAATTGTGTCAAAATTATGATATTGATGGGTTTTGGTACGACATTATTCCCAACAATGCTGTCAATTATAATACTTATAGCAGAGAAGGTTTTAAAGAAGCTGGTATAGATGTCAATAATGATTTGGAAGTTGAAAAACATCATGTTGAAAAAATTAAGCTTTTTATGGCTTCCTGTAATAACATCATAAAAAAATACCATCCTGATGCCTCTATTTTTTACAATTGGTCAACGCACATGAATAATTCCAATACGTTTAAATATAAATTATATGAATATAATACCAGTTACGATTTAGAGGATTTACCTACTACATGGGAAGGATATAATGAATTTCCATTGCGTGCTAAATACTTCAGTAATATGGGAAAACCGGTTACGGGTATGAGTGGAAAGTTTCATACCGCATGGGGTGAATTTGGAGGTTTTAAATACCCCAATGCTTTAAAATATGAAGCTGCCTCTATGATCGCTTTTGGTGCTAATGTAAACTTTGGCGATCAATTGCATCCATCTGGGATTATTGATATGGAAACCTACAAAAACATTGGATCTGCATTTTCGTATATAAAAAATATTGAAGCCTACGGTCCTGGTGGAAAACAACGAGCCAAAACAGGTTTATGGATGAATTTCGATAATAATACTGAACAAGCTACAAGCCTTTTACTCTTAGATACCCAAACGAATTATGTTGTAGTAAACAATCTTAAAGATTGGTCTGATTTAGAGGTTATTGTTATCCCAAGTAAACCAAATTTAAAATCTGATGATATTGAAAGTTTAAATCAATTTGTTGCGGAAGGAGGTAAGTTATTAGTGCTTGGTGAAGGTGCTCTAAAAATGGACCGTTCTGGATTTGCATTAGATGTTGGTGGCACCTACCTTGGGAAAGCTAGTTATGATGTAGATTATTCAGTTGTTTCTGAGGCTCTTTCAAACAATGTGGTACGATCCCCTTTTCTAAATTACATTCCAGCTATAAAAATTAAACCTGATGCAGATGTTGAGATTTTGGCAAGTATCATGGAACCTTATTTCAGCCGCACAAAAGCGCATTATACCTCTCATCAAAATACGCCATACAATTTAGAAACGGCTTTACACCCTGCGATTTACAGAGATGGAAACATAATGGTCGTAGCACATGAACTGGATAAAATGTATTTAAAGTATGGGGCTCAAATTCACAGAGAACTCTTTAAAAACGCATTAGGTATTTTATTGACAGCACCCATGGTTCGCGCTGACTTGCCAAGTTCAGCAAGGGTAAATCTTTTACATTTTCCAGAAAAAAACCGCTTCGTCGTCCATTTACTTTATGCGACTCCAGTTCAACGCGGAGTGGCTCAGGTCATAGATGATTTAGTGCCTATTTACGACACGACNATAGAAATTGACATCAATGAAAATATAAAAAAAGCATATTTAATTCCTGAAAATAGAGAAGTTGAAATTTTGAAATCAAATAATAAAATCAAAGTAATAATTCCTAAATTTACCTGTCATACTGCACTAGTATTGGAATATTAAATTTAAATAAAAAATCATGAATCAAAAGTTTAATTCAATTCTATCATTTCTAACCTTGTTAGGATTTTCCTTCTTTCTAACATCTATTTTGAATGCTCAAAAGATAAACGTCCTTTTCATCCCTGTAGACGATTTAAAACCCATGTTGGGCGCATATGGCGATCAATTGGTTAAAACACCTAATATCGACCTTTTAGCAAAGAATGGTACAGTATTTTTGAATGCTTCATGCCAACAAGCTATTTGTGGTCCTGCTCGTGCTAGTCTGTTAACTGGTATGTATCCTGACCATACTCAAGTTTGGGATTTAAGAACTAAAATGCGAGACATAAACCCCGATATACTTACAATCCCTCAGTATTTTAAAAATCAAGGTTATGTTACTGCTGGTGTTGGAAAAACCTTTGATAATCGTTGTGTAGACAATGGACAAGACATGGACAAACCATCTTGGTCTATTCCTTATCTTAAAGTTAATTCTAAGCAGTACGCAAATCCAGAAACCCGTGCGGCATGGCAAAAGGCAGAGAAATTAGTTGAGGGTAAAAAGTTTAAAGTTAATTACATGCGAGCTAAAGCTATTTCCGATTTAGGTGGTCCTTTATGCAGGCCTTCTACTGAATCAATGGACGTTCCAGATGAGACATATGCTGACGGCGCCAACGCACTAGCAGGCATAAAAATGTTAGAAAAATTAGCGGAAGAGGAGGATCCTTTTTTTCTTTCTGTAGGCTTTTCAAAACCCCATTTACCTTTTGTAGCACCTAAAAAATACTGGGATCTCTACAATCCTAAAGAAATTTCGCTTGCAGCATTTAGAAATAGAGCAAAAAACAGTCCTGACATTGCTTACAAAGGAAATAACCTTGGCGAAATAAGTTCTTATAGTGATATTCCAAATCAAGGACCACTTGACTTTCAAAAACAAAAAGAATTAATTCATGGGTATATGGCAGCTACTAGCTANATGGATTCCCAAGTAGGTTTGCTTTTAGGTAAACTTGAAGAATTAGGCATTCGAGACAATACAGTAGTTATTCTCTGGGGAGACCATGGTTTTCATCTTGGAGATCACGGACTCTGGACAAAACATACTAATTTTGAACAAGCCGTTCGTTCTCCAATGATTATTTCTGCACCTCAAGGATTTTTAGCTAATAAAAATAATATTCCTACTGAATTTGTTGATATTTTTCCAACTCTTTGTGAGCTTACCAATCTTGATGTTCCAGACCATTTACCAGGCAAAAGTCTCGTACCTCTAATGAAAGATCCCAATGTATTTNTTCGATTTGCGGCCTTATCTCAATATCCTAGAGGAGTTTCAAGGATGGGATATACACTTCGTAGTCAAAGATTTCGTTATGTGAAATGGTTACAAATGAATTACAAGACTGGTGAACGAACTGGTAAGCTAATTGCAACGGAATTGTACGACTATGAAAATGACCCTCTTGAAACTGTAAATCAATCGAACAATCCAGACTTTAAAGAAATTATAATTGCCTTTGAAAACGAATTTAAGACTCGAGGTGTTGCTCAATCAAATTAAAAAACACCCTATGAAACGTTTTTTAAAAATATATTTCTTTTTCTTTTCTTCAATTATTTTACTGACTTGTACTCAAAAAAATATCCTTGAGAAAAGACCAAATATCATTATTTTAATGACTGATGATCAAGGCTACGGCGATTTAGGTTTCAACGGTAACAAGGTTATAAAAACCCCTAATATTGATAAATTTGCTTCTCAATCCGTAAATTTTTCAAACTACCATGTCGGGACTACATGTTCCCCAACTCGTGCCGGTTTAATGACTGCTAGAAATTGTTTGAGAAATGGCGTTTGGCATACTAATGCAGGTTGTTCTTTGTTGAATCAGGACGAAGAAACTATTGCTGATGTCTTTTCACATGCTGGTTATAAAACCGCCATGTTTGGTAAATGGCATCTAGGAGATAATTATTCTTTTTTACCAGAGCAACGTGGATTTGAAGAAACTTTTTATCATAAGGGGGGAGGTGTTGGACAAACCCCTGACTATTGGGGTAATGATTACCAGGACGATACGTATTTTAGAAATGGAATTCCTGAAAAAACCAATGGCTATTGTACTGACATTTTTTTTGATGAAGCCTTGTCTTTTATTGAAAAATCAAAAGACAATCCATTTTTNTGCTATTTAAGTTTAAATGCCCCTCACAGCCCTTTTAATGTACCAAAATCTTATTATGAAATATATAAAGACACACCTGTANTCTTAAATTCTCAAAAACGGTTTTACGGGATGATCACTAATATTGACGATAATTTTGGAAAGTTAACTAAAACCTTAGAATCTTTAGATCTAATTGACAACACCATTTTAATATTCACCACGGACAATGGTACTTCTAATGGCTATAAATTCAATAAAAAAGAAAATAAATGGTATGGATATAATGCAGAAATGAAAGGCACTAAAACAAGCGAGTATGATGGTGGTCACAGAGTGCCCTTTATAATGCAATGGAAAAAAGGAGGCTTTACAACTGGAAAAACTTTTAGTGGTCTGTCAGCTCATGTAGATATTTTACCCACTCTAGCCTCATTAGCGGGAGTTGATTTCATACCAACCAAAACTATTGATGGAATCAATCTCTCTTCTTTTTTACGAAGTAATGAAGCCCCAGAACGCATGCTGGTGACTGATACTCAGCGTAACCAGTGGCCTGAAAAAGGAAAACAAAGTAGTGTATTATACCATAACTGGCGACTTGTTAACGGTAATGAATTGTACAATGTAGAAAACGACCCCGGTCAGGATAGAAATCTCTACAATATACACCCGAAAATTGCTAACCAATTGCAAGATTATTATAATGCTTGGTGGACAGATGCCGCTAAAGAATTTAAATACTCATACATTGACATTGAACCTAATAAAATAAACACCCTAACATGCCACGATATTCATGTTAACTCAATCACTGCATGGCATCAAAGAGATATACGTAAGGGGGTTCCAGTAGATCCAGGTAAATTCAGTGTAAATTTTAAACAATCTGGGACCTATGATATTAGTTTGCGANGATGGCCAAAAGAAACCCATTTCATGCTCTCGGAGGAGATTAATGACGAAATGCCTGCAACCCCTTTTTGGGACATACAAAAAAAAGGAGAATCAATGGATTTTGAATCTGCATTTATTATTATTGATAATAAAGAATATAATTTATTGATTGACAAAAATGATAAAGCTGCTAAATTTAGTATTAACATTCCCAAAGGGAAAATATCAATTGAATCAGGTTTTTGGCTTAAAAATGGTGATAAAACAACCGCTTTTTATACTGACATAGAACTTAGAGTAAATTAAAATATTTCAATTTACCATTTTAATAATATTTTTTGGCCAAGGGTCTTTAAATTCATGTCCATCTTTCCAAAGTTGTATTTCGTAGTCTGTTAGAAAGCATGATTTTAGTGCACTGGTAAATATATCAACTTGTTTGTTATCTCCAATTACTGTTAAATCACAGTATCTATCTCCAAAATGACCAGATTCTTTTGCAAGTCTGTCTTGTAGGATCTTTATTTCAATTTTTGAAAGACCATTATTACTATCTTCTATAATTCCTGAACGCCAAGAGCCTATTATTTCTAAATTTATACCACCTGCTGCTTGATTCCATAAAAGTGAATATTTATCTCTAGTTACCAGCCAGAAAAAACCCTTACTTCTGTGAATTCCCTGGTTTAGATATTTATGACAAACATCCCATAATCTTTGTGGATGAAATGGACGTTCGTCTTTTATAACTCTTGTTGCTAGGTTGTAAGGTTTATCAGCTTCAGCTTCTAAATTTAGTTCGGGCTTAATTTCTTCGATTAATTTTTCAACTCTAAAGTAATCATAGGGGCTAGATTCAAGTAAAAATTCAATATCAAGTTTTCCAAATGTAACAGAATGAATTGGAGCATAAGGATTTATAGCTTGTATTTTATTTGCAATATATTTTAGTTTGTCTTTTTCTATTCGATCAGATTTTGTAATTAATATATTACTAGAAAACATAATTTGTTCAATTAACAAATTCAATATATCTCGCTTATTTTGTGATATGTTGCTTTGCATTTGTGGAATNAACTTTTCTCCAAAATTATAATCATGCGCTAACATCAAGCTATCAACAAGCGTAAGTATTTTTGTTAGCTTGACAAGTTTATGAGTTTTGAAATATTCAACAAGAGGTAAAGGGTGACAACTTCCAGATGTTTCGATTATAATTAATTTTGGTTTTTGATTCCCAATTAATTTTTTAAGTGCATAATCAAGTTTTTTAANACCCTTTTTACTGCTTAAGACGCAGTCATGAATTGATTCTAATAGATTATTATTGTCTTCAACAGCGTCAGTATTACCTAATAATTCACCATCAACATCTAACTCACTCATATCATTTACAATAGCACAAATAGATATTTTTTTATTTTTTGATTGGTATAGTAGGTTTCTGAAAAGTGTTGTTTTTCCTGAACCAAGAAATCCGTTAAGTATAACAACAGGTGTTTTTATAGATTTCATCTACGATTTTTTAAAATCATATTTTTTATATTTTTTTGGAATCTAAGAGTCTGGCTAGTTCTTTTGCATAATCAATAAATGCAATNGTTTCGTCAGTACGTGCTAATTTAATTTTATCAAAAATAAAAAGTGCTTCCCCATTACTTTCTATATGATAAATCTGATTATTTTCGAAAAAACGGATAATTTCTTCTGAGAAAAATGAACGAATTTTAGCTTCTTCANTTCCAAAAAGNAGAAACTTTTTAGAAAAATCAGGATACATTTNAAAATCAATATCTTTATAACCTGCGAATGACATTACCCGGTCGAATATTTTCCCTAAGACACCCTCTTTTTCCATCGTGAAAGATGGTATTTTTTTATTTAACCTTAAAACCATCAACGTTGTATTAAATGTCTCAGCTGTAAAAGCTTGACCTTCATTGAATGTCACATCCATAACTTCCCATGACGCATTGAAGTCTTTAAATATTCCTTTGATACAATTATATTTACGTTCAATTGGTCTGATTTCAAAAAATTGAAAATTCTTTAAATAAATTGTATTCCAATCAACGTGGCTAGTGTACTGATAATCATTCTCTGCTGCTAAATTTTGTAATCTTATTTGCCTTTGTGATAATTTAGCTGCCGAATTAGTTAAACTTATTTTTAATGCTCTATTATAAGTTGAATAAGAAACATGTGAATCCAAACCTGTAATGAAAACTTTGCCTCCACNAGCTCTTTGTGACTTTAAGAATTCAACAAGATAATCCATGTAAGTAATTCCTACTAGCCTTGTTTCTGATAAATCAATATTGACATTTGCACCTGATGGTATATTGGAAACAAGCTTGTCAATTCTTAAAATACCTAGAAAATTTGCAATTCCTTTAATTTGTAGATTAAAACTATCTTCTGATGTTTTATATAATTTTGTGTCAGATAGATATATCATTTTAAAAAACTGTGGAATGGATAAATTTGCTAATAACATGTGGGTAACTAGTGCCAACAATAACCCACCTANTAAACCAATCAATAAATTGGTGTAAAGAGTCAAAATCATAGTACCAATGAAAAATATTAGTTGCTCAGGCCCTTGGTTATAAGCTTGCTTGAAGACTGCCGGCGAAGCCAGCTTGAATCCAGTGTAAACTAGTAGAATAGCAAAAGCACACAATGGTACTTGTCTCATAATAGGGCTTAATATGACAATAAACGCTAGTAATAATAGCCCTTGATACATATTAGACCATTTTGTCTTAGCACCATTATGAATATTTACAGTACTTCTAATAATTACAGCAATAATAGGCAGGCCGCCAATTAATCCAGCCACCATTGTACTTAATCCAATTCCTGTTAAGTCTTTGTTTAAATCTGTTTTTCTCTTGTATGGGTCAATTTTATCAACTGCTTTTGCAATAGCAAGCGACTCAATACTTGTTATTATCAAAATTGAAAAGACTGTAGTCCAGAACTCGATTGTATTAATTTTACTAAAGTTAGGATGCATTATAGAATCCATTATAGAATCAGGAATATCTAATAGTAGATTCGGTCCAACTTCATATGACTTTCCAAACAATGAAAGACTTTGTGCATCAAAGAAATTAAATAAATATACAAATGGAATTGAAAGGGCGATGACCCACATGGGTCCTGGCAAAAGATTAAAAACTTTGTTGCTTGTTTTGGAATGAACTAATAACAAAAATAGTCCAGTCAAAGAAATAATTAGAACAAAAGGGTTTGCTTGTGGCAAGAGTACAAAAGCATCAACAAGGTTTTGTATAATACTAGAACTATCAGAATGTGTTCCCATTGCAACATGAATCTGTTTCGCAAAAATAATTATACCAATTGCTGCCAAGATACCNTGTATNACAGAACTATGAAAGATGTCTGCTAATCTCCCTAATTTTAAAACTCCAAGTAAAACTTGAATTGCTCCTGAAANAACTACAGCTGCCAATACATAATTAAANGCTTGGCCTGAACCGTCATCCATTAATGCAATTCCTAAAAGAATTACACCAATTACTCCTTTGGCTGGTCCGTTAACTGAAATATGACCACCTCGNTAAAAGGTTGTGACTACACCACCAACTATTGCTGAAAATATACCTGCCATAGCTGGTGCACCCGCTGCTAAAGCAATTCCTAATGAAAGTGGTAAAGCAATTAGTGCTACACTCAAAGCAGCAACTAAATCACTTTGCCAATTTTCAATTAGTCCTTTAAGACCTTTTTTTGGTTTATTTTCCATTTATTTAAAAGGTTTGGATAAAAAAGATTTAAACCTGCATAGCTAAAATAGTAAATATCTGTAATTATTTGAAATGACAGAGGTCATCATTTAATCTGATGGAAAAAAATAGTATGATTTAATCANAGAANTAGTTTATGAATAATTAAACTCTAGTCTGNTTNTTTATGAAAAATAAAATAAATATTTGTAAAATTACTCCTANAAAACACGGAATTAAATAGCCAGCATTAAAAGTTACACCAATCCAAAAAGAATTTCCTAGNACTAAAGTGTAAGCACTGTAATATGGCAATTTAATAATAACATTTTTTGGTATAATCCAAAAAAATAAAATTCCTGCAATAATTGAAGAGAATATCCATCCAAAATAATTTGATAGAGGGATACTATAGTAAAGCCCAGGACTAGTCCAAGTCCAAAAACCCATCAATACTGCTCCTGGATCTATTATTAAATCAGTAGCAACTAAAAAAGAAACCCCAAATAAGAATTGGTAGATATGCTTTTTGAATATCCAACAGCTAATTGCATAAGATCCAATTACTAATGGTACCCAGCCAAAACTAACATTCCAAGGAACTAAATCAAATAATTTATAACCAAGTTGTGAATTATATTCAAAGTACCCATATGGAAATGATGTAGTGATACTTAATGCTTCAATTAATGTCGCATATATGCTTAAAAAAAATATCAATACAAGACCTTTTGAGAAGTTTGTTTTAAGCAAAGCGTAATATGCAGGAACTGCTAGAAAAATCATTGGAATGACTGAGAAATATTCATTTCTTGCTGAATAAGCATAATAACCAATAATTGTCATAATTAAAGATATTATGAATGTCGCTAGTTCTGTTTTTTTCATTTTGTATTAGANAATAAGCAAGTTATGTTTGAAAACCACGTAAATAAATAATACAGCACCAGAAAATAAATTTATGTATGGAAACTTTTTGTACAAGGAAAATACTCTTTTTGGATTTTTTGTAAAGTATATATATAACGTCGGTACACTGTAAGAGCTAAATGCTAATAGACCAAGCCAAATATTAGTATTAAATGCAAAAATGAATGCAGCAGTGCTGTAGTAAACTATTGTAAGTAAAGTAGCTCTTTTAAAACCTAGCCATACAGCAGTAGTTTTTACATCAGCATTACGATCAGCTTCAATATCTGGTAATGCTGAAAATAGATGCATACCCATTGACCACAACCATGCTGATATTACCAAGGGCCAAGATAGTTTAGCTATGGGTTGGTACATTAAAAACACCATGACTCCTGGTAGTATATACAGTATATTGGAGCATGAGTCAACAAATAACCTTGCTTTAAATCTTATTGGACGTAATGAATAAAAAGCTGAGCAAAGAACCCATAATCCAAATACTAACTGTGATTCAATTGTTGGAAATAAATATACAAATACTATAGAAAGTATAGCGAATGCTCCTAACAGATACCAAAGAACTTTATTTTGATTTGTTTTATATAAGTTTTCATATTCTTGTTTCTTGGGATTGAACTTATCAGTATCCCCGTCGGCATAATCATTTATTCCGTATAAGAAAAAGTTAGCAGGCCATAGAAAGAAAAGTAAACCAACCCAAAATAATAAATTTCTAAAATCATTTAGTGAGCTTGATGCAGTCACCATACCCACAGCCCAAGGACCTGCAAGATATGTCCAGAATCTAGGTCTACTTGTCTTGAAAATCCAATTAAGTTGCTTCATTGGCTGTTATGAATTTAGTGTCCTCATTTGATAATGGTCTTCCATGTGTTATACCATGAATTCTTTTGTAAACAATTTGTGAGCTAATAAGACACATGGGAACGCCAATACCTGGATTGGTATTAGCTCCAGTGTAATATAGATTATTCACTTTAACTGACTTGGTTTTAGGTCTAAAAACGGCTGTTTGTGTTAGGTTTTGTGCCAAACCGAGTGCAGTACCTTTGTAAGCATTGTAGATTGATGAAAAATCATGGCCCGTAAAAATACGCTCAAAAACAATATTTTCTTCAAGACCTTTTGTTTTCATTGTCACAGTTATATGTTTAATGATTTTGTCTCTATAGTTTTTGATAGTTTTTTCGTCCAAAGTGAGATTGGTAGCGGTGGGGACTAAAACAAATAAATTTTCACAGCCTTTGGGAGCCACCGAGGGATCCGTTTTGCTTGGAGCACAAATATAATAGGATGGACTTTGTGGAAGTTTTTGACCCTTGAAAATTGCTTCAAAACTTTCTTTCCACTGCTTAGCAAAGAAAAGATTGTGATGAACCAGCTCTTTAAATTGCTTTTTAATCCCCAAATACAAGATAAAACCAGATGGCGCCATGGTTCTACTGCTCCAGTATTTTTCACTAAACTGTCTGTGTTTTTTATCTAGAAATTGCATTTCTGTAAACTGATAATCTGCATTTGAAACAACGATATCTGCCATATGATTGCCCTTAGTTGTAGATACACCAATTGCTTTTTTATTTTCTACCAGAATTTTATTCACTGGGGTGTTGAATATAAATTTGACCCCATTTTTTTTTGCAATGTCATAGAAGGCTTTGAAAACTTTTGTCATTCCACCCATGGGATAAAATACCCCCATCTCAAAATCAATATGATTCATAAGCGAATAGACTGCAGGTGCTTTGTACGGAGAAGTTCCTAAAAATACTAGTGGATATTGTAGTATTTTTCTAAGGAGTGGATGTTTGACAAAACTAGCAATGTGTTTGTGGAAAGACGATATCACAGAAAACTTAGTCCATAAAAAGATGGTACGTTTGTCAATAAAATCAAAAACACTGTTAAAGGGCTTGTAGATAAAAGTTTCTTTAGAAATATTGTATTTGGCAGCCGCTTCTTTTAGGTATATATTAATTTTTTTCATTACACCTGGCTCAAAAGACTCAAAAATTTTAGAATCTCTTTCAAGATCTGAAGTCATTTCTACGGGCTTCGGGTGTTCTTCAAACCATATTTTGTAAGAGGGGTCTAATCTTTTAAGATCAAGGTAATCACTTATGTTTTCTCCTACAAGCGAAAAGAAATGTTCAAATATGTCAGGCATAAGATACCAAGAAGGCCCCATATCAAATTGAAACCCCTTAGCCGAAAATACGTCACCACGTCCGCCAAAACTTGCATTTTTTTCAACAACAGTGACATCATACCCTTTTTTTGCTAGGAGGATAGCAGTGGATAATCCTCCGGCTCCGGCTCCAATAACAATTACTTTGGTTTTCACCGTGCAAAGTTACGTTTAAATTTTGGTGTTAAATGTGATATTTTTCTTAAAATTGGAAAGGTTTATGAACTGTTTTATAAATGAACTATATTTTTAAATATTTGGTAATTTTAACCTATAAACAATAATTTATTTTAGAAATAATACATGAATTAGTTAGGGGTAAGACCAAGCTATTTTAGTGTATGGTAAGCATAAATAATAATGGTGAATCTACAAATGCAGATTCACCATTATTAATGTTACGATTATTTAAATATAATCGTTAATTGAATTCAAACTTATTCTTCAATCTATTGTATTTTTTGATTTGTTCAGAGTTAAGAATTAATTTTATTCTATGTTCAAAGCCTAGCATATTTTTTTCAATAAATTGATTATTGGCGTTATTTGCTTCCAATGATTGCTTTCTTTCATTATACTTTATCATTAAAGTTGTAATTTCATTAAGCTTGTCATTTTCTATATTTAGTTCATTTAATAAACTACTGTTATTTTCTTTGAAGTTATTTATTTCTTCATTGGTTTGTGAAAATCCAGCAAAGATTGAAAATAAAAACATTAGTGTAAAAACTGTTTTTTTCATTTTTTTAATTTTTAATAGTTAAATGTCAATTCCATATAATTCCCATTAGCATTTGGTGCAAGTACAAAACATGGGCTGTCAATAAATAAATAGTTATTTCCATCCCCATTCCAAGAAACAACAGGAATTTCGTAAGTCACAGTTAACCAATTACCAGGTCCAGCTTCAGGATTATAATCATCATAACAAAAATATGATTCATTATATGCTAAATGTTCCTCATCATTATTAAGTGAAAGATAAATTCCATTTTCACCATTATATGGTTCATCTAGCCAAGTAAATGTTAGTTTGACCTCTATACTTTCTGGTGTAGCTGAATATGCATCATTTGGAATAGTTATCTCAACATTACCCTCACCATCACAATAGAAAAATTCCTCCGGATCACATCCCGGACCAGTCATAAATAAAAATCCTGGATCTGAAAATACAGCTGGATCCATTGAATTTACTGAGTACGATTCAGCAACGGGTGCAGGTACAATCACTGTTCTTACAACTTCTTCAGCCTCATTTCCATCCGAATCAGTAACATTGTAAATTACCGAATAGGTGCCTGGAGTACTTGAATCAACGCCATTAACTACTGTAATACTTTCCGTGAGATCACCATCATCAAGATCTTCAGCAGTAGCACCACCATCAGTATATTCGCTTCCAAGATCAATAGTTAATTGCGCTTCACCTATTAATGTAATTACAGGTACATGAAGAAGCTCTAGTGTTTCTACTCTTTCGGTCAAGGTATTCACTAATTCTTGTAATGTGGCAATAGCAGAATCTAAATCTTCAGTGGCGTCAACAATTGAAGTAGACGCATTAATATAATTCATTGATGTATTTGTAACATAACTGCCATTATCTTGTAAACCTGCTCCTGATTGTGACGAATCTAACTCTAGTTGTAATGCAGCATCAGCAGCGTTTCCGGCAGCAGATTCTTCTGCATCAGCAGCAGCATTAGCATCAATAGCAGCTTGAAGTGCTTCATCTGCTAAGTCACTGTCTTGTTCATTT
>NZZM01000030.1 GCA_002698705.1 Formosa sp. | reverse complement strand
TAAAGATATAGTCTGACTAGTGGCATTTGTAGAGGATGCAGTAATATTTCCTGAATAATTATCTACACTTAAACCGCTTTTCAATCGTGCATGAATTGTCGTTGAACTAACGGAGCCACCAGATTGAGTTAAAATAACCGAATCAGAAAAGGATGAATTATCAGTAGAAATTTCAAAGTTAGTTGGAGCGTCTAAAGTTATATCTGCTTCCAAACTACTTCCAGAAACAGTTGTAGACTGAGAAGTTGATGGACCTGAACCAAGATTATAATCTAGTCCTGTAATTGCAGATCCAACGGAAATTGAAGGACCTGTAGCTTCCTGGATTGATAAAGTATCAATCCAGAACATATTATCCCCACTTCCTTTAGTATATATGAAAGAAATAAATAAATTGGAAATAGTTGATCCTGGATTAAAAGTGACTTCATGTGTAGCACAAGAAGAGGAAGAGTTGATAGTTGTTATTAATGTTCCAGGAGATGCCTCACTGGGAGTTGATGATTTATAATAAACCTTTAAGTTTCCCCACTCAGTAGAAGTTCTATCCGTATAGGGAGAATACCAATCTGTTAATTTAGTTTTAAAAGATAACGTGATTTCACTACCCGCATGAGATGTTAAAATATTTGAGCTATTCCATGCTCCTACAACTTGAGAAGAACCACTACCCCACACATTATCATTTAGGCCTACTCCATCACAACCCCCCCCATAATTACTAGAATTATCAACAAAACCATTATTGTCCCAATATTGTCCACAACCTGAGGACATATCACAAGTGTAATTTAGCTGAGCGAAAGAAAATTGAAAAGAAAAAAAAGCGAGTGATAAAAAAAAATAATTATTCTTCATATTTAAAACTATAAATTTAAAGTACTAACATAAATATAGTTAAAAAAATATTAGATAAATAAACAATTATATTAATAACTGCAATAAAACTATAGTATCACAAAAATAATACTATATAATTGAAAAAAAACGAAAAAAATATTGATTAATTTGGCGTTTAGCCAATTCCATTATAGGCTAGTAAATTATTCTTCAATAACATGGCAATGGTCATTGGCCCAACACCACCTGGAACAGGTGTGATGTGGCTGGCTTTATTTGAAACCGCTTTAAAGTCCACATCCCCAGTAATTCTGTAGCCTTTTTTCTTGCTATCATCAGGGACTCTAGTAATTCCAACATCAATGATTACGGCATTATCTTTTACCATATCAGCCGTTAAAAACTCAGGAATCCCAAGGGCTGCAATAACAATATCTGCTTGTTGAGTGAGTGATTTAAGATCCTTTGTTCGGCTATGAGCTATTGTAACAGTTGCATTGCCTGCTTTACGCTTTTGACTCAATAAAATGCTCATAGGTCGGCCAACAATATGGCTTCTACCAATAACAACCACATGTTTACCAGAAGTAGGAATTTCATAACGTTCTAAAAGCTCCATAATACCAAAAGGGGTTGCAGAAATAAAGGTTGGTAGGTCCAGGGTCAGTCGGCCAACATTTACTGGGTGGAACCCATCAACATCCTTATTGGGATCTATGGACATTATAACTTTCTGCTCGTCTATATGTTTAGGAAGTGGTAGCTGAACTATAAAACCGTCAATATCTGGATTATTATTTAAAGCCTCGATTTGTTGTAATAAAGCCTTTTCAGAGGTGTCCTCTGGAAGTTTGATAAGCGTAGACTCAAATCCGACTAATTGGCAAGCCTTCACTTTAGCCCCTACATAGGTCATACTGGCACCATCAATACCAACTAAAACGGCTGCCAAGTGAGGGGCTCTTCTCCCTTGCTTCTTTATTTCTTCAACTGATTTGGCAATTTCTTGTTTAATATCAGCACTTGTCTTTTTTCCGTCTAATAATATCATTATAAAATTTTAACTTGGCATATTTTTCATCATCTGCATCATATTTCGACCCTTATTCCCTTGCATCATTTTCATCATTTTACTCATTTGGTTAAATTGTTTCATCAATTTATTTACCTCTTGAACTGATGTCCCTGAACCCAATCCTATTCGCTTTTTTCTGCTTGAATTAATCGATGATGGGTTGGATCTCTCGGACGGGGTCATGGAATGAATAATAGCTTCTATATGTTTAAAGGCATCGTCGTCAATATCAACATCTTTAAGCATTTTTCCAGCACCAGGTATCATACCCATCAAATCTTTCATATTCCCCATCTTTTTGATCTGTTGAATTTGTGACAGAAAATCATCAAACCCAAATTTATTTTTAGCTATTTTTTTCTGTATTTTCCTAGCCTGTTTCTCATCAAATTGTTCCTGCGCACGCTCCACAAGAGATACAACATCGCCCATCCCCAAAATACGGTCAGCCATTCTTGCTGGGTAAAAAATATCTATAGCCTCCATTTTTTCGCCAGTTCCAATAAATTTTATCGGCTTATTAACAACAGATTTTATAGAAATAGCTGCTCCTCCCCTTGTATCCCCATCTAACTTGGTAAGAATTACGCCGTCAAAATTTAAAATATCATTAAATGCCTTTGCTGTGTTTACGGCATCCTGACCAGTCATTGAATCAACAACAAAAAGAGTCTCATCTGGTTTTGTAGCCTTATGAATATTAGAAATTTCAGTCATCATTTGTTGATCAACAGCCAATCGACCGGCTGTATCTATAATAACCACATCACAACCCGATGATTTAGCTTCTACAATACCAGCTTTTGCAATTGCTACTGGATCATTGTTCCCTAAATCACTATAAACCTTAACTCCAACTTGTTCACCAACAATGTTCAATTGTTCTATGGCGGCTGGGCGGTAGACGTCACAGGCAACTAACATCGGTTTTTTCGATTTTTTATCTTTGAGAAACTTAGCAAGTTTTCCTGAAAAAGTTGTTTTACCAGAGCCCTGAAGTCCAGACATTAAAACAACGGTTGGACTTCCTGATAAATTAATTCCTGCAGCATCTCGGCCCATTAATTCAGTAAGCTCGTCTTTAACGATTTTTACCATTAATTGACCAGGTTGAAGATTAGTCAAAACATTTTGCCCTAGAGCTTTATTTTTAACTTTGTTTGTAAATTCTTTGGCGATTTTGTAATTGACATCTGCATCTAGTAAAGCTCTACGAACTTCTTTTAATGTTTCAGCAACATTAATTTCTGTAATGCTCCCGTGGCCTTTTAAAACATGTAAAGCTTTATCTAATTTTTCACTTAAATTGTTAAACATTTAAAGTCTATTTTTTCTGTTACAAAAGTAACAAATTATTTTTTTTTAGTATTAAAAACGTTTTCAAAACATCAAAAACGAACTAGGGAGTTGAACTAGAAACTTCAAGTAATTTACCGTTATAGAATTTCTGGCCTTTTTCTGAAAAATCAAATATATAAGAGGCCATTTCAACTGCGGATAAAGGCGCCTTGTATCCAGGAAAAGCTTCCTCAAGCATTTCAGTTTGAACTGCACCTAAAGCTAAAACATTAAATGAAGGTCCAGAGTCTTTGTATTCCTCAGCAAGAAGTTCTGTAAGAGTTATTACAGCTCCTTTACTTGAACTGTATGCAGATAATCCAGCGAACTTGGCAGAGCCTTGAACCCCTCCCATTGAGCTGATAGTAACAACATGACCATTAGAAGGCATAAATGGAATAACAAGTTTAGTAAGTTCAGCTACCCCAAAAACATTAGTATTGTACACATTCTTAAAATCTTCAATAGTTGTTTTAGAAAATGGCTTATTTAAGATTGAACCAGCGTTATTTATTAAAACATCAACTTGTTTCCAATGCTTATTTATGTAAATTTCAACATTTTTATAATCTCCAGGGATATTCAAGTCAAATTTAAGGGGTGTTATATTTTTATCATTCAGTTTTGAAACAGGATTAGTATTTCTTGACAATGCTAAAACAGAATATCCTGCATTTGAAAAAAGTGAAACCAGTTCATAGCCAATACCTCGACTTGTTCCTGTTATAATAACTGTTTTTTTGGGTTTCATAAATTTGAATATAGTTGCGAAGATACTAAAGTCGTCCTAAACACTGTTATTAGCACTATATTTTAAAGAAATTCTAGACAAATTATAAAGTATAATTAAAAAAATAATTACAAAAACTTCAAACCATAAAATATAAATGGGCCACTGTCCAATAACTAAAGGATTGTTAACTTGTGGTGGTTCAGCCAAGTACATATAATTACCTCCTGTATAAAAATTAAAAGGCATAATAAAAACTAACATCAAATTTAGTATCAGAAAGGTTTTAATCATCGACTTTTTAGACAATTTTAGATTTAAATTTTGAAGCAAGAATATCGGCATTGTAAAAATAATAATGTGTCGAACGTAAAACACAAAATAGACATAAAAACTTCCATCATAGTCAGTCATTTGAGGAGTTAGTATCCCCATAATTCCTCCTATAATTCCAGTATAGAAAACAAAATCAAATAAACCCTGTTTTTTCTTAACAAATGGGATAACAGAGCAAATCAAAGCTGAAATTCCGCAAAGATGAAATGGTAAATCCACTGCAATGCTAAAATTTCCAGAAATATAAGTTCGTATGGGACTTATTATAGAACTTAAAAATATTACAACACCCATAAAATAGGTGAAATAAATATTTTGCTGTTTTGTTGAAAACCTAGCCAAGGCTAAAATTGAAAAAATAATTAAAAATGAAACAATAGTATTTCTTACCCATTCCTCAGAAAGAATCTCAATAGTATAAGTTATAGCTTTTGTATCACTTAAAATAAACAACGAAAATATTATTTTGGATTAGTTTTTATAAATTTAAAAAAAATCCTTGAAATTCAAAGATATTCCTATTTTTGCATTTGCTATAGGGTCATTAACTCAGTTGGTTCAGAGTGTTACCTTGACAGGGTAGAAGTCACTGGTTCGAATCCAGTATGACCCACAAAAAATAAAAAAATTATCTATGCCTTTTAAACTTAGAAAAATAAAATTTAGCTTTTTTGCTTTTTTAATGATCTCTTTTGTTTTTTCACAAGAGAATCTAAACAATAGTAAATTCAAACAATTACACGAAGAATTGCCTACGCCAAACGTCTACAGAACTGCAAGTGGGGCCCCAGGGCATGAATATTACCAACAAACTGCAGATTATGTAATTGATGTAGAACTTGATGAAATAAAAAATATTATATATGGAAGAGAAACCATAACCTACACCAATAATTCTCCAGATGTGCTTAGCTATTTGTGGGTGCAATTGGATCAAAACATTCGCGCAAAAAACTCGCACGGTCAACTCACTTCGACAAACAGTATAGGTAATAAAATGAGTTTTGGTAGTATAAAGAGAATGCACGATCGTATGAATTTTGATGGCGGGTTTAAGCTTGAGAAAATTACAGATACTAATGGTAAGAAACTCATTTATACAGTAAATGAGACTATGATGCGTATAGAACTCCCAAAGGCATTAAAAAAAGGGCAGTCATTCTCGTTTGAAATTAAATACCAATACAACATCAATGATAGGCTTAAGCTTGGTGGACGTAGTGGGTATGAGTACTTTGAAAAAGATAAAAATTCAATATATACCATTGCTCAATTTTTCCCAAGAATGGCGGTGTATAACGAGGTTGAAGGTTGGCAAAACAAACAATTTATTGGAAGTGGAGAATTTACACTACCCTTTGGAGATTACAAAGTAAGTATTACAGTTCCTAATGACCACATCGTTGCCGCAACTGGTGAGCTTAAAAATTATACTTCAGTGTTGAGCAAAAAACAAATTCAAAGGCTAGATAGAGCAAAAAACAACTATTCAGATCCTGAAATTATTGTAACTCAAGAGGAAGCAGAGTCAAATGAAAAAACTAAAAGCGATTCAAAAAAAACTTGGGTTTTTGAGGCAGAAAATGTACGTGATTTTGGTTGGGCGAGTTCTAGGAAATTCATCTGGGATGCCATGGCTGTAGATATAGCTGGTAAAAAAGTAATGGCTTACAGCTATTACCCCAAAGAGGGTAATCCGCTTTGGGAACAGTTCTCAACAAGAGCAGTTGCCCATACCCTTAAGACATATTCTAAGTATACTATCGATTACATTTACCCTCAAGCAACATCAGTTCATGCCAAATCCATTGGAATGGAGTATCCAATGATTTGTTTTAATTTTGGAAGGCCTGAGGAGGACGGAACTTACTCTGAAAGAACTAAGTATCGCATGATTGGTGTAATTATCCACGAAGTTGGTCATAATTTTTTCCCGATGATCATCAATTCAGATGAACGACAATGGACATGGATGGATGAAGGNTTGAACAGCTTTGTGGAATACCTCACAGAGCAAGAATTTGANAGAGATTATCCTTCAAGAAGGGGGCCNCCAGAAAATATTGTTGAATATATGAAAGGNGACAAAAGCGGTATTGTACCCATTATGACCAACTCAGAATCAATTTTACAATTTGGGAATAACGCTTATGGAAAGCCTGCCACAGCTCTTAACATTTTAAGAGAAACAATCATGGGTAGAGAATTATTTGATTATGCTTTCAAAACTTATAGTGAGAGATGGGCCTTTAAACACCCTACCCCAGCTGATTTCTTTAGAACTATGGAGGATGCCAGCGCAGTAGATCTTGATTGGTTTTGGAGAGGTTGGTTTTATACCAACGATTGTGTGGATATTTCTTTAGACCAAGTTAATTGGTTTAAAATTAACTCTGCCAATCCTGATATTGAAAATCCTGTTTCAAAAAATCAGAAAGAAAAAAATAGTACTTACATTGGTAAATCTCGAGATACTGCTTCTATCTCAAAAACAATTACCGAAAAAGACAAGGGTGCAGTAGATTTTTACACAACTTATGACCCTTTTGAAACTAATATTTTAGACAGAGAAGATTACATGATATTTCTTGAAAGTCTTAGTGCTGATGAGAAAGCGCTTTTAGATTCGAACAAAAATTATTACGAACTTGAATTTTCAAACATCGGTGGGCTCGTCATGCCTATCATTTTAGAATTTACTTTTAAAGATGGTACTCAAGAAATAGTCCGAATTCCTGCAGAAATATGGAAAAGAAATTCTGAAAAAATCAAAAAAGTTTTTATGCTTGATAAGGAATTGGTAAATATCAAACTAGATCCATTCTTAGAAACAGCAGATGTTGATTTGAATAATAATTATTGGCCTCCAAGGAATGAGCCGACACGTTTCCAGCTTTACAAAATTAATGAGGAAAAGATTGAAAACCCAATGCAAAGATCAATAAGAGCCAAAAAGCGATAGGCTTAGAATAATAAATTGTATGATAAAGCCTTTGATATTATTATTAATTAACACAATGCTTTTCCTTCATGATTTTCATGTCTCTCACACAACTTTACATTACAACAAAAGCGAAGAATCTATTGAAATTACTGTAAGAGTTGCTATTGATGATCTCGAAAAAACCTTACAGACAAAAACTTCTGGAAAATTAAATCTGGGAAGTCAAAAAGAAAATAAATTATCGGAAAAATATATCAAAAATTACTTCAACAGTCATTTACAAATTTCCTTAAATGAAAAAAAGGTAACTTATAAGTGGATTGGAAAGGAAATAGCAAAGGACTTACACGATATTTATTTGTTTTTTGAAATCTCTGATTGTCATTCAGATGGAAAAATAGAATCTATTAAAATTGAAAATACGCTTTTTCTAGAGAGATCTGACAAACAAAGTAATATTGTTCTGATTGAATTTGGAGTTCAAAACTATAATATAAACTTTACGAAAGACTATATAAAAGAGTCAATTATACTTTAAAGTAAAGACCTCCTAAAATAATTAGAAAAACTCTATCAAGGTTTCTAAGGCCATGCCTCTTGAACCTTTTATCAAAACCAAAGTGTCTTTAAAAACTAATGATTTAAGCTTTTTTTGAAAAGACTCCGTGGTTTCAAAAAAAAGTTCGTTAGATAAATCTGGAGCCAGTTCATAAAAGTTGGCACCAACAAAATAAACTCGAGAAAAATTCAAAGATGTTACTTTATCAATTAAAGCCTGATGCTCGACATTACTTTGGATACCCAATTCAAACATATCTCCTAAGATTATAGCTTTAGATTTACTTTTCATTTGATTGAAATTCTCTAATGCAGCCAACATACTACTAGGATTGGCATTGTAGGCATCTAAAATAAAAGTGTTACTTCCTTTCTTTATGATTTGGGAGCGGTTATTTTCAGGATTATACGATTCAATGCCCTTTTTAATTATTTGATTTTTAACCTCAAAAAAACGCGCAATAAGAATAGATGCCGCAAGGTTTGAAAAATTATAAGATCCTATAAGTTGGCTTTGTATTGAAAATCCGTCATATTCTAACTTTAAAAAGGATCGATTTAAAGATTTCGAAAGTTGTAAGTCACTACTCCTGCTATAATTTGAAAAAGTATATATATTTTTATATGATCCAATTTGTTTAAGTTGAATTGTATCATCTTTATTAGCAAAAATTAATCCATCACTAACTTTTAAGTAGTTGTAAAGCTCTGACTTTCCCTTTATAACCCCAGATTCACTTCCAAATCCTTCCAGGTGGGCTTTACCGAAGTTAGTAATATAGCCATGAGTGGGAGACGCGATCTCGCACAAAGCAGCAATTTCTCCAATATGATTAGCGCCCATTTCAACAACTCCAATTTCTGTAGATTCATCCATTTGAAGTAATGTCAATGGTACTCCAATATGGTTATTTAAGTTGCCATCTGTTGAATGGATGTTATAGCGATGTGACAAAGCAGAAGATATAAGTTCTTTAGTAGTGGTCTTACCATTGCTTCCAGTCAANGCAATTATAGGAATNCCTAAATACTTTCTNTGAAAAGCAGCTAATTTTTGCAAAGATTTTAAAACGTCATCGACTAAAATNAATTGTTCACTGTGNGAGTCTGATTTTTCATCAACTACCGAATAAGATGCACCTANTTTTAATGCTTTTTTTGCAAATTTATTGGCATTGAAATTAATCCCTTTTAAGGCAAAAAATAGATTACCAGGTCTTAGTGTTCTAGTGTCTGTAGAGACACCTTTTGAGTTCAAAAATAAATGATGAAGTTCTTCAATTCCCATAATTTAAATGTACAAAAAAGTCCCAAAATATTATTGGGACTTTAAAATGTATCAAGTAAATACTTTTTAATTTTTTTTCTTTTTAGTTTTTGACTTAGANCCAACTCTGGACATTGCACATCTAAATCCAATAAAATCTGTTGCCATATCTTCTGGGTAGAAACGTCTTTGAGCAGGGTCTAACCAAAATTCTCTATCTTTCCANGAGCCNCCCTTGTAAACACGTACTTTATCGTTAACTAAAGAGGTTCTAGTGTCTGATTTATCAAACTTTCTATCTAAAGAACCGTCTTGATTAGACTTAACCGAATGTTGTGGAGAATCATACATTGGGGGAAATAAGTCACCTTCTTGAGTTTCACCAAAATATCTTGTTGACTGTCTATCTCCATCTCTAAAGTTTCTATTATCACTGGTGTCAAAATTAGGACGTAAATATGTTTCATCTTCATCAACAGGAACTTGGGCTAGTTGTCCAGGAAGAGATTTTGCAATAACCTTTCCGTTTGAAAGNGTATCAAATTTAATATCATCTATTCCAACAACTTTAATCGAACCATCCTCAGCTATGGCATTTTTGGTATATATATTTCCACGGTAGTAAGCAAAATCACTAAATTCATCGTCAACAATTGGACGATAAACGTCTGCGACCCACTCAGCTACATTACCAGCCATATCATAGACACCAAAATCATTAGGATCATACGACATTACTTCATTGGTAATATCAGCGCCATCATCTGACCAACCAGCAATACCACCATAATCGCCTTTACCTTGCTTAAAATTAGCTAACTGGTCGCCTTTAATTTTTCTTTGTCCAGTTCTAGTATATTGACCATCCCAGGGATATTTTTTTCTACCACGGTANATATTATAATCTCTTAGCTCTGTAAGACCTAAGGCAGCATACTCCCATTCTGACTCAGTTGGAAGTCTATATCTTATTTGNATAGCACCAGATTCTCGGGTGGCATACACATTTATTGGATTACCATCTAGATCTAATTGTTCTCTTCTTTTACCACCTGAAAGTACTTCTTCATTACCACCAAATGTTTGAGTTGGTGCATTNACATATGTATCTATGTTAAAATTACTTTCAGCTCTAACTCCTTCAGTNCCAGGAATGTGTGAATCTTTAGTTAAGTAGCCCTCTTTTTGAAGGACCATTTCACCCACTCGNTCAGACCTCCATTTGGCATATTCTGTNGCCTGAAGCCAACTAACTCCAACTACTGGGTAATTACCATATGCAGGNTGACGAAGGTAATTTTCAACTAGAATCTCACTATAACCTAATCTATTTCTCCATACTAAAGTATCAGGGAGTGCGCCTTTGTAAATACCTGCGTATTGTTCATCATCCGGTGAATAAACTTTCTTTATCCAATCTAAATATTCCAAATACATCATATTTGTAACTTCAGTTTCATCCATATAAAAAGATTGAACATGTTGCTGATTTGGACTATTATTCCAATCATGCATAACATCATCTTGTACTTTACCCATGGTGAAGGTACCNCCNTCAACAAANACTAATCCGGGAGCAGTTTCTTGTTCTTTAAATCGAGTGTTATATTGAAAACCGCCCTCTTTAGCATTAATCTGCCATCCAGTTCCTCTAGAAGAATTTCCATATTTGGAGGATTTACTACACCCAACAAGGGCTAGGCTAAAAAAGATCACAAAACAAAGTCTTAACATCTTATAATACATCATACTTGATTTTATTTGAAAAGTATCNAAAAATTTGGAATTGCAATATAGTAATTATGATTTGGTTTGCAATGAAAATTTAAATCGTTTATATATTTTTTAACCTTAGATACTTTACGTTTTTACGTATAACGCTTTTTATGACACTTTATTATCGTAATTTTGAAAATTCAAGTATCACTTNCATAATATCTTACATCAATTTCCGTTTGGTTTTCATGAACAAAATTCCACTATTTTTAATTTTTATAAGTGTTATAAGTTTTGGGTACTCCCAAGATAGAAACTTTGAAATAAAATGGGACAATTCAAAAGTATTTAGCACAGGTGACAATCAAATCGAATTGCCTTTTTTCCAAAAAAATAATTTCAATTATTCTNCAGAAAGTGGTCTTAAATTTACAGACTCCTGGAAATCTTCGGAAAATATTGATCCTGATCGTGTAGAACTTACAAATCTTGTAACTCAAAATATTTCAACTTCTGATTTGAAAGATTTAAAGTTAAGATTAATTCCCACGGCCCCTAAGCTNAAATTATATAATTCAAAAACAAGAGATAATNCCATATTAACTGTAGAANTAAACCCTATTTTTATTCAGAATGGAATATTAAAGAAAATTATAAGTTTTAACATATCTTATAATGCATTAACNACGTATAAATCAATAAATTCAAACTCTCAAATTCAAAGTTCTGCTTTAAAAACAGGTAATTGGTACCGCTTCGCTGTTGACACTACAGGAGTTTANAAGCTAGATAAAGATTTTTTTAATTCACTAGGGGTAAATACAAGCAATNTAAATCCAAAAAAAATTAAGCTATATGGTCANGGAGGTAAATCACTCCCTCTAATTAATAATGAAACTGTGTCAAATGACTTAATTCAAAATGCTGTAAAGTTTATAGGAGAAAGTGATGGAGTTTTTAACGATACTGACTACTTACTTTTTTACGCAATTGGGCCTAAACAATTTAATNCTGATAATAATTCACACATAAACCCCTACAGTGATAAGGNATATTATTATATTAAAACCAGCAATGAAGATGGCTTAAGAATTGGTTTAGCAGACCAACCTGCTGGAACACCAACTACAATATTTACAACATTTCACGATTACAAATTTATTGAGAAGGACGAATTTAATATTGGCCAAATGGGTCGCCGATGGTTTGGACATCGATTTTACTTTGAAAATTCACGTACATTTAATTTCAACTTTCCGAATCTCATCACAACTAGTGATTTAGAACTTAAAGTTTATGTAGCTGCAACAGCTGAGTCTNATACTGAAATGGAAATTAAAGTTAATAATATAACTGTCGATAATTTAGTATTACCATCAGTTGAATATGGAATACTTGCTACTGAAAATATTTTCAATAATACTGTAACTAGTAGCTCAGACAATGTGTCTGTAGACTTATTTTACAACAATAATGGAAACCCCTCTGCCTCAGCTTATTTAGATTATATTTCAATTGAAGCTGAAAGAGAATTGATATCAAATGACTTACAATTTCAGTTTAAAAATAACAATATGCCATTATTAAATGGGGTTGGACAATTTAATATATCCAATGCTTCCTCAATTAATGAAGTATGGGACATTACAAACAACTATAACCCTACCTCATATACCAATGATGATAGTAATGCTGAATTTAGTTTTAAGACATCACTTGGACAGAATAAAATTTTTCAAGCAGTATCCTATAGTGATTGCTATACTCCAACCATAGTTTCTAATAGTTCTGTNAGTAATCAAGATTTAAAGGGAACTATATTTTTNAATAATCAAGGCCAGTTTNAAGATATNGACTATTTAATAATTACCCCCCAATTTTTAAAAAATCAAGCTGAACGCTTGGCTAATATCAACAGGGATAAAAATAATTTAAATGTAAAGGTTGTTGTTCTTAATGANATCTATAAAGAATTTAGTTCGGGTATGCAAGATATTGCTGGAATTAGAAACTTAGTTAAATATGTTTATGATAATGCTACTAGCCCAGACAAAAGAATTAAATATTTATGTATGTTCGGAGATGCATCTTTTGATTACAAAAACCGTATTTCGAATAATACAAATGTTACACCATCTTGGTTATCTACTAGCAGTTTTAGCTTAACAAGTTCATTTGTTTCAGATGATTTTTTCGGAATGATGGATACAAATGAAGGGAGTATGTCCAATGGAGATAAATTAGATATTGCCGTTGGNAGAATTTTGGCTGAATCNCCACAACGAGCTAATGATATGGTGGATAAAATAGAATCCTATTACAGTAGCAATGCTTTTGGNAATTGGCGAAATAACTTTTTACTAATTTCAGATGATGTAGACAAGGTAAGTGATAGATTATTACAGCAAACAACAGATCAAATTGCTGAAGATGTCAAACAGTCTAAACCATTTATAAATGTCGAAAAAATCCATTCAGATACGTTTGCTCAAGAAACTTCATCTGGAGGTAGTCGTTATCCACAAGTAAACGATGCAATATTTGATGCTCTTGAGGTGGGTGCTATTGTTGTAAATTATTTTGGCCATGGAGGTGAANACGGATTAGCATTGGAGCGTATCTTTGATAAAATTAACGCTCAAGAACTTAATAACCCCAATAAGCTTAGTTGTTTTGTAACAGTGACTTGTGAGTATACAAAATTTGACAATCCTTTGAGAGTAACTGCAGGTGAATATCTTTTTTGGAATAAAAATGGTGGAGCCATAAGCCTAATAACGACTACTCGTCAAATTTTTATAAGCGTTGGTGTTGAGTTTAACACCACACTAAGTCAATACTTGTTTGATTACGAAAACAGCCAAACNATGAGCATGGCTGAAGCCTTAAGGCTTACAAAAAATGACCCTGCGGTTACTAATAATGCTCAGCGAAGATTGGTCTTCTTTATTGGTGATCCAGCTTTAAGATTACCATTAGCAGATCCTGATATAATAGCAACAAAAATTAATGATGAAGATATTANTAANACAAATATTACACTTCAAGCATTGAGTCCAGCAAAAATTGAAGGTTTTGTATCTAACGATCAAGGTTCTATTATTAGTAACTATAACGGTACTTTAACAGCAACNATTTATGATAAAAATATTCAAAGGTCNACCCTAGGTAACGATGGAACCACTCTAGATGGTCAANTAATTATTATGGACTATGAAGCTTTAGGAGAAGTGCTTTTTAGGGGACAAGCATCTGTAGAAAACGGTGAATTTGAAATTAATTTTATAGTCCCCAGAGATATTTCTGTTCCTGTTGGAAATGGTAAAATTAGTTTTTATTCAAAAACAGAAAATCTTTTATCAGACCAAAGAGGTTATAATTTTGATATTAAAATTGGNGGGGTCAATTTAAATGCNCCTGAGGATAATATAGGTCCAACTATTGAACTTTTTATGAATGACGAAAGTTTTATCTCAGGTGGAATAACTAACGAAAGTCCCACACTAATTGCAAACTTGTTCGACGAAAATGGAATTAATACTTCAAGCGGAGTTGGACACGATATTGTTGCACTTATTGATGGAGATGAAACAAATCCTTATATATTGAATGACTATTATGTTGCAGACATTGATAGTTATCAAAGTGGTAGTTTAAGTTATCAGCTAAGAAATTTATCACCTGGCTTACACACTTTATCTTTGAAAGCCTGGGATGTATATAATAACGCTTCAACCAAAGAGATTCAATTTGTAGTATATGACCAAAATGAAAGTTTAGAACTCACTAATGTATTAAATTACCCAAATCCTTTTATTAATTACACGGAATTTTGGTTCAATCACAATAGTTCTGGGGTTTTAGACGTTTCTATACAAATATTNACAATTTCAGGTAAATTGATTAAAACTATAAATAGTCAAACTAATGCAGATGGAATTACAAGTTCACTTTCAAGAGACATCACATGGGATGGAACAGATGACTTTGGAAATAAGATAGGAAAGGGTGTGTATGTTTATAAATTAAATGTTAAATCCANTCTTACTGGNATGAAATCAGAAAAAATTGAAAAACTTGTAATCCTTTAATAATAACTTATATTTGTTTGATCCAAACTCAAAATGATGAACCAAAAAAAACTTACCANCTTATTTAAAATTTTAAGTTTATTACTAATTGCAACTCCAAACTATAATAACGTTTTAGCACAGACGGTTATATTGCCAAATTCTGACTCAAGGGTTATTACTACTGCAGTCCCCTTTTTGTTAATTGCGTCTGATGCAAGAGGAGCTGGTTTAGGTGATATGGGAGTAGCAACATCTGTTGACACTTATTCCCAACAATGGAATCCATCAAAATACGCCTTNTCGGAAACCAAATCTGGATTTGGTGTAAGTTATACCCCATATTTAAGTAAGCTAGTAAATGATATTTCAATTAGTAGTTTAAATTATTTTAACCGAATTAATGAGCGCAGCGCTTTTGCAGGAAGTTTTAAATATTTTTCTCTTGGAGAAATTGAATTAAGAAATGGTCCTGATGATATCCCAATAATTGAAAAACCCAATGAATTGAATATTGATGCTTCATATTCTTTGCGCCTTTCTGATAATTTCTCTATGGCAGTCTCATTGGGATATATAAGATCTGATTTAAAAATCCAAGCCGTTGTTCCAAATGCAAAAGCAGCTAATAGCTATGCAGTTGGAATATCAGGTTTTTATCAAGGTGATGAAGTTGCATATAATGATTTTAATGGCCGCTGGAGAGGTGGTTTTGCTATTCAAAATATTGGACCTAAATTAAAATATGATGATGCTGGAAGAGAAAACTTTTTACCTACAAACTTAAGAATTGGAGGAGGGTTTGATTTNATTTTTGACTTTTACAATAAATTAAGTGTTACTGCAGAAGTTGCAAAATTACTTGTTCCCACCCCACCNGTTTATGGAACAGAGTTCAATTATACAGANGATAATGGAGATGGAATTTATAATCAAGATGATGACACTTTAGGGACTGAAGTTAATGATAATGTCATTATTGATGGCCAAGATCCAAATGTAGGTTTTGTCCAAGGAGTTTTTCAATCTTTTGGTGATGCTCCAGGGGGATTTAGTGAAGAGTTAGATGAATTTACCTGGGCACTGAGTGCGGAATATTTATACCAAGATTCATTTGCCTTAAGAGCTGGTTTTTTTAATGAAAATGAAACAAAAGGTGCGCGTAAGTTCTTTTCTTTAGGNGCTGGTTTCAAATACTCAACTATAAATATTGATATGTCATATTTATTTTCTGCTTCAAAAGTACAGAGTCCATTAGAAAATACACTTCGCTTTTCACTTTCATTCAATATAGGTGATGGTGAGTACCTAGAATATTAATCTACTTTAAAAATACTCGCTTTAATCAGTACCAAATTTGGTGATTAATAAATTATTTGTAATGAAAAACGTTAGTTTCAATATAGATTTCACTCTTTACAATTCAAAAAATGCATTATCTGATGATGTAGCTAAACTCATGAAGGCTGCTGAGAAAGCGCGCCTAAAAGCATATGCACCCTACTCCAAGTTTTTAGTTGGTGCAGCTTTGAAATTAGAAAATGGAGAGATTGTTACTGGAAACAATCAAGAAAATGCAGCGTATCCGTCAGGTCTCTGCGCAGAGCGCAATGCTATTTTTTATGCAGGTTCTAAATTTCCAAATATCAAAATTTTACAAATGGCAATNTCAGCAGGCTCCAAATCAAATGGAGCAAATAAACCTATACCGCCTTGTGGTGCATGTAGACAAGTACTCGCAGAATATGAACAATTGCAAAACACACCAATTGAACTTTATTTTATGGGAACAGNCGGAGAAATAGCTTATTCAAAGTCTGTAGANAATATACTTCCCTGGATATTCGATAAGAATATGCTATAAATTTTTAATTAAAAATTTATAGTTTCCTTTTTCAGGTTAAAAATCAAAGTGGTATTTTTGCAATCAGTTTATCAACTACTATTAGTAATTAAATGCAAGAAATAACCAAAGAAATATATTTAGACTGGTATGAAAATATGCAGTTTTGGCGCAAGTTTGAGGATAAACTAGCAGCAGTATATATTCAGCAAAAAGTTAGAGGATTTCTCCACCTTTATAATGGTCAAGAAGCTGTCTTAGCAGGTGCTCTACACGCAATGGACCTTTCGAAAGACAAAATGATTACTGCTTACAGAAATCACGTTCAGCCCATTGGAATGGGTGTTGACCCGCGCAGGGTAATGGCAGAACTCTTTGGTAAAGCTACAGGTACTTCTCAAGGCTTGGGAGGNTCAATGCATATTTTTTCAAAGGAACATGGTTTTTACGGAGGCCATGGTATTGTTGGGGGTCAAATTCCACTAGGTGCAGGTATGGCATTTGGAGATAAATACTATGAAACAGGAGCGGTAACACTATGTTTTTTTGGAGATGGAGCTGCCCGCCAAGGCTCACTTCATGAAACTTTTAATATGGCTATGACCTGGAAACTTCCTGTAGTGTTTGTGTGTGAAAACAATGGATACGCTATGGGAACATCTGTGGAACGTACTGCTAATCATACCGATATTTGGAAATTAGGTCTNGGATATGAAATGCCTTGTGGACCAGTTGATGGTATGAATCCAATAAAAGCTGCAGAAGCATTTGACGAAGCCATCCAGCGAGCAAGAAAAGGAGATGGACCTACGTTCCTAGAAATGAAGACATATCGCTACAGAGGCCATTCCATGAGTGATGCTCAACACTACAGAACTAAAGATGAAGTNAAAGAATATCAAAAAATTGATCCNATAACTCAAGTGAAAGAAGTCATTTTAGAAAAAAAATATGCAACTGAAGATGATATTAAAGCTATTAACACCAGGGTNAANGAGCTTGTTNCTGAATGTGAGAAATTTGCTGAAGAATCNCCGTTTCCAGATAAAAGTTTGATGTACGATGCTGTTTACGAGCAAGAAGATTANCCATTTTTAAAACATAAATTATAAATCATGGCAATCATTGTAAACATGCCACGCTTAAGTGATACCATGGAAGAGGGTACNGTTGCTAGCTGGTTGAAAAAAGTTGGAGANCGTGTTGAAGAAGGTGACATCCTGGCAGAAATTGAAACAGATAAAGCAACTATGGAATTTGAGTCCTTTAATGAAGGTGTTTTGCTTCACATAGGGGTTCAAGTGGGTGAAACTACAAAAGTCGATAAACTTTTAGCTATCATTGGTGATGAAGGTGAAGATATATCAGCAATTTTAGAGGGTTCCGTTGAAAAACATGAAACAAATGATGATCTTGAGGAAACATTAGAATCTTCTGAGTCCCAAGAAGAAATTGATGAGGTTAGTGGTACTGTTGATTTGCCTCAAGGTGTTGTAGTTGTGACTATGCCACGACTGAGCGACACCATGGAAGAAGGAACTGTTGCAAGTTGGCTAAAAAACGTTGGTGATTATGTTGAAGAAGGAGAAATACTTGCTGAGATTGAAACAGACAAGGCAACTATGGAATTTGAGTCCTTCAATGAAGGAACTTTGTTGCATATTGGCCTTGCTGTTGGAGAATCTGCAGTTGTTGATGATCTTTTAGCAATTATTGGTCCTGAGGGAACCAATGTCAGTGGAATTGCTGAAAATTTTAAAACTAGTAATAACACTGCTAAAATAGAAATTCAAGAAATAAGTGAAAAGGTTGTAGAAGATGCACAAGAAAAATTAGTTTTTGAATCTTCAAATACACAAACAATTAAAACTGAAGTTTCATCGCCAACTCCAACTAATAAAAATAGAATATATATTTCTCCTTTAGCAAAAAAAATTGCTGAAGAAAAAGGTATTTCATTAAATCAAATTAATGGAAGTGGTGAAAATGGTCGAATAATAAAACGTGATGTAGAGAACTTCACCCCACATAGTTCAACAGCTTCGACTTCAGTTGCTAAATTTGTTGCTAGCGGTAAAGAAGACTTTGACGAAATTACTAATTCTCAAATGCGAAAAGTAATTGCGAAACGCTTGGGGGAATCAAAATTTTCTGCTCCTCACTACTACCTTGCAGTGGAATTCAATATGGACAATGCTATAGCGTTCCGCCAGCAATTCAATTCTATTCCTGAAACAAAAATATCATTTAATGATATTATTGTTAAAGCTTGTGCTCTAGCATTAAGACAACATCCCCAAGTTAACTCTCAGTGGTTTGAAGACCGAATGAAGCTTAATAACCACGTTCATATTGGCGTTGCTGTAGCAGTAGAGGATGGATTAGTCGTTCCTGTTCTTAAATTTGCTAATGAACAATCACTACCGCAAATTGGTGCTGCGGTTAAAGATTTTGCAGCACGTGCTCGAAATAAAAAACTAACTCCACAAGAGATGGAAGGAAGCACATTTACTATTTCTAATTTAGGAATGTTTGGAATTGAAAGCTTTACCTCCATAATTAATCAACCAAATTCTGCTATACTGTCCGTTGGTACGATTACAGAAAAACCTATTGTTAAAAATGGTCAGATTGTTATAGGAAATTCAATGAAGTTAACTTTAGCATGTGATCATCGAACCGTTGATGGCGCAACAGGTTCAGTATTCCTACAAACACTCAAAGGATTCATTGAAAACCCTGTAACCATGTTGATATAATATCAAGAACAAAGGCTATTTTTAATAGCTTTTATTTATCGTGTTGACTTAAAAACCCACCTACATCAAAATAGTCAACGAATTGGTAAATTTTCCCATCTCTATTTAAACGAGCTATGGCCATCCATTTGTGACTAACTTCAACTCCGCTTTCGATATGGGTGTGATGCCAATCGCCGTAAATTCTTATACCATTTGGACTAGATGATACATCGTCATTTGAAGAATATAAATTCCCTCCATAATAGATGTCATTTTTAAAAGAAGAAGAATTATACATACTCATGTATCCTTGTAATGCAGTACGTAAATCAGTCTTTGAAGCATATAAATCACTTGTTTTCTGATCAGGACCATACCACTTTAGAGAATCCGCAAAAATACTCATTGACAACTCTAAATCTCTAGTGGACATTCCTTCTGGAAATTTCTTGAAAATATTCACATTTTTCATAAAAGTTTCTTGATTCTTATCTTCTGTATTTACTTCAACCGTTGACTTTACAGAAATATCTGCACAACTGAGTATAAAAGCCATTAAAAATAATATTATTTTTCTCATAGTAGTTATTTTAAAAAACTAAGATAAATCTAAAGCTTGTTTTTTACAAGTTTTAAAAAAAAATTTATTTAAATGATCAAAGCGAGAATTATTATATATTTAAAAAAAAATTATAAAAAAATGAATTCAATCAAGATAAAATCTTTCCTTAAGATCTTAATTATTCCTGTAATTTTTACTTTGTTTTTATGCTGTAATGATGATCCAACAGGAAATTTAGGAAACTCTAATTCCACAACCCCAACTGGAGAATTTGTTGAAAACTTTGGAAATCAATATAATAGTGACTTTTTTGGTAGAGTTGTAGATTTACAAGACAATCCTATAAGTGGTGCAATGATTGAAATCGGAGATAGCTCAACTGAAACAGATAATAACGGAATTTTTATTCTTAAAAATGCACAAGTTTATGAAAAGTTTGCTTACATAAAAGCTGAAAAAGCAGGTTTCATAAATGGATCTAGAGCTATTGTTCCAACAACAGGTGTGAATCATGTTAAAATAATATTATTACCAATGACGGTAACTGAAACGGTTAACTCTGGAGTTGCATCCACGGTCAGTTTGGGAAATGGTGCAAGTATAGACCTTGCCGGAGAATACAGCCTCTCAGATGGTAGTAGCTATAATGGAAACGTACTGGTAACTCTCCACTTTTTAAACCCATCGGATGAAAATATGGTTAATCAAATGCCTGGAATGTTATTGGCTCAGAATTTACAAAACGAAGCAAGAATGTTGGAAACACTAGGAATGTTGGCCATAGAACTTAGAAGTGATTCTGGAGAAAAACTTAATCTCAAGGAAGGTACTCAAGCTACAATTTCAATTCCTTTAGACCCAGAGATACTTAATGGAGCTCCAAATGAAATACCGCTTTGGTATTTTGACGAAACTAATGGATATTGGGTTGAAGAAGGTAGCGCTACATTGCAGGGATCTAATTATGTTGGTAATGTTAGCCACTTCTCGTTTTGGAATTGTGATATCCCTGCGGAATATGTTAATATATGCTTAAATATTACTGATGCAAATAATAACCCAATAAGTAATATACAAGTTAGTATTGAGAGTGAGTTAAATGGTACTGGTTACGGGATAACAAATGAAAATGGAGAGGTTTGTGGTATTGTACCAGCAAATCAAATTTTAAATTTGAATTACTTTCTAAATGGTATTTGTAACAATCAAGAAATTCCTAATTCATCTCAAAATATTGGTCCACTTTCAGAAGATGCGTTAATTAATGTTATATTGGATATGCCTGAGGTTGAAGAATACTTTGAAACTATTACAGGACAATTCAACACATGCTCTGGAGGTAATGTAGTTAATGGATATATTCAAGGGAGTATTGAAGGTGGAGAAACTTTCTACAGCTTAGTTTCAGATGGTGATTTTGAAACCAATATTCTAAGTTGTAATGAAAATTCAAATCTTAGCATTGCAGGTTATGATTATGACAATTTACAAACTACTGGAGAGATTAATTATACACTAACAAGTCCACTAACAGACTTGGGAGTATTATCCGCCTGTAACTCTGTTGATGAGTTTATTCAATATAGTATCGATGGGGGTGCTCTAGAGTATGTTTTTTCTAATTTTTATGTTGATGCATCATTTGATTTAGATATTCAGTATTTTGGTGAAAACAATAATGATTGGGAAAATTGTTTCTGGCTGAGAGTTTCTTTGAATCCAAATTATCCAAATTACGAAGGTGAGTATCAGTTTGGGTATCAAACCAATAACGAAACTTTTTATTTTGTTGAAAACTGTCCAATATATCCAAATACAAATGACAACGAAATTATTCTTAATTTAAATTCCTTTGGCAACGCAATTGATGAATATATTGATATTAATTTTGGCGGAGCTTATTTAGATGATCAAGGCAACCCACACACAATCACAGGAGTTATTCATGTAAAGCGAGATAATTAATTTTGCATAGGTATTAAATAAAAAAAACCTCACAATTTGTGAGGTTAACTACAGTGGGCGCGAAGGGATTCGAACCCCTGACCCCCTGGGTGTAAACCAGGTGCTCTGAACCAACTGAGCTACGCGCCCTAATTATAGGTGTGCAAATATAGATTAGTTTTTCTTTTCGCAAAAGGATTTTTACTAAAATTTAAATGACCTCAGCTACTACAAATGTACTTCCCCCAACAAAGATTAAATCTTGAATTGAGCACTGTTGCTTTGCGTTTTTAAAGGCCGCATTAACAGATGAATATTGAGCTCCTATATATCCAAATTTAAGGAATTTATCCGCCAAAATTTCAACATCCATACCTCTTGAAATATTTGGTTTACAAAAATAGTAAATAGCCTTTTTAGGAAATAAATCTATTATACTTTCTACTGATTTATCTGATACCATCCCTAAAACAATATGAAGAGTTTCATAAGATTCTTTTTGTAATTGATTTAAAACTAATATTAAACCCTCCCTGTTGTGAGCTGTGTCACATATGATTTTTGGAGTTTTTGAAATCAGCTCCCAGCGGCCTCGAAGACCTGTGTTCTTTTGGATTTTTATTAAACCCTCTGTTATTTGATTATCAGAAAAATAGAAACCTTTACTTTGTAAAACTTTTAATGACTGTAAAGCTGTTTTTACATTTTTTTGTTGATACTCACCTCCCAAACTACAAGGAATAGTTTGGTCTATTCCTTCATCTGCAAAGTATATATCTGAATTCAATGAATTTGCTTTACTAATGAAAATATTTTCAACTTCAGTTTGTCTTTCGCCAATTATAACTGGTACATTTCTTTTAATAATCCCTGCTTTCTCTGTAGCTATTTTTTGTAGAGTGTCTCCAAGAAACTCAGTATGATCCATACCTATATTAGTAATTATGGATATTTCTGGGTTGATAATGTTTGTGGAATCTAGTCTTCCACCTAAACCTACTTCAATAATTGCGACATCAACTTTTTCTTTTGAGAAGTATTTAAAAGCCATACCAACTGTCATTTCAAAAAAAGATAAATGGTTAGATTCAAAAAAATCTTTATTTTGTTTGACAAATCGAATGATAAATTCTTTTGATATTTTACAACCATTAATTAAAATTCGTTCACGAAAATCTATTAAATGAGGGGAGGTGTATAAACCGACTTTGTAACCAGATTCTTGAAATACAGAAGCTATCATGTGGGCTGTAGAGCCTTTACCATTAGTTCCACCAATATGAATTGATTTAAAATGTTTGTGAGGGGAATTTAGATGGTTCAGCAGTAGCTCCGTTCGGATTAAATCTTTTTTATAAGCCACATTACCTTGACGCTGATACATAGGTAGTTTAGAAAACATCCACAATGTTATTTCATCGTAATTCAAAACAGTGTTTAAATAATAAGATTAAAATAAGGTTCTAGTGAATAAAAAAACCAAAGCACCACAAACAAAACCTGTAAATGCTAGCCAGCTAATCTTTTTTAAATACCAGAAAAAATTTATTTTTTCCATACCCATAGCAACAACACCTGCAGCAGACCCAATCACCAACATACTTCCTCCTGTACCAGCAGAGTAAGCAATAAAATGCCATAAAATATTATCAGAAGCTTCAGAAAACATTCCAAGTGAAGCGGCTACTAAAGGTACATTATCAATTACAGCGGATCCAACTCCTAAGAGAATAACAACAAGATCCGAAACAGCAGTGCCTGCCATTTCAGTTCCAATATGTGGCGTACTAACTTTAAGCCAATCAGCAAAACCAAATAAAATTCCTAGAGATTCTAGCGCTGCAACGGCCATCAAAATTCCCAAGAAAAACAAAATACTTGGAAGTTCAATTTTAGTCAATGAGTGGTGTATTGGACTGGTATGCTTTTTATTGTCTAATCCCTCTAAACTAAACTTTGAAGAACTGCATATTTCGGCAAAAATAGCGACTATTCCTAAAGAAAGCATCATACCTACATATGGTGGTAAATGAGTAACCATTTTAAAAAAAGGAACAAAAATAATTGCGGATAGTCCTAAATATAGCATTGTACTACTAAAACGCCCGGAAGCAGAATCGTCTGAGCCATAAACATCTAAATCGCCTTTGAAAACCGATAATCTAGATGCTAGATAGGTTGGGACAAGCATACATACAAGAGAGGGTAATAATAAGTAGCCGAACAGATATGGTGTGGTAACTTTGTCTGCAATCCAAAGCATAGTTGTTGTAACATCTCCAATTGGTGAAAAAGCACCCCCTGCATTAGCTGCAATGATAATAAGTCCAGCAAACCATAAACGAATTTGACGTTCTTTAACCAATTTTTGAAGTAAAGAAATTAAAACAATAGTAGCTGTTAAATTATCAATTATGGCTGATAGAATAAATGCTAACCAACAAAAAATCCATAATAACTTTGTTTTCTTTTTTGTTCTAATGAATTTTTTGATTGTTGAAAATCCATTGAAATAGGCTATAATTTCAACAATTGTCATAGCTCCTAATAAAAACACTAAAATCTCAGCTGTCTTTCCTAAGTGATGCAAAAGTGATTCCTCAACAAGGTGCATCTTGTCATTATGTAGTAATGTGTCAAAATTAGTTAATAAAGTATGTTTGGAAGAATCGAACCAGGAATTAAATTCATCAACTCCAAACGATATTAATGCCCAACTAATAGACATCATAATTAGAGCTGGAACAAGTTTATCAATCTTTAAACTATGTTCTAGGGTGATGGCTAAATAGCCGGCAATAAATACAATTATTATAATTGTTTCCATGAATTTTAGTTGACAATTAAGAATTTATTAAATGTTTACAAATATATAAAAGATTCTAGGCTTATTATCTTAACTAGGGTAATAAATTTTACCAGTTGAATGATCACGATTAGCTCCAGTAACACTCGCTAGACAATTGATTTCATTTCTTAATTTTAAAACTCCTAAAAAACCAAAAATAAGAGCTTCTTTAAAGTGAATTAATTCATTTTCAGTCTCAATAATTGGATTATTTAATCTTTCTGAAATACATTTCATTAAATATGTATTTAATGCTCCTCCACCGGTAAAAAGTCCTTTATTTAGATTATATTTTTCTATAACGCAAGTAATTTGAACAACTATGTGTTCAACTAAAGTTCTTAATATGGAATTATAATCTAAAGAAAATGTATTAATTAATGGAATTACCTTACTTCGCACCCATTCCAACCCAAGTGATTTTGGAGGACCTTTTTTGTAAAAGCTTAAAGAATTTAACGCATGTAAAAGATTTTCATCTACAACACCTTGTGACGCAAATTCACCACCTTTGTCATAGTCAAAACCCATTTTTTTTGAATAATAATTCATTATAATATTTACTGGACAAATATCAAAAGCAATGCGTTGACCCTTGCTGTTGAAAGAAATATTTGAAAACCCACCAAGATTTAAGCAAAAATCAAATTGTGAAAATAAAAGCTCATCTCCAACAGGAACTAGAGGAGCGCCTTGACCACCTAAAGCCACATCCTGAACTCGAAAGTCACAAACTAATTTACATTGAATTTTATTTGCAAGTTGCTGTAAATTTCCAATTTGGAATGTCATACCCTTATCAGGTTCATGAAAAACTGTATGACCATGACTACAAACTAAATCTAAACTTATAACACTGTATTTTTTTTTAAAATCATTTATGCAATCTCCAATATAATTTGTAAAATATTTGTCCAGTAACTCTAAATCTTTGGGACTACAATTAATTGCCGATTTCAATTTAGTTATCATTTTTTTTGAATATTGTAAAGTCTCACCAGCTAATATTTGATAACTCCATTTGTTTTTTTTTGTAAACTTTACCCAACAAATATCCAAGCCATCCATTGATGTGCCTGACATAACCCCAATAATATTGTATTTATTTTTTATCATATTTATAAAAATAAACTATTATAATAATAATTTATTATTAATGGTTTAGTTTTGTTTTAGAAACAAACTTTTCTTTGAATCAATCCTCAGTGAAATATTTTAGGCAAATTTCAGTTGTTATACCTATTTTCAATGAAGCAGAAAATATCAGTTTACTAATTAAATCTATCGATGAAGCTTTATTGGGGTTAAATTATGAGATTATAATAGTAAATGATGGGTCTACTGATGATACAAGAACTAGACTTAAAGAAATCTATCATTCTTCACTTTTTATAATTGAATTAGAAAAAAATTATGGTCAAAGTTTAGCGCTGGAGGCGGGCATAGATTTAGCAATAGGAAAATATATTGTAACAATGGACGGAGATTTACAAAATGACCCTTTTGATATTCCTTGGATGATTAATAAAGCAGAATTAGAAAATTGGGACTTGGTTACTGGAATTCGAAATAACAGAAAGGATTCATTTATAAAAACTATTCCATCAAAAATAGCAAATTATATTATTAGCATAATAACAAAATTGGACATCAAAGACCACGGTTGTGCACTCAAAGTTTTTACTAAAGAAACTGCAAAAAAAATAAACCTTCAAGTTCAAATGCATCGTTACATAACTTTACTAGCCCATTTTAATGGTGCTAAAATTGTACAAGTACCAGTACGCCATAATCAGAGGCAATTTGGATCTTCAAATTATGGGCTTGAACGTGTCATTAGAGTAACTTTTGATCTTTTAAAGCTTGTGTATTTTCAATATTTATTTCAAAAAAACAAAAATCCCTTTTTGATAAAAGAAAAAAAATATAGTTACAAGATCAAAGAGATTTCACTACAAAATTAACTCTACAAAAAGAAATTCCATACAATTCCAAATCGTACAATAAAATCACGATAAGGATAATTAGGTGCGGAGTAAAAGTTATAACCTGTCATAGAAGAATTAAAATGTTCTGCCTTTAGAAATAAACGAGTTTGCTGAATTTTAGCATTTATAAAAAAATCAATTCTTGGAAAATTACCATAATAAGATTCATTTTGAACATAAAATTCAGCAATTACAGGATCGTAGGCATTCATAAAATATTTAGAAAAATAGCTAACTGTGAAACCAGTTTGCAGAAATAATGCTTTTTTAAATAACTCGTTTGCATAATAAAATGTATGCCTAGTATTTATCTCGGGAATGTTTAATACTTTATTATTATCAAATACTTGTTGGTACATTATTGTGTTATATAAACCAAAATTTTTAAACTTAAATTCTTTTTCATACTTGATACGCATGTAATTAATTGTCCCATTATACTGATATGGCTTAACGCCTGAGCCCTTATCTTCAAAATAAAGGTATTCATTAACAAGAGTATAATCCGCGGACAATTCACCGTATTTTTTAGAATTTAAATTAAGGGCAAGTTGTTTTGATTGTTGATTTTTAAAACTATTTTGCCAGTTGTAATTCAAATAGTCACTTTGATATAATCTGTAGTTGTAGTCGGCTACAGAAGAATTTAAATTCAGATGAGCAGATGCATTAAAATCATCTGATAAAACTGAATTTGCTTGCAAATCTATAAAGTTACCATCAATATCGCCTGTAATATTAAAACCCAAGTCTGCTTTAAGAGAAATAGAACCAATTTTATTTTCATAACCCCCTTCAAAAAAAACTGAGTTTTCTATTAAGCGATTCGATATTGTCTGATCATTAAGTATCACCAAGGAATTATATCCATAATTGAACTGATTATACCCTAATTTAGCCTTAAAAACTCCTAGGGTATTGTTATTATATTCAGAACTTAAATCCCCATAAAAATGTTTGAAAATGTTTTTATCAAAAAGATCTGAAGTTACAAATGCATCTCCATATACAGCTGAATTTCGATCTTGTTTAAACTGGTAAAATTTATCTTCTAAATGAAAAATATTACCAAACTTTATTCCATTATTTCCTAAAGAATCTTTTAATTTAAATTGATAAGTGTGTTCTACATAAAGCCTACGGCCTTTCAGTTTATTTTCTGCGTCTTCAAAAAGTGGATCAAATAATGAGCGATCAATAAACTCTGGATTACCGTTCTCAAAATCCAATGATTGTTCATCTGAAATTCCACCATTTTCTTGATTTACTATATCTTGACTTGCAATATGAGCTCGTAAATAATAACGCTTATTTTTAGTGTTATAATTAGTTGTGAATCTGAAATTTCCTATACTTGATAAAATATGCTGATACTTCCCTAAAGAACGCATGCCTTTATACGCAATAGAAAAATTAAATTGATCGGATGTATTTACAGTGAAAAACGCATCTAATAATTGTCCTTGTTCAAAATTAGATTTAAACATTAGTTCAGTTAATGGAGTTGGAACACGATAATAATTAATATCCTTTAAACCAATATAATTAAAATGCTTGGCCTTTGAGCCAAGCCGTGGTTGAATACCACGCCTGTATAGATTTTCACTTAAAGAATTATAAGTTTGACCCATATTATTAAATGGTAGTAATTCAAAATAATCACGTCTCAAATAATTAAACTTATACTCTTTATTTATTGTAAGAGTTGTATCTAAATTAACAGTATCTCGCTTGTAGGAAATAATCTTATAATCCTCAATTTTAGCTTTGAGATTTTTGGCGACTTTTTTTGAATTACGATCAGAAAGGGTATCTGATGCTTTTTCATTATAATAGTTTGTATTTGATGGGGTTTTTTTATCAATAGCGCGTAATTCACGCTGAGCAAATAAATTATTTGAAGCAAAAATAAAAATTAATACACTCAAATATTTATATACCATATATTTTTAAAATAAATTTATATGTCAAAAGTAGGAAATAATTAGGTATTCTAATTAGCTTGATAGTTTTTGAAAAAAGTAATATATATTTACTTTTTTAATTTTAAATTCTGTGTTAAAAAATAGTGTGACAAATAACAAACTTGAATGTGGTACTGATGAGGCCGGACGAGGCTGTTTAGCAGGTCCTGTAACAGCTGCTGCAGTTATATTACCAAAAAAATTTAAAAATAAATGGCTTGACGATTCCAAAAAATTATCACAAAAAAAGCGAGAATTTTTAAGGCCAATTATTGAAAAAGATGCTTTGGAATTTAGACTTTCACACGTACACTCTAGTGAAATTGATAAAATAAATATTTTGAATGCTTCCATTTTAGCAATGCACCAAGCAATTGAAAAATTAGAAAATGTAACATTTATTGCTGTAGATGGCAACCGTTTCAAACCTTTTGGTAAAGTACCTCACGAAACTGTTATAAAGGGCGACGGGAAATATCTTAATATCGCAGCAGCATCAATCTTAGCCAAAACATACAGAGATGATTATATGATACAAATTCACGAAGAATTTCCAATGTACAATTGGAAACAAAATAAAGGTTATCCTACAAAAGAACATCGTGAAGCAATAAAAAAATATGGCCCTTCAAAATACCATAGAAAGTCGTTTAAACTAATTTCTAACCAATTAAATTTTGAATTTTAGTTATATATTTGTTGCCGGTTAGCATTTATATCATGGTGAAAAAAAAATTAATTACTCCAATTGTTTTGATGCTAATGGTTATTATTTTCAACTTTAGTTGCAAAAGTAAAAAACAAAATACTGCTAAAATTGAAGATTTTATTCCTACTGACTCTGAGTTTGTTCTAAGTATAAATTCTTTAGAAGTTTTTAAAAGTTCCTTAAAAAATAATTCACTTCTTAGTAAAAGTAATTTATTCTCGTTTTTTGAAACTAAATTTATATCTATTGACAGCTTAAAGATATCGGGGCCCTTAATTGTTTGTTCCAAACGGATTGAAGATCGTAATATTTATACACTTATTGCAAAACAAAAAGATATTGAATTCAATAACCTTTCTAAAAAAAGCTATATTAAAGATAGTATATGGATTATCAACTCAGAATTTAAAGTTAATGACAAAACTAAGTCTGAATCTGAACATTTGTTTACTAAACTAAAAAATATCATTGACCCTGATGCTACATTTTCAGTCTATTTTAATCCAAAGGAGGTACAAAATAATGATAATATTTTTTTTGAAAATGTATTTTTAAATGTTAATGTAAAACCATCCAGTTTATCTTTTAGTGGTTTATATACTGATTCTAAATTTAATAATTTATTCAAAAATATTAATCCTAACAAGTCCCAAATAAGTAAGATTGCCCCCAGCCAAAATGTAAAATCATATGTGTTTTCAGACTTTGAAAAATTCTTTATAAACATAAAAGAAAAAGACAGCACCTTAGTACCTAGCGAGTTAGCTAAAACCTTTCTAAATACTACTCAAGAAATTGGATGTATTAAAACCTCGAACGGAATTATAGTTGCATTACATTCATTAGATATAGATAGAAGTATAGACGCCCTATCAGAGCAACAAGAAGCTCTTAAAGTTTTCCGATCAACTCCAATTTTCAAGTTTAACGATGATTCTATTTTTGAGAAAAGTTTTGGAAGTATAATTCCAACTATAAAGGCTTCCTATTATTCTATTTTAGATGATTTTATAGTTTTTTCAGAAAGTGAGGATTCAATGGAAGATATTATCTCAAAATTTAGTAACAAAAACACCTTATCTGAAAACCAAGATTATAAAAATATTCAAGAAGTGTTAAGTGATGAAGTCTCTTACCATCAAACATTTAGCTCAGAGTTATTAGCTACAACTCTTAATAAATTACTTGGAAGCTCATTCGAAACATCAGACTTAAAAGACTATCAAAATTCGAGTTTTCAGTTGGTTAAAGATGATGATATTGTACACCTCAATGTACTAATTCAAAAGTATCGTTCAGAAGTTAATCTTCAAAAAGTATCAGAAATTTTTAGTATAAATTTAGATGCACCAATTATTGGTGAGATTCAATTTATAAATAATCATAAAACCAAACAAAAAGATATTTTAATTCAAGATGTAAAAAATAATTTGTATTTAATTTCAAATGAAGGGGTAATTCGCTGGAAAAAAAGAATATCAGGTGCGATTTTAGGAAAAGTAACGCAAGTCGATTTATTTAAAAATGGAAATCTTCAAATGTCTTTTGCTACTGAAAACAGGGTCTATGTTTTAGATCTACTTGGAAAAGATATAGGAAATTTCCCATTAAAGTTCAAAGATAATATTTCACTACCCCTAGCTGTTTACGATTATGATAAAAATAGAAATTACAGGTTTTTAGTAACTCAAGGAAAAAACTTATTGATGTATGATGGAAAAGGTCAGCGTGTTAACGGATTTAAATACAAGCCTGAAGAGGAAATAAAATTTACTCCAAAACACATAAGATATAGAAATAAAGATTATATAGTTTTTTACCATGGCAAGAAGATGAAAATATTAAACAGGCGCGGAAAAACAAGAATTCAAGTTAAAGAAGATATTGACTTCTCAGGGCAAGATTTATTTTTTTACAAAAATATGTTTTCAACTTTAAACTCAAAAGGTAATTTAGTTCAAGTAGATTTTAAAGGACGTGTAAGTCGCCAAGCATTAGGATTTGGTTCAGGGGCAAAAATAAAAGCTTCAAACAAAACTTTAGTTACTCAATGGGATAATATATTGCAAATTCAAAATAACAAACTATCTCTAGAATACGGAGATTTCAGTATGCCAAATTTATTTTATTTAAATGATGAAATTTATATTACTATTACTGACCTTCAATCTAATAAGATTTGGTTCTTTGATAGTAATGGGAATATTTTTCCAGATTTTCCAATATACGGCACCTCCAATGTTGAATTAGCAAATGTCGATAAAGATGATTCTTTAGAATTTATATGTAAATCCAGTCCTGAAGGATTAATTATGTACCAACTCTACTGATAATTTGAGCTTCAAAAAGATTTAAAAAATTCTTTAATAATTTTTCTTTGACCTGATTTTCATCTACATAATCTTCTTTTAATTCCAGTCTTAGTGAGGTTACTGACTTACCACTAATGCCACAAGGAATAATATTATCAAAATAACCCAAATCAGTATTGACATTTAAAGCAAACCCATGCATTGTAACCCAACGACTGGCGCGTACTCCTAAAGCACAAATTTTTCTAGCAAATGGTGTTCCTACATCCAACCAAACCCCAGTTTCTCCATCACTTCGAGTTGAGTTTAATCCATACTCAGATAGTGTTAAAACTATAGTTTCTTCCAAAAGCCTTAAGTATTTATGGATATCTGTAAAAAAATTCTCTAAATCTAAAATAGGATATCCGATAATCTGTCCAGGCCCGTGATAAGTAATATCACCTCCTCTATTAATTTTGTAAAAACTAGCACCTTTTGCTTCAAGCTGTTGTTTGCTTAAAAGTAAGTTAGATAGTTTACCGCTTTTTCCAAGGGTGTATACATGTGGATGACTCACAAATAAAAAATGGTTAGGAGTAGGTGTCGTGTTATCTTCTCTTCTATTTTTTAACTTTAAATCAACAGTTTGTTTAAATAATTTTTCTTGTAAGTCCCAGGTATCTTTAAAATCTTTAAATCCTAAATCTTGAACTCGAACAGCTTTACTCATAATTTTAAATAGGTATTAAGTATTAGGATTATTAAGAATAACCAATGCGGCAATTACGCCTGGTACCCATCCACAAATAGTCAAAATAAAAACAATAATAAAAGAACCACAACCCTTATCTACTACTGCTAGAGGGGGGAATAAAATTGATAACAAAACTCTCCATACACTCATAATAATGAACTTTAAAAATTTTCATTCATAAACAAAAATAAGCTAAAATCGTCACAATGTATTGAATTTTAAATTCCCTATTGAAATCCAATCAAGAGTCATTATATTTGTTATTAATTAAGATTTATCAACTATGGCACAGCTTTCCGAACAAGAACTCGTCCGACGCGAAAAACTTTCAAAGCTTCGTGAGTTAGGAATCAATCCTTATCCTGCTGAGCTATTCCCTATAACTCATAATACCCTTTGTATAAGATCTAATTTCAAAGTAGGGGAAAACGTAATTGTGGCCGGACGCTTGATGCGAAAAAAAGTCCAGGGGAAGGCAGCATTCACAGAAATTCAAGACAGCGAAGGTCGTATTCAAGCCTATTTTAACCGGGACGAAATATGTCCAGGCGAAGACAAGTCGGCCTATAATGATATTTTTAAAAAACTCTTAGACTTAGGAGATTTTATTGGAATTGAAGGAGAATTATTCATCACACAAGTAGGTGAAAAAACAATACTAGTTAAAAATTTTAAAATTTTAAGTAAATCACTTAAACCTCTACCTATTCCAAAAACAGATTCAGATGGTAACAGTTACGATGAGTTTAACGATCCTGAGATGCGATATCGTCAACGCTATGCAGATTTGGTAGTTAACCCACATGTCAAAGAGGTATTTGTCAAGCGATCTAAGCTTTTTAATGCTATGCGTAACTTCTGTAGTAAAAGTGGATATTTTGAAGTAGAGACTCCAATTCTACAATCTATTCCTGGAGGTGCTGCAGCAAGACCATTCTTAACTCATCACAATACATTAGATATTCCTATGTACATGCGAATTGCATGCGAATTATACTTAAAAAAATTAATTGTTGGAGGTTTTGAAGGAGTATATGAATTCGCAAAAACTTTTAGAAATGAAGGAATGGATCGAACTCACAACCCTGAATTTACGATGATGGAGATCTATGTTGCGTATAAAGACTATAATTGGATGATGACCTTTTGTGAGGAATTACTAGAAGCATGTGCTATAGCTGTTAACGGAACTACAGAAACTACTTTTGGTGAGCATGAAGTAAATTTTAAATCACCCTATCCTCGAGTTACAATGTCTGATTCCATTAAAGAATTCACTGGATTTGATATCAATGGTAAAAGTGAAGAAGAAATTCGCACAAAGGCGAAAAATTTAGGTATTGAAGTAGACGACACTATGGGTAAAGGAAAACTAATTGATGAAATTTTTGGCGAAAAATGTGAAGGGAATTATATCCAGCCCACATATATTATTGACTACCCAAAAGAGATGAGTCCTCTAACCAAAGAACATCGTTCTCAAGCTGATCTAACAGAACGTTTTGAACTAATTGTTTGTGGAAAAGAACTAGCTAATGCTTATTCAGAACTTAATGATCCAATAGACCAAAGAAAACGTTTTGAAGATCAGTTAAAGCTTGCTCGAAAAGGAGATAATGAAGCAAGTGAGTTCATAGACGAAGACTTCCTAAGAGCATTGGAATACGGAATGCCTCCAACTGCTGGAATGGGTATTGGAATGGACCGTTTGGTTATGTTTTTAACAAATAATGTATCTATTCAAGAGGTTTTATTTTTCCCTCAAATGAAACCCAAAAAAAAATCTTTGGATTTAAATGAAAATGAAAAAACAATTTTCGAGATCCTTCAGAACAAAAAAAACATGTTACTATCAGATTTAAAAACACAATCTGGACTAAGTAATAAAGGCTGGGATAAAGCAATTAAAAGTTTGACCAAACAAGGGTTGGCAAAAGTTGTAAAAACAAATGATCAATTAACAATTACCCATTTGGACTGAAGCTTCATAAAATTCTAAAATTAAAAACTTATTAAAATTCAATTTAAGAATATGAAAACACATTTAAAAACGACTGTTTTATTAGCCGTACTAATATTACTTCATTCTTGCTCGTTGAGCATCAAGGCAAGCTCTGTCAAAAAAAATAAAGATGCCACATCAAAAACCAGTATTACGCCAAAACCAAAAAAGAACGGAATTAAAACCTACTCTGAAGTCATTACAAAAGATGCTATTTCAGATGAGGGGCTTTTTAAAGTTCACAAAATTGAAGCCGATTTTTATTACGAAATTCCAGATTCATTGTTTGAAAAAGAAATGCTTATGGTAAGCCGAATTGCCAAAACTGCATCTGGTATTGGATTTGGGGGTGGAAAACAAAATACTCAAGTTTTAAGATGGCAAAAAAGAGATAAAAAAGTCTTGTTAAGAGTGGTATCACATGAAGTGTTTGCTGCCGATTCTTTACCTGTACACGAAGCGGTTGTAAATTCAAACTTTGAACCGATTCTGTACAGCTTTCCTATTAAGGCTTACAGTCTAGACTCCACTGCAACTGTAATAAATGTAACAGACTTGTTTAAAACGGATGTAAAAGCACTTGGATTACCAAGCTTTAGAAGAAAACAATATAAAATTACTCGTCTAGAAAGTAACAAATCATTTATTGAAAGTGTTAAAAGCTATCCAAACAATATTGAAGCCAGACATGTAAAAACCTATGCGGCATCTGCTCCACCCTCAAATTCAAGTACAGGAACTGTTTCTGTTGAAATCAATAATTCTATGATTTTATTACCAGATAACCCCATGAAAAGACGTTATTTTGACCAACGCGTAGGCTGGTTTTCAAGGGGTCAAGTGGATTATGGATTAGGAGATCAGCGGAGTCGGGAATTAGTGTATTTGGATCGATGGAGGCTTGAAATAAAAGCGGAAGATCTGGATAAATTTAAGGCAGGAGAGTTAGTGGAACCAAAAAAACCAATTGTTTATTATATTGATCGTGCTACACCAAAAAAATGGCGTAAATATATCAAACAAGGGATTGAAGATTGGCAGGTAGCCTTTGAGGCTGCTGGTTTTAAAAATGCTATCCTTGCAGCAGATCCTCCAACGCCTGAGGAAGATCCCGAGTGGAGCCCAGAAGATGTTCGTTACTCTGTGGTGAGGTATTTAGCATCACCGATTCCAAATGCAAATGGTCCACATGTAAGCGATCCAAGAACGGGAGAAATTTTAGAAAGTGATATCAATTGGTACCATAACGTTATGACATTGCTTCGAGGCTGGTTTTTTGTTCAAACAGCAGCAATAAACCCTGAGGCTCGGAGTGCGGAGTTCGAAGATGAGGTTATGGGGCGCCTTATTCGTTTTGTTTCTGCTCATGAAGTTGGTCACACCCTAGGTCTACCACACAATATGGGTAGCAGTTGCGCTTACAAGGTAGAGGATTTAAGAAATGTTGAATTCACTAAAAAATATGGTACTGCTCCTTCAATTATGGATTATGCTAGATTTAATTATGTAGCTCAACCTGAAGATAAAGGCGTAGCACTCATGCCTAATGTTGGTGTTTATGATAAGTATGCCATTGCTTGGGGGTACCGCCCAATTCCGGGAACAACTGCCGAAGAAGAAAAAGAAGTATTAAACAGTTGGATTACAAAACATTCGGGAGATCCTATGTATCGCTTTGGACACCAGCAAGCAGGCGATGTAGTAGATCCTAGTTCCCAAACAGAAGATCTTGGTGATGACGCTATTTTGGCAAGCTCCTATGGAATTAAAAACTTGGAACGTATAGTTCCTAATTTAATTCAATGGACTACCAAAGACGGAGAAGATTACAACGATTTGGAAGCCATGTATGGACAAGTACTTTCTCAGTTCAACCGTTATATGGGTCATGTTTCTAATAATGTTGGGGGAGTTTATGAACATTATAAAACAGCCGAACAAGAAGGGGCTGTATACACACATGTGCCTAGAAAAAAACAAGTTGATGCTCTGACCTTTCTAGACAAAGAATTATTTCAAACCCCATCGTGGTTGATAGACAAAGCTATCTTTGAACGCATTGAGTATTCAGGATCTGTGGAACGCATCAGAGGATTACAAGAGCGTACTCTTAAAAACTTATTGAGTTTAGGAAAAATGGCACGGCTTATTGAAAATGAAACATTGAACGGTTCAGAGGCTTTTAAATTAACAGATCTAACCACTGCACTGCGCACCAGTATTTGGAGTGAACTCAAAAGAGGTGAAAAAATTGATACTTACCGCAGAAATCTCCAAAGAGCACATATTGACCGGCTTTTTTATCTCATGACTGCTGATAATCAGTCCAAAAGGCAGGGAAGTGATTATGTAAAATCGACTGCTATCAATACGAGTCAATCTGATATTAGAGCTGTCACTCGATTTGAATTGAGTGAACTGAAACGTTTAGTAATAAGAGCAGTTGCTCTTAGTAAAGATAGTATGACGCGCATACACCTTAAAGACGTTACAAAACGAATAGATTATATTTTAAATCCAAAATAGTTTTTTGTAAGTTTATAAAAAATTTTCAAAACAATTTATATGAAATCTAGCTTAAAAATATTCATTTTTCTTTTCAGTATTTCTTTAGTTGCACAACAGCCAAATCGGGGTATGAAACCAGAACGTGGAAAGCAGCCTAACCATCGAATGCAAGAAATAAAAAAGTTAAATCCTGAGCAAGCAGCAAAGCTTTGGGCTAAAAAAATGACCCTAGATTTAGATTTAAATCAAATACAAGAAGACCAGATATATGCACTTATTTTAGAAAAAACAAATAAAATGAAAGAGCGTATGGAAAATAAGCCCAAGGAACGTCCCAGTAAAAATGAGATTTACCAAATCGAACTGGATAAGCTCAATGAAGAAATTGCTATGAAAAAAAGGGTTAAAAATATTTTGTCAGAAAAACAATATGTACTGTGGGGCAAATCGTTGAAAAAAAAGAAGACTCTTGATAAAAGGCGTTCTAAATTGAAAAAAAAAGGACGTAAATAGTAGAGTCTTTTAATTTCAACATAATAAAAATCCAAACTTAGTTTGGATTTTTTATTTTAAACATTAATTCTCGAAAACTTATTATGAATCCATAAGATACCAAGTCCAAAAATAACAGAACCAAGAATCAAAATATTATTTAGTACACCATCAACTGTAAAAGACATACGAATTAGTATTGTAGAAATAATAAAACCTGAATTACGAATTACTTTGTGAAATAAATCTGTGTAGAAGAAAGAAACTAATAAAAGTAAAACATCTACAATTATTAAAACAGCAAAAAATTCGTCAAAAAATAGGTTATTTACGTCTTTTAAAGCTAAGCTAATATTTGAAGGTATTGCTGTTGTTAACCATCCACCAAAAGTAAATATTCCAATAAATAAAAAAATTGGAATCAGTAGTGAAGCCATTATCTTTTTTATCTTAATAAATTGTTGTACATCTGAATCATTTAATGAGGTATTAACTGACGTTTTTTCAAGGTTTTCTTTTAAATATGTAAATAAATAAATCATAAAAAACAGAACTAAAGCTGTTAAAATATCGTAGGTAAAATACATATCATTTTTGATTTCAAACCAATTGGAAGAAAATTCTAAGTTTGATAAGTCTTTAAAAATACGCCGTATGACAATAAGTGTAATAATTTCATATTGTTTTGTTATGTAAGTAGTTATTGACCTGGGTAAATAAAAAATCAACAAATAAACTTCATATATTAATATGAAAGAAAAAGGAGTATAGATCGCAGCAATTGGGCTATCAAAAAAATTGGAGCCTTCAAAAATATTAATCAGGCCATATCGCTTTAAGTATATGAGAATTAGGTGTATCACGAAACTAATCATTCCAATACCCAAAATTGTTTTTTCAATTTTAAGCTTCACTTTTTCAGACAACAAATAGCTATAAAGTGTTTCAAGTGTTAATATATTTTTCATAATTAACTGTAAATGTATTAGTTAAGAGTAAAAATTTTTTTAAAGTTACAAAAAATAGTTTTGAGAAAAGTTAAAGTATGTTAAGACCAAATTTTGTTAATTTGTAAAAAGATTATACAAGTTTATAATAGTTTAAATCCTTCCTCAACAATATTTTTTATTTTGATTGAACCTATTGGTTATTTTTTTGCTGTACTAATTGGAATTATACTTGGACTTATTGGAGCTGGAGGCTCGATTTTGGCTGTTCCTGTTTTTACATATTTATTTTTAATTGATGAAAAATTAGCAACGGGCTATTCCTTATTTGTAGTAGGTTTCAGTGCCCTTTTAGGAAGTTTAAAACAATTCCAAAAAGGAAATATAAATTTTGAAATAGTATTTATTTTTGGGCTTCCTGCGATTTTAAGTGTTACTGCTGTTAGATCATTTTTAATTCCTGTTTTACCAGATGTATTATTTCAGATTGGAGACATGTCTATTACAAGACGAATGGGTGTTTTAGGACTTTTTGCAATTATTATGTTACCAGCTGCATATAGTATGTTAAAAGTGCCAAAATATAATGTTCCAAGAAAGTCATCGAAAAGATTGGGTTACAACTATCTTTTGATAATAGTCGAAGGGATTATAATTGGTGGGGTTACAGGTTTTGTTGGTGCTGGTGGGGGTTTTTTAATTATTCCTGCTTTAATTTTTTTAACCAAAATTAATATTAAGACTGCAATTGGAACTTCATTAGTAATTGTGACCTTGAAGTCACTAATAGGTTTTTTTCTTGGTGATTCTTTATTAATGCCAATTGATTGGTCTTTCCTTTTGCCTTTCACATTCTTTGCCCTTTTTGGGGTTTTTATCGGTAACTACCTAGGAAATTATTTTGGTAACTCAAAACTCAGGAAACTTTTTGGTTATTTTATATTTGTAATGGCTGGATTTATAATTTATATGGAATTTACAACTTAGGAACTGGACATGGATATTCAGTTCTTGAAGTCATCAAAGATTTTGATAAAGTTAACAGCCTTAGTTTGAATTATGAAATTACAAGCCTTTTGTAAATAGTGATGTAGCAGTTATATACGGATGTAATAATCTGTCAATACAAATATTGGGTTGGAGTACCAAGCGAGATTTAAATAGTATGGTAGCTTCCGCATGGGTTATGGTAGCAAAATTTAAGAAACTAAATTGCACATTCCTTAATTATTTTCTTTTTTCTGCCAATGCAGCTTTTGTCTCTTTAGCTTTATCTTCATTGATGCTATAGTTACGCATGATAAACATTGCTAGAATTGTTCCTCCCATTGGGAAAAAACAGAAAAAAGCATGCAACCCATCTACAGCCCCTTGTTGATCTAGAGTAGAAAGGTCAGGATTAAAACCAACGAATGTAATAATAGCACCACTGAGAGCACCTGCAATAGCAAAGCCTACTTTTACCATCCACCAATAAATGGCACCAAAAATTCCTTCCCTTCGTTTTCCAGTATTTAATTCATCAATATCAATTACATCTGCAGTCATTGACATCATTATTGTAAATAAGCTGCCTATTCCAAAAGAAAAGAAGGGTAAAGCAATGATATATAGAAATGGTTTACCGGGTATGAATAAAAAATAAAGCATTATATAGCCAACAAGTGAGATTGCTTGTGCTAACATAAAAGCCTTTTTCTTACCAAATTTTTTAGACATCCAAGCAACTGCTGGAATTACAATAAATGTCGTGCCTAAAGCACCCAAACACCCAAACATAGAAACCCAAATACCAGATGAACCGGCATCTCCATCAAATAATTTATAAACAATTACAAAAAATGTCAATGCTGCTACTGTGTTGAAAGCGTTGAATATTAAAAAAGTTGCACCACATAATTTTCTAAATTCTTTAATTTTAAATGCTTCAATAAAACTTTCAAATATTTTTATTAGGCTATTTCCAACATTCGGCAAGTTTAGAGGCTCATAGTCCTCGTTTAATGTAGATTTACTTTTAATAAATAAGGCAGGTACTAGAGCGAAAAGCGTACAAGGAATAGCAACCCAGATAGCCAATTCTCTTACAGCAACATCCGCAGAGGGAAACCAATCTTGATCATACATTATTATCCAAAATAAAGGTGCAATAACCCAAGCCCATTGACCAATCCACTGCGAGATAGCCATAATATTTGTTCTCTCGTGAAAATCATCACTCATTTCATAACCCATAGCAACATAAGGAACGCTAAAAATAGTCAACCCCAAATAAAATACTAGAGACCATAAAAAGAAATACCAAAAGTTATATTCTACACCATCAGACTTATAAAGCTGCCACATATATATATATGCAAGTCCCATAAGAATTCCACCAATAAAAACATATTGTCTACGTCTTCCCCATTTGGACTTAGTATTATCAGAAATAAAACCCATGATAGGATCAAGGAAAGCATCAAAAATCCTAGGCCACAAAAAAATTAAAGACCACATCCAGCCAGAAAACCCCAAATCTTCAATTAGAACAACCATAAAGATTCCTAAGATCGCAGGAAACATTTGGTTGGCCAACATTCCAAATCCAAAAGCAATTTTTTGGCTCATTGATACCTTATTGACTGTTGTATTTGTTGTTTGCATAATTTATTAATTTAGTTGGTAATTAAAATTGTTTGAATGGCTTGCGGACTGATACTGACGGTCTTTTCTAATTTTAATCCTTTTAATTGATAGGTTTTTCTTGTGAAACCTTCATTGAAAACTACCACTGCGGTAGAGCCATCAGGGTTATGCGCTGCAGTGACCATTAAATCTTTATCTGTTGAATCCGCAGCTATTACATCCGCTTGTGGCCTTATAAATTTACTAAAATGCATCATAATATAATACAATGGTGTGTAATATACTTCATCTAAATCTGGATCTACAATAATGGGAGCTATGCACCAATTTTTAAACCAATTTGGGCCGCCTTGGCGGTTCAAAACCATATTCCAATCTACCCAACCATCTACCCAGTTGTTAAGGCATCCAATAATGTCTCTTGCATAGCGATTGGCTGGGGCATATTTAGGATGTAAATATTTTTTGGAAGCTTCACGCCAATCATAGCCCCAATCGGTGGCTTCTTTTTTCCAGTACCATGCATCGTCTTTCCAAACCGGTACTTCTGAATCTACGCAGGCTTCAGTTTGAATCAAATATTTATTAGGGGCTTTTTGATGTGCGTATTGTAGATCCTCGGGAAAGTAGTTGTAGGTGCTCTCATACCAGTGTATTGCTGTACCATCAAAATATTTAGAGCTGTCTATATCTCTGTACATCACATCTACCCATTCTTTTATATCTGCTCGATTTTGATCGTATCCAAGAATTACAAGATCTCCTTTACCATCCCCTTCTAATTTTGGTCCCAGATAGTTTTGAACAAAGTCAGTCATTTCCTCAGGTGTGAAATGCATACTTTCCCAGTTGTTTCCATTGCCCATTGGTTCGTTTTCAACAGTAAAACCCCAAATATCAATTCCCTCATCTTTATAAGCATCTACATACTTGGAGAAAAATAAAGCCCAAGTGTCATAGTATTCTGGAAGTAATTTCCCTCCAACCCATGCATTGTTATCTTTCATCCAAGGTGGTGCTGTCCAAGGAGATGCAAAGAGCTTAAAGCCCTCCTTAGAAATTTTTAAGGCATCTTTTATCATGGGAATCAAATCTGTACGATCTTCATCAATGGAAAAATGGTCCAGATTTTTATCACCATATACAGGGGAATAAGAGTAGTGATCTAATGAAAAGTCACAGGAATTCATATGGGTTCTAGCCATAGAATAGGCTGCGCCTTCAACACTAAAATAAGCATTCAAAATTTCGGTTCTTTTAGAAGGACTTAATTGGTTAAGAAGATGTGCAGAAGCCTCCGTAAATGCACCTCCAAAACCAGAAATAGTTTGAAATTTTTTATCAAAATTTATACTAATAATCGAAGGTGATTGTGATGGGCTAGATTCATTAATAAGAGTCAACTTGTTACCACTTTCAGAAGTCTCATAAATTTTAATTGTAAGTTCAGGAGTTTGACAATTATAAAGCAAGAGATTTAATAACATAACTGATATTAAAAAAATAGTCCATTTTAAATTAATCATTCCCAATATTTTTATTTGATGGATTAAACGAGTTATACTTTTCTTTAATAATATCAAATGTTTGCTTTTTATTTCTATCAATATCTACAATTCCCCAAAATTCTTCATTTGGTGCACCATCATATGGAACACCGCTACTATTGGGTGCCCAACCTCCGACGTCTTGCAAATCTGGATTTCCTGCTTTCCATAACCCATCAGTAAAAGAAAAAATAAAAAGCCCAGAAACCATATTACTGTAATTAAAAACAGCGTCAATAATTTTAGCGTTAGCAGTGGCTTGAGCCTTTTGATTTTCGCCTTGTTTAAATCCTGACTTGCTAATTTTCATGTAACTATCTGCTCCTGTTTCAGAAAGATAAATAGGCTTAGTACTTAAATTTTTCCATTGCTCAAAAATAGATTGTGGCTTATCCCAGCGATATACGTTTAACCCCCAAATATCAAGATTAGGGTTAGATGAAAGAGCTTGTTTATTTGGTAAATCACCATGAGCGGTTGACACTGGATGGTTTTTATCTACTTTGTGAATTAAGTCTGTAGCATAACTTAAAGCATCATACCAATTTTGGATATCATTTTCAAACCATTCAGGATGGTAATTATACTCATTTCCTAATTCCCATAATAAGATTGCTTTGTGAAATTTATATTTCTTAATATAATTTATAAATGTACCTGATTTTATATCATATAATCCATTTTGATTATAACCAAAACTTATAATCACTCTCATTCCATTAGCTTGAATTTTATTTAAAACTTCAATATCATCAATTGGTTCGTACAAACGAATGGTATTAACTCCAGCTTCCTTCATTAAAACTAAGTCTTGATTTAAGCTATTAAAACTGCGCTTTGTAGATCCCTTTGGAACAGGGTGATAACAAATACCTTTTATAAAATATGTTTTATTATTCACTAGTATTTTGTCACCAGAAACCTTAACTACGTCTATTTTTGGTGAGAAAATATAAAGATAGCTTACAAAGAAGAATGTTGATATTAAACCAATAATTTTCAATAGATTTAATTTTGGATTTTATTTGATAACATATACTGTTACTTGTTTGACCCTAGAAGATCTTTTTAAAATGTCTTGCGTTATATTTTCATCCAAACGATTACCTTTAAATTGTTTGGATTTACCATTAGAAAATTCTACGGATATAGCGGTTGTTAAATTTATTTTATATATAATCGGAACTTGGCATATAGTAAACGCAAGACTATCTTTTTCCAGAGAAATGCTATGCTTTTGATGCTGGACGTCGTAATATTCAAAAATTTTTGGTTCTAATAAAAATTCTGAGGGAGCTAAAACTACTGGTGAAAACGTAAGGCATCCATCCTTTACGTAGAATCCCAGTTCACCAAATCTACTTAAAATATCTTCCTTGACTTGTCCGGTCATCCCTGGTTGTTGAGCTCCTTTTCCACTAGGGGTATGGGAATAGGGATCTGTTGGAAACGCGCCGTAAAGTTCAGGTGATTTATGTGCTCCAATACCTTCATTTATTTCAAAATAGTGTTCATAAAGTCTACCTATTTTAGATTGGTCAGATTGTTCCTCGATTGCTTTATGAGTTACTTCACAAGTAGCTAACAACAGTTTAGACACCATATGCCAATAAATAGAGCCTAAGCCCTCATACCCAAAGAAAGTTCCTGAACGACCAGTAAAGGATTTATGATTAAAAATTGATTCAAAAATATTGTATATCTTCTCAGCATCTTTCTCAACAAGATGATTATATTTAGACGATAGATTTGTCAATGATTTTTTTAAATGGTCTACATTATTGAAATTTCCATTAAAATGATAATCCCCATTAATATCTTTTGTAATAATTTGCTTATTACCATCCTTTAGCAATAATCTTAGTAAATCCGAAGATTTAATTTGAGCTTCTGTTATATTATTTTTATTAATAAACCTCGGAAGTATTTTATCTGGATATAGAATATAGCTGTACTGGTCTGATCTAAATAAAGCACTTGATTTTAGGCCATCCAAAACTTGTAAAGCTACTTCAGTTGATAAGTACCCAGAGCTTAGTACGGCTACTTGACCTTCAAGCATTTCTGGTAAATTTGATATAGAAATAGAGTTATTAGCTTCAACTGTCATCAGATTATAAGCATGATAAAGTTTATCAGTTCGCTTATTCGCATCAATAGAATGTTCGAGAAAATCTAAAGTAATTTTTATAAATGAATTAATTTCATCAATATAAATTACATTCTTCTCACCAGAAAAACTATTTTGATATATTGTTTGTCTGTAAATACTACCTGCATTTCCCAAACCATCTAAAATCAGCTTACGATCTATGTTTGAAATTGAACCTTTCAAGAGGGTCTTGTGATTGTCAAATACAATTTTAATAGAATTAAAGAATATTAAAAGTTCTGAAGAAATAGCGACATCAGTTGTAGAGGACTTAATCAAAACACCTTCAAAAAATTTTAAAAACCGCCGGAGATAATAAAGAGTAACCATTGATACACCATTTCCAACTAAAGCATTGTTTGCGTCATTCCATTCTGGGCGTTGGGTATTCATCCATATTCCACCCTCAGGAATAAAATTAGAGATTTTTGCTAAAACTGTAGCAAGAATTTTTTCTATGAAGTTTACTTTATAAATAAAAACATGGGTTTCTCTTAAAAGAGCTCCATCAACTCCAATTTCGTCTCGTTTATTTTGAATTTTTTCTTCTGCTTTATAGTCAAATTCAATTGTATTCTTAGGGTCCTTTAAAATTTCCTCATAAGATTTAATTTTATAGGGTACATTTGCGTAAACAAATAAATCTTTAGAAAAGTAACTTTCTAATTTACCAGGATAATATTTTTCAATAAACTCCAAAAACTTCAATAAATAAATAATTTGATGATCACCCCAATATCCAATGTAAGACCAAGGATTTTCAGGTTCAATGACCTCCCAATCAAAACCCTCTTTAGTGACCCTGTAAGGGTTGTATCCATCAAAAGTAGTAGCATTTAGAAATTTATGAATCATTCCTTCTATAAACTCCGGATAAGAATAAACCAATGCTTCCCAATTTTGAAAAATATCACGCCAATTTCCTTGATAATCTAAAATTTTTGAACCATCAACTTCACTTCGCGTATTGATTGAAAACTTATTCCATGGACGACTTGGGTCTCCGTGACGACGGCTAAACTTTAAAGGTAAATACTCTAAACACAGACGCTTGAAATTTTTATCGTCATCATTTGTAGCAATATTTTTTAAATAGTCTAAATCAAAAATATCTGGTAAGGATTCTAAAACATTTTTTTTCTTAAAAAATACTTTAAAGTTAGCTTTTTCGATATATTGTGAAAAATCTCCTTTTTCAATATTATAATTATTATCGAAAATACCACCTCGCATTATATTAAACATTGTATTAGAAAAATGACGGGCATTTCTAACGCTATCTGAAGTTAGTTGTAGTCCATCAGAAGCAGCAACAAGTGAAATAAGGCGTTGCGTTCCGTTTTCAATAGATTTATCAATTATTTCACTTAAATTTTTAGTTTGTTTTAAATCGTGCTTTAGTTCAATAATATCATCTATAGTTTGATTAACATTGGCAATGATGCTCCATTTCTGTTTTTCATTCGGGCAAAGTGAAATATTATCAGTCAAGAAGTAGGCTCCACGTTCTGCTTTAATATCATGCTCTTGAATGATTTTATTACCAAGTCTAAAATCATCCAACTGCAGAGATGAAATAAGTTTTTTAGATTTTTTCAAACCAACTGACCAAACAATATTTGCTTTGAGAGCTTCACTTGGTTCTGCTTTATCTACTATTATTGAGCTTAAAGAGAATATACCAATTCCTGAGTCCTTCTCAAGTTCACATTTTTTATAAGCATCTACTAAGTTACTAGTGCTGTTTTGCAAGTCGACCTCAACTCCATAGGGTAAAATATTTTGTATCCCGTCTAGTAATCTAATGTTAGTCAGGGAATCTGAATTATTTTTTAATATAGACTTTCTTACAAAACCATATTTGTCACTTGTATTCCATTCATAACTGAACGAGACCTCTAAATCGTGATTTATCTCTTCAAAAATAAGCTTATTACCATAGATATTTTTATATAAATTTCTAGTGACATTATAAATTCCCTGGTGACGTTTTGAAAAAGGCTCCCACAAAGAAGTAATACTAGAGTTTGTTATTAAAAAAATTGATTTAGATCCAGAATATTCACTAGATTCTGTGATTTTATCATCTGTATAATATGGAAATAAAGCATGATTACTATTTTTTCTTCCGGCAGAAAGGCCACCAGAGCTTGAAATAAAAAGCCAATGATTGGAATTACTTACAATACTCATAAAAAAAGGACGCATAGCATCAACATTACAAATTTTATAAAAAAGTTCGTTGCCAATCGTTACCTCACTACCAGAAACTTGATTTTCTTTATTATGGGTAAGGTTTTTACCTACAAATATTTTTTCAATAGATTTCATTAAAATAATTGGAATTGTTAATTAATTATTTCTGACATAAACACTTTAATAACGGTAGGCAAAATACATTCATTTTTTGGGTTTAAAAAATTATAAAACACAACAAATTACATACAAAATAAAAAACTTATTTTTTTTAACTAATGAAATTTAAAGTTTAGTTTTATAGTAGTTAAAATTGTTGTAATACATGGAACTTGTAATGTACCGAATTAATGCTTTTTCAAACCAACTTAATGGTGGAAATCCAGCTTGTGTTATAAGACTAAATACATGGCTGAAAGATGAAACGATGTTAGCAATTTCTAAGAAAAATGGGGTGCCAGAAACAGCCTTTTTTATTAAAAAAGAAAATAAAATACATTTACGCTGGTTTACTCCTGAAATTGAAATGGATCTTTGTGGACATGCTACATTAGCTGCTGCACATTGCCTAAAAAAACACTTAAAATACAATAAAGAATTTATACTATTCCAAACTAAAAGTGGACAACTCAAAGTGAGTTGTTCAAAGGATATTTACCATATGGATTTGCCAAAACGTGAAGGTAAATTAGCTAGTCTGCCGAAAGAAATTTCCAATGCTTTAAATATTTCACCTCTAGAGATTTATAAAGCCCGTGACTATCTGCTCTTATATGAAAATCAAACAGATATTGAAAGGATAAAAATTGATCGCAACATTTTTGATTTAATTAATATTAATCCAGGTGGAGTTATTGTAACCGCACCTGGGAAAAACTGTGATTTTGTTTCTCGTTTTTTTACTCCCCAAGCCACTATATTAGAAGACCCAGTAACAGGATCAGCCCATTGCACATTAATTCCATTTTGGTCTAGGAAATTAAATAAAAAAATAATGTTGGCAAAGCAGCTTTCAAAACGTGGCGGTGAAATATTCTGTGAAAATAAAAGTGAAAGAGTAATAGTAAGTGGAACTGGAATAACTTGTTTGAAAAAAACTATTAAGATAAATTAAGATTCAATCTTATTAATAAAAAAAAACGGCTACACTTTATAAAAGTTAACCGTTTTATTGTTTTAGTAGCGGGAACTGGACTCGAACCAGTGACCTTCGGGTTATGAGCCCGACGAGCTACCTACTGCTCTATCCCGCGATATAGGTGGACAAATATACAATCTTTTTCTAATTTATAAAGAAAATGTAATGAAATAAGGATTTACTGGTCAATACTTTCAGCTTCTAAATAAATTATTTTTTGAGAATCACATTTAATTCTAAAATCGATTGGATTACAACAAACCTCACAATCTTCAATATAATTTTGATCAGGTTGTGATACATCAACCAATATTGAAACATCTTCCCAGCAATAAGGGCATTGATAAAAAGATTCTTCCATTAGCTCTGATTTTCTATACTTTCTGTTAAAGTTTCCCACTGCTTCATTAAGCCTTCCAGTTTTGTCTTTTTAGCTTGGTATGTATCAAAGAAGTTAGGTGCTGAAACGGTAGCCTCGTAATTAATCTCAAGCTCCAAATCGGTCTCTTTAATTTTTTTTTCTGTGAAAGATATTGACGCCTCTAATTTACTTAAGCGATTTTGAAGTGACTTCAATTTTTTCTGTGACTCATAAGAAAGCTTATTATCACTCTTTTTTTTAATCTTAATTTCAGCTGTTTTTTTTTCAACTTCTCTAAGGTTTTGTAATTGACGCTGCTCTAAATAAAAATTTATATCCCCTAAGTAGGGTTTTATCTTTTGATCTTTAAATTCATAAATAACGTCATTGAGCCCTTGTAAAAATTCTCGGTCATGGGAAACTAAAACTAAAGTACCTGTAAAATTTTTCAATGCAGCTTTTAAAACATTCTTAGATTGTATATCCAAGTGGTTTGTTGGTTCATCCATCACAAGAACATTTAGTGGTTGTAATAATAATTTGGCTAAAGCCAAACGATTCCGCTCACCTCCAGATAAAACACTTACGTATTTATCAACTGTTTCACCTCTAAATAAAAATGCACCAAGTATATCCCGGACCTTTGAGCGATTAGTTTCGTTAGCCGCATCTATCATTGTATTTAATACAGTTTTTTTACCGTCTAAATACTCTGCTTGATTTTGTGCAAAATACCCCAATTTTACATTGTGTCCAAGATTCAAATATCCCTTAGCTGAGAGCTCCCCAACTAATATCTTAGCTAAGGTAGATTTGCCTTGCCCATTTTGACCAACAAAGGCAATCTTTTGACCACGCTCTACCATTAAATCAATATTTTTTAAAACCTCTAAGTCTCCATATGATTTTGAAATATTTTTAATTTCTAATACAACTTTACCTGGATTGAGAGAAATAGGGAATTTGACACTCATAACGCTATTGTCATCTTCATCAACACGAATACGGTCAATTTTATCTAATTTTTTTATCAGAGATTGTGCCATAGTAGCTTTAGTGGCTTTAGCTCTAAATTTTTCAATTAGCTTTTCAGTGTGTTCTATTTGTTTTTGCTGATTCTTTTGAGCTGAAATTTGTAAAGCTTTTTGCTCAGCACGGAGTTTGAGATATTTTGAATATGGCTTTGGCATATCGTAAATCTGACCCAAAACAATTTCAATAGTACGATTGGTTACATTATCTAAAAACATTTTATCGTGAGAAACTATAACAACAGCACCAGGGCAATTTTTTAAAAATTGTTCAAGCCAAATGATGGATTCAATATCCAAATGATTAGTAGGCTCATCCAATAGTAAAACATCATTTTTTTGTAGTAAAAGCTTTGCTAGTTCAATCCGCATACGCCAACCGCCAGAAAACGTATCTGTAAGTTTATCAAAATCGGATCTTTTAAAACCTAGACCAATTAAAATCTTTTCAGTTTCCCCTTTATAATTATAACCACCTAAAATTTCATATTGATGTTGAATTTCATTTAAATCAACCATAAGTTCATGATAAATCTGGCTTTCGTAATCAGTACGTTCAGAAAGTTGTACATTAATTTTTTCAAGTTGTCGCTCTAAAGATTTGATTTCTGAGAATGCTTCATATGATTCCTCTAAAATAGTTCGACCACAGGTGAAGTCAATATCCTGTTTTAGAAAGCCAATTTTCAAATCTTTTTTTTCAAAACTAATTTGACCTGAATCATATTCTAACTCACCGGAAATTATTTTTAAAAGAGTAGATTTTCCAGCACCATTTTTACCTATTAAACCAATACGATTTCCAGACTGCAAACGAAAGGAAATATTTTCAAAAAGATCATCTCCTTGAAATGCAATGGTTAGTTGGTGAATATTTAACATCAATTTATTTTATAATGTTGCAAAAATAACCAATAATAAGTCTTAAAAAAAAGTTGTCAAATTATATTATTTAAATCTTTTGATATTGACTTCATTATCAAGAGGTATACCTAGTTCTATAAAATCAATGAGGTTTTTAGCAACTGTGGGAGCGATAAGCACACCACGACTTCCTAATCCATTTAAAATATAGATGTTTTTATAGACTCCGTGCTGACCTACTAAAGGTCGACGATCGGGAACTGTTGGTCTAATACCTGCACGATGCTGTACTATATCAAAATCACAACTAATGAGACCTTTCAACTTATCAAGTAGCTGTATTTTTGCATTTTGAGTAGGTTCATTACTATAATCTTTCCAGGCATAGGTTGAGCCTACCAAATATTCGTCTTTAATTATTGGAATGACAAAAATACTAGACTTTAATATAATCTCAGATTTTAAATCCGGAGCACGAATTACTAATAATTCTCCTTTAGTACCTTGAAGTGGTAATTTATTAAAAAAGGGGTTTTTTTTCATTCCAAATCCTTCGGCAAAAATAATTTGTCTAGCTTCAAAATCCTTATATTTTAGCTCTGCTTTATTATCTAAATGATTATAATCAAATGTATCTGCTATCAATAAACCCTTTTGTTTTAAATAATAATAATAAGATTCCAATAAAAGCCTAGTATCAATACGTCCTGTATGCCTTACTATACCAAAACCAAAAGGAGCTTTGATATTTTTATTATGATTATCTATAATCTTGGGTGTCAAAAAAGGTTCAAGTTCAAGGCTGTCACAAGATATAAACCAATTATTTTGTTCTTCTTCAGAATGAAAGACTCTATAAATAGGTATTTTTGTATCAATTTTAATTTTTAAAAATGACTCTAAATTTTCATAAACGGACATGGCTAATGGGAGTTGTTTATCAGCATTCCAAGCTTTATTGAAGCGTTTAAGTACTACAGGGTTGTACAAACCGCTAGCAACAATTGAAGCTTGCTGTGAATTATCACTGATTAAACGAAAAGATTTACCTAGTTTACGAAGCGTTTCACAAAGCATTATACCAGCTAGACCATTACCAACTATGAGATAATCAATTTTCATTTGATAAATACAATCTTAGTTAAGTACTTCTTGATTAAAAAAAAAGCCTCTTTTTTAAGAGGCTTTTTTGTGTGCTTAATAGCTCCACATATCTTGTTCTAGGTTTCTTAGCTTTTCCTTTATGCGCTGTGATTCTAATAGTTGCATTAATGCATTTTCAGAAATATATCCTTTGATATCACGGTCTTCATAAACATTGTCTTCTTTATATATAAAACCTGAAAAACGCCTTGAATTAATTAAATGATCGAAAGTTATTGGCTTAGAAGTATTTTTATCATTAAAAGCATGTGCTTCGTGTAGAATATACCTAGCGTCAGGAAAATAAACCCAAAACATCTCGAAAGTATCAGGATCGTCTGGATTTGCATCTTTTTCCTTTGGTATCTTAATAATTGGACAAATTGCAATCGGCCTGTAGCGAAGCTCACCAATTCGCTTATTGAAGTACCAAATTCCTTTTAATTTATAATCAACTACATCTTGGTATTCAAATTTCTCGACTGAAAATTCTTCATCAGTTAACAACTTATTTTCAAAGATTATATCGTTTAATGAATCTTCCCAATCATTATATAAACTGTCTTGTTTCTTTACACTCATACTTTCAAATAATCCGCTGTTGTAATCAGATTCAAACTGAATTAGACTATCAGGAACTACCACGTTATAAGATTCGATGAAAGGGATTTTTCCATTAAATGTATTAATTCTAGCTTTTCCAATAAGATTGTTGTCACTTCCGTCGCGAATCTTTCTATATATAAGTTGTCTACTTAACTTTTCGATAGATTTTTTATCTTTTAAATTATCTTGTTCGTAAATATTCTCTATTTCTCCTGACAATACTGCTGTATAAAGGTGGTGAATCAGTGGACGTCGTTCATTTCCGACTACAGTAGTGTCAACTGGAAAATACATTGGAAAATTTACACGCTCGTCTAAACTGATTTCTTCCCAAATAGTTTTTGAAAAGAGAACATCTTTATCACTAACAAATTCATATTCCAAAGGTAAAAGCGACGCTTCATAATTATCTCCAATTTCTTCAGGTCCAAATGCATTCAGTACATTAGGCTGACTAAAGGCTACTATAGGTACAAAAAGAAAAAATAAAGCTAAATGTTTCATAGAATTAATTTTTTAATTTAACAGATATTGGGGTTGGCTCTTTTAAAGATACGCTTGTTAAACCTTCTAAACGAGTTTTTATATCTGTTATCGTAATCATTGATCCTTTTCTAGATGAGTTAACTGCAGCCTTGGCTTCAGGGCTTAAATATTGACCCGTAACAGTTACCGGAGCTTTTCCAGAAATGTTGACAACAAATCCTGTTACTCTAACATTTAAATCATATGGAAAATCTCTAAATTCAGCTATTACTTTGGATGATGTGATATCATTTTTATTTAAAGAACCACTAGAAATACCTGCAATATTACCAATAGGCTTCGGTAAATCTTTAATTCTGAATACTTTACTATCATTTATTTGTGTTCCACCCTCTAGTTTGGCATTAACCTTAACAATAACCTCACTTCCAGTTTTTGGGGTTAAGTTGTATTTACCATTGCCAACTTTAACTAGACCAGCAGCACTTACCGAAACATCATTGTTTGAAACACCTGGAACAGAAATTGTAAGTGGATTAGGTAAACCTCGGTAAACGACATTCATTTTATCAGCAGCAACAGAAGCTTCGTTAGGTTTTGGTACAACTACATAATTCCCAACGATTGGAATTTCAAGTGGTTTACCATCTTCCAAAAATGTAAATTGACCATTTAATGTTTTCTCACCTACATTTCCAACATTAAAATCTAGAGTTGCTGCACCAGTATCATCAATAGCATTAGCAATATTTATTTCTTTCCCTTGAACAACCAATTTGGTAGGAGTTACATTGGCATACTTACCAAGTACTACTTTGCCTTGAAACTTCTCACCTGCAAAGAATGCTGATTTTTCAGCCAAGACAATAGCTTGATAGTTTTTTAAAGTTACAGCCTCAGTGAGGGTGTTTCCTAAAAATAAATTAAACAAACTTGCCTCAGTGACTTTAACATCATTTTGCATAGCTGTTAATTTTGTGTAAGAGGCAACAGCAGGGAAGCCTTGGTAATTATAATACAACCAATCTTGTTTGGTTTCGGCTCTTTTGTTGTAAACTTGTTCAGTATTAAATCTATTTTCAAAAGTTTCCAAAGCTTTTTTATACTTCACATCAGCTCCTAATACTTCTCTAATACTAGATTTGTATTCATCTATTTTACCCATTACTACAGCACCTTCTTTAGTCAATCGATCTCCAGAAAACCATAAATCATCTAAAATATCTGTCTTTTCCATTTTTTCGAAATCTAATTGTCCTGTTTCGGGGTCGACATTGTAATCACCAGCCTTTAAAAGATCATTTTTTAAAGTCTCAATATACCTGTAGAATTCATCAGAAAATGTACTAACTAGCTGAGCGTTATTAGCTGCGACAGCAAATTCTAAGGGTTTTTCTTCAGCTTTGACTAAAAGATTAGCTAAAAGAGCTTCATTGGTCTCTGTTGTTATTGCATTAGATTCGGCAAATTTAATCTCCATATTTCCAAAAGCAGTTAATACTTCTTTTGACATTTGCATAGCCATCATAGCTATGAAAACTAAGTACATTAAATTAATCATTTTCTGCCTTGCAGATAATTTTCCTCCTGCCATAATTTTTAGTTTTTTTTTAAATTAAAATTAATTAGTAAAAATTAATTAGCTTTTTTTGTTCATTGCTGACAACATACCTCCATAAACCCCATTTAAAGAAGATAAATTAGAAGCAAGGGATTCCATCTGCTCTTTTAACTTAGTAGCATTCTCGATAGATTCTGCATTAATCTCAGCTTGTTTTGCTGCACTTTCCATTTGTGCTTTGTAAAGAACATTAATATCTTTCATTGCCTTAGTTGCTTCAGTCATTTGCTCACTATACCTGTTGGTTGCCCCAGCAGAACCGTCCATAGAAGAAGCAGTTGCATTTAAATTCTTTATGTTTTCTCCTAAACTTTTTACAAGAGCTCCATCAATTTTAGCTTCCTTTAAAAGATTATCTAATTTTTTTGTCAATAAGCCTTCAGGAGATTCTTTTTTTCCGCCCTTGGATTTTCCACCAGAAAGCTCTGGGTAAACAATAGACCAATCTAAATCAGAACCAACCTTTTCAAATGCAGAGTAAGTAAATACACCTGCTTCAACAATCATACCTGTTGTAAGAATTATACTAGCATAAGGCCAATGTTGAATTTTAAAAAGTGCTCCAATAATTACAATTGCTGCACCAAGTCCATAGACCAAATTTGTGAGAGTAATGTTACCTTCTTTTGCCATAATAATAAATTTTAATAATATTAATTAATTTTTAATTCTAATAATTTCTAGTTAGTAGCTGCATTTGCTGTTGCATCAGTCCCAAGATAATCCTGAACAGTCCTAAAACCAATATAGCTCCTTGGAGTTGATTCGTCCTCGTAATCGCGGGTACTTACTTGTAAGAAGTATTGTACGTCTTTCCAAGAACCTCCACGAATTACTTTCATTGGATTATCAGGATTATTTACATTTGGATTAAATGAAGCACTGAATTCATATGATGCGGCATCATAGGACGAATTTACCCATTCAGAAACATTTCCAGCCATATTGTATAGATTATAATCATTGGGTTCATATGCATCGGCTTCTACTGTATATAGAGCTTGATCTGCCGCATAATTACCTCTAAGTGGTTTAAAATTTGCTAAAAAACATCCTCTATCATTTTTTGCATAAGGACCTCCCCATGGAAATGCAGCCCCTTCAATACCTCCTCTAGCAGCATATTCCCATTCAGCCTCAGATGGCAGTCTGAAAACATTTACATTTTGTTTCTTTTTTGATTTTTGATAGGTGTTTTTATAAATAGTCCTCCATTGACAAAAAGCATCAGCTTGTTCCCATGTAATACCTACAACTGGGTAATTTCCGTATGCCTCATGCCAAAAATAATCATTGTGCATTGGCACATTATAAGCATACTTAAAATCTTTTATCCAAACAGTTGTATCAGGATAAACATTAACGGCATATTTAGAAATAAATTCGCTTCTTTTTACTTCACCACTACTAATTGACGCAGAGTTTTCAGCAGCGTTTTCAATATCCATATTAGTATATTCAAATTCAAACTGACTAACATCCCAAGTCCTTTGTCCATTATACCATTCATCAGGTGGTAAATACATACCGTCCATGACTTCAGCATAGAGTTCGTCAGGATAATCTTCGGTATCAAAAACAAGATCGATATCTCTATTTATTTTTCGCTGATCATCTCCGTAGGTATCCAACATGTAGCGCTCATACGGAGTCAAATCCTCTTCTTCACCAGAATCTGCGTAAGCATACTGGCCAATACCTTCGTCCTCTTCTGATTTACCTTCAAGTTCTGCCATTTCAGCGAGTTTTTGTCTAAGAATTGAATCTCTAACCCACTCTACGAATTGTCTGTATTCACTATTGGTGATTTCAGTTTCGTCCATGTAAAATGAACGAACAGTCACTGTACGGGTTGGAGCATCTTGGAGATCAACAATATCATCATCAGATTTTCCCATTACAAAAGCTCCTCCAGGGATAAGACTCATCCCATAAGGCTTCTCTGGATGCCAAGCTTTTCCTTTGACACCTGTTAACTCACCTTTATCTTTGCTTCCACAGCTGAAAACAATTATTGAAGCTAATGTTAAAAATATGATTTTCTTCATAATGTAAATTTCGGGGTCAAATAACCAATTTTTATAAAAGTCCGTAAACTTATTTATATATTTTTAAAATTACAACTTTTTTTAGTTTATTATTCTTAAATAAAACAAAAACTAAATTTCAATTTTTTTTGTACGCTTTGTACCATCGTTCAGGTATATTTCCTCCAACAGCATTATCGTAATCAGATTTCATACAAGCTAATAACGTGTGTTTAGTTTTTTTAGTGTGTGGTTTCGATAAAAATAAAGTTTCTACCCACCAACGACCTGTCTTTAAACTTTTGTAAAAAACCAATTCCTGCTCTTCAACCAAAACAATATACTTATTAAATTCATCTGGATTTTCGAAATTATCGTCTTTAACTCTGCAATTAAATCCTTCAATAAAATACCAAATCATTTGCGATATCAACATTGTAGTAGCATCATCTACAATGGAAGATTTATATTCATAAATACCAAATGAGGAAACTTTATTACTTATCCCTGCATACCTCGATATGGCACAAATTTCACGACCGTTAAACCCATTTGGAGAGAATTTTTGTTTAATACTAACTTCAGACGATTTTACAGAACTCAAGTCAAAAGTTACTAAATCTGCGTCACGCATTGATGGCTCTACAAATTTAATGTCATTATTTAAATCTCCTAAACGGAAATACTCAAAATATAATTTCTCCATTAGATCGATTTCTTCTTGAGAATTAAAATAGGTTTGAAAACCCATAACAGTGTAATTAAACAAATTATAGGGCTTTTCTAAAACAATTTTCCCTACATAATTATTATTTGAAATTGGTTTTGATGAATCTCCTAAGTCAAAACTCTTATCGATGTTTATGATATTTACCATAGGCTTTACATTATCATAAGCCCTGTATGCGGCATAAGTAATGTCCTGACTTCCTCCAATTATTAAAGGAATTATATTATTTTTTAAAAGGTAGCTGACAATTTCTGAAACGGCAAAATATGTATCCTCTACTCGCTGTCCAATTATTATATCTCCCAGGTCAGCAATATTGCTAGTCCAATTTCCAGGAAAAAGCGCATAAAGAGACCTCCTGATTTCATTAATATTAGACTCATTATCCAAATGATGTTCAGAGTTTCTATAATCTAAAACACCTACAATAGCAATATCTATTTTATCTAAATTTGGAATAATTTCAGATGTGTGAAGCTTCAGATTTCTTCCAAATGTTTGAAAATGAGATAATTTCACATCTTCAACAAGTCTATCAGAAATTGGAGATAGTAAATCGTAGTTCATTATCTATTTCTTTTTATTTCGGCTTTTTGAGGCTTTTTTAGAGCTGTTTTTTTCAATTATTGACTTGACCTCATCTAAAGTAAGTTTTTGAGCATCAATTGTTTTTGGAAGTTCAATTTTAATTTTCCCCTTGATAATATTATGTCTTCCCCAACGAGCTTTTTCAACACGAATACCTTCTTCACTCCAGTCTTGAACTATTTTATCGATTTCTTTTTGGATTTTATCTTTGATTAAAGCTTCAATATCTTTAAAAGATAAATTATCCCAGTCATATTTTTTGTTGACATTTATAAACATTTCATTCCACTTTATATAAGGACCAAATCTACCTTTACCTTTTTGCACTGGAAGTCCGTCGTATTCAAATATAGGTGCATCTGCTTTGGCTTTGGCTTCTATAATTTCGATAGCTTCATCCATCTCAACTCTTAAAGGGTCGGCACCTTTTGGTAGAGAAATAAAATTTCTTCCATGTCTTACATATGGACCAAAACGACCATTATTAACTAAAATATCTTCTCCTTTGTAAACACCTAGGTCTCTAGGAAGTTTGAACAAATCTAGAACTTGCTCAAGATTAATCGAGCTAAGCTGCATATTGGGTGGTACACTGGCAAAAACTTGTTTTTCCTCATCATCAATTGTACCTATTTGAGCCATAGGGCCAAATTTACCCAAACGAACGCTAATTTGACGACCGGTTGAGGGATCTGTGCCTAAAATACGTTCACCAGACTCACGATTAGCATTTTGGCGTACATGTTCGACTTGTGGATGAAAATTTCCATAAAAATGTTTCATTACATCAGTCCAATCAGCTTTACCAGTAGCAATATCATCAAAATCAGCTTCAACCTTTGCAGTGAAGTTATAATCTAATATATCTTTAAAGTGATTAACCAAGAAATCAGTAACAATCATTCCAATGTCAGTAGGGACTAATTTACCTTTATCGGACCCATATTTTTCAGAATTAATTTTCTCACTTATTTTACTGTTTTCTAAAGATATTACTGAGTAACTCCTATCTTGACCATCCACAACTCCCTTTTCAATATATTTTCTATTTTGAATTGTTGAAATTGTTGGTGCATAAGTTGAAGGCCGTCCAATACCTAACTCCTCTAGCTTCTTTACTAATGACGCTTCTGTAAAACGATAAGGTGCTCTTGAAAAACGCTCAGTTGCTATGATAGTGTTATTTGTCAAGGGTTCATTTACCTCCATAGCTGGTAACATTCCTTCTTGATCTATATTTTCTTCATCAGTACCTTCCAAATAAACTTTTAAAAATCCGTCAAAAGTAATGACTTCGCCAGTTGCAGTAAAAATCTTATCATGCTGTTGTGTAGCTACTTTTACATTGGTACGTTCTAATTTTGCTTCACTCATTTGAGAGGCAATGGCACGTCTCCAAATTAGCTCATAAAGTCTAACTTGATCTCGTTCGGCATTAATTGAATGACTTGAGAAATTAGTTGGTCTAATAGCCTCATGAGCTTCCTGTGCGCCTTTACTTTTACCTTTAAAATTTCTAGGCGTACTGTAATTTTGTCCATATGATGAATTAATTTCTTTTGCAGCTGAGTTTCTTGCTTCTTGTGATAAATTTACACTGTCAGTACGCATATAAGTGATTAAACCAGCTTCATACAAACGTTGAGCAATATTCATTGTCTTACTTACGGAAAAATATAATTTCCTTGCAGCTTCTTGTTGCAAAGTAGATGTTGTAAATGGTGGAGCAGGAGATTTTTTTGCAGGCTTTTTATCTAAAGCTGAAATGAAGAAAGCAGCATTTATATTTTGATTTAAAAAAGATTTTGCTTCTAATTCTGTTTGAAAAGACTTAGGTAATTTAGCTTTAAAAGACTGCCCCTTTGAGTTTATAAATTTAGCTTCTACTTTGAAAGATGGAATGGGTTCAAATGCTATAATCTCTCGTTCTCTCTCAACAATTAGTCTTACAGAGACTGATTGGACACGACCAGCTGAGAGTCCACCTTTAACTTTTCGCCACAAAACTGGTGAAAGCTCATATCCGACTATCCTGTCCAATACACGTCTTGCTTGCTGGGCATCCACCAAATCATAATCTATATTACGTGGATTTTGTACTGCCTTGTCAATAGCTGATTTGGTTATTTCATGAAAAACAATACGTTTAGTTTTTGACTTATCAAGCTTTAAAGTTTGAGCTAAATGCCAGGCAATAGCTTCCCCTTCTCGATCTTCATCACTTGCTAACCAAACTATTTCTGCTTTTTTAGCCAAGTCCTTAAGCAATTTAACAACAGGTTTCTTGTCTTTTGTAACTTCATATTTTGGAGAAAAGTCACCCTCTACATTAACTCCCAGTTCTTTTGAAGGAAGGTCAGCAATATGCCCAAAACTAGATGCAACTTTAAATTCTTTACCTAAAAATTTTTCGATTGTTTTTGCCTTAGCAGGCGATTCCACTATAACAAGATTTTTGGCCATTTTTAATGTATTAAGGGAACAAATGTAGCTGATTTTTTCGATTGTAGTTTTTAAATTTTTCCCAAAATTGAAAATGAGCCTTAATTTTTTTTATCATAATATTGCGAAAAAATATTAACAAATACCTGATAACCAAGTAGTTAACCAAACATAAAGTTAATTTGATTAAACTGTATTTTGATTATTAAATGATATAAAATATGAAGTTATTTATTCAAAAAATTAAAACTACACCAATAATGATGTATGTTTTAGCAGTTTATTTCTGAATATGTAAAAAATTATTTGTTACTATTAACTGATAAGAAGTTGTAATCATAGTTTTAAATAATTTTACGCATGACAATGTGTCATAAAATAGAAAAAATAGTATATTTGTCAATCCTTTTGTTAAAGAATAATACATTTATGAGTAAAGCAATAATTGAATCTAAACAAGGTACTACACTAAAATTGCTATCAAAGCAAGGAAACAAAAAAAAATTATTCATTGAGAGTTATGGCTGCCAGATGAATTTCAGTGATAGCGAAATTGTAGCTTCTATATTAAGCAAAGAAGGCTTTAACACTACGTCTAAGCTTGAAGAAGCGGATTTAGTTCTTGTAAATACCTGTTCAATAAGAGATAAAGCTGAGCAAACTGTCAGAAAACGTCTTGAAAAATACAACGCTGTAAAACGGCAAAATCCAAAAATGAAAGTTGGAGTTCTGGGTTGCATGGCTGAGCGGCTAAAAAGTAAATTTTTAGAAGAGGAGAAAATTGTAGACTTAGTAGTTGGCCCTGATGCTTACAAAGATCTTCCGAATCTTTTATTAGAAGTTGAGGATGGCCACAATGCCGTAAATGTAGTTCTCTCCAAAGAAGAGACCTATGGAGACATAGCACCTGTGAGGTTAAACTCCAATGGAGTTACGGCTTTTGTATCAATTACTCGGGGCTGTGATAACATGTGTACTTTTTGTGTGGTTCCCTTCACCAGAGGTCGAGAAAGAAGTCGTGACCCACAAAGTATTATTAAAGAAATTAAGGATTTATCGATTAAGGGCTTTAAAGAAGTTACTTTATTAGGTCAAAATGTAGATAGTTATTTGTGGTATGGTGGTGGTTTAAAAAAAGATTTCAGGAATTCGTCTGACATTCAAAAAGCAACAGCTATAAATTTTGCAAATCTTTTAAGTTTGTGTGCAAGGGCACAACCAAAAATGCGATTTCGCTTTTCGACTTCCAATCCTCAAGATATGTCTCTAGAGGTGATTAAGACCATGGCCAGTTATAAAAATATTTGTAATTATATCCATTTACCAGTCCAAAGTGGAAGCAATAGAATCTTAAAGGCTATGAATCGTCAACATTCAAGAGAAGATTATTTTAAACTAATATCTAATGTCAAAAAATATATTCCAGACTGTGCGATTTCACATGATTTAATTTGTGGATTCCCTACTGAAACCGAACAAGATCATAAAGAGACAATTAGTCTGATGCAAAGCGTTAAATATAGTTTTGGCTATATGTTCAAATATTCTGAACGCCCAGGAACTTTAGCTGCAAGGAAACTAAAAGACGATGTAAATGATAAAATAAAAAAACGTCGATTACAAGAAGTTGTTGATTTACAGCAACAACACAGCTTGGAAAGGACAAAAGAATTCATTGGTAAAACAACTGAAGTTCTAATTGAAAAGGAGTCCAAAAAATCTGACAAAGAGTGGTCTGGACGCAACCCCCAAAATACGACAGTTGTATTTCCAAAAGAAAATTATAATATTGGAGATTTTGTTAGTGTAAAAATTAGAAAATGTACCAGTGCTACCCTAAAAGGAAAAGCAATTGGCTACTCAAAAAATAATTAAATTATGGAAACTGTTCAATCAATTAAACAACGTTTCGGGATCATTGGTAATGATAAGGTTCTAAATCGTACAATAGAAAAATCTATAAGGGTAGCTGCTACGGATATTTCTGTATTAGTTACTGGTGAAAGTGGAGTTGGTAAAGAAGTAATTCCTAAAATAATTCATCAACTTTCTCATAGAAAGCACGGAAAATATATTGCAGTAAACTGTGGTGCTATTCCTGAGGGCACTATTGATAGTGAACTTTTCGGACATGAAAAAGGTGCTTTTACAGGTGCAACACAAACGCGCTTAGGATATTTTGAAGTCGCTAATGGAGGAACAATTTTTTTAGACGAAGTAGGAGAACTTCCAATTACTACGCAAGTACGATTGTTGCGGGTTTTAGAAAATGGGGAGTATATTAAAGTAGGGTCAAGTAAAGTCCAAAAAACGGATGTGAGAATTGTTGCTGCAACGAATATTCAAATGTTTGAAGCAATAAAAAAAGAAAAGTTTAGAGAAGATTTATATTACCGATTGAGTACTATCGAAATTTCAATTCCTGCTCTACGCGAAAGAAAACATGATATTCATTTACTTTTCAGAAAATTTTCTAGTGACTTCGCTTTGAAATATAAAATGCCTACAATTAGACTTAATGATGATGCAATTAAATTACTTCAAAATTACCGTTGGACTGGAAATATTAGACAACTAAGAAATGTCGTAGAGCAAATATCAGTCCTTGAATCCTCTAGAGATATAGACGGGATAAACCTAAAAAATTATCTTCCTGATATGGGTAAACAATTTCCTGCTTTATTAAAAAAAGAATCTTCTAAAAATGATTTTGGCACTGAAAGAGAAATTTTATATAAAGTACTCTTTGATATGAAAAATGATTTGAACGATTTAAAAAAGTTGACTTTAGAGCTAATGGAAAATGATAAACATATAGATGTACAGAAAAAAAATGAACATTTAATTGAGAAAATTTACAATAATCGAGACTCAAATGAATCTAAAAATGATAATGAAATTTTAGCTCTTTCTGAGTCTAACACTAAAACTGAAATCGTGGAGATTATAAAGCATGAAGAAAAATATGATTTTATTGAAGATATTGAAGAGCAAGAACAAGAAACTTTGTCGTTGCATGATAAGGAACTTGAATTAATAAAAAAATCTCTTGACAGACACAGTGGTAAACGTAAACTAGCTGCGGATGAACTTGGGATTTCTGAAAGAACTCTCTATAGAAAAATCAAACAGTATGACCTATAAATTTTATAAAAAAATAGTCTTTATAATTTTACCTATTATTTTGATAGATTGTGGAGCTTATTCATTCACAGGCATATCAATAAGTGAGAATACAAAAACATTTCAAGTAAACTATTTTCAAAATAATTCTGACCTTATTGAGCCTGGAATTGAAAGGGACTTTACAATTGCTCTTCAAGACCTAATTTTAAATCAAACCAATTTATCATTAGTTAAATCCAATGGAGATATTTTATACGAGGGGGAAATTGTTGAGTATCGTATTTCACCTACTACAGCAACATCCAACAATACAGCAGATCAGAACAGATTGACAATAAGTATTAACGTTAGGTTTATCAATAAAAATGATGAGGAGTCAGACTTTGAAAAAAGATTTTCTTTTTTTTATGATTATGCGGGAAACGCCCAACTAATTGGATCTCAAAAAACTACTGCCATAAAAGAAATTTATGATCGAATTACTCAAGATATAATAAATACGTCCTTAGCTAACTGGTAAAATGAACAGAAAAGACTTTTCAACCATATTAGTAAATCCATCGAAAATTGATCAAGATCAGTTCGAAGAAATTTCATCAATTGTAAAAGAATTCCCCTATTTCCAAGCTGGGAAAATAATTTTCCTGAAGATTTTAAAAAACACAGAAAGTTTTAAGTATAATAAGTTTTTGAAAATAACTGCAGCCTACACAACAGATAGAGCAATATTATTTGATTTCATTACATCTAAAACTTTTAAACAAAATGAAATTTCAAATAAAATTAAGGAAAATCATGAGGGCTTAAAATCAATTTCTGTAACAGAATACGAAAATTTCTCAATTCATCCTTCAATAGAAATTTCTGAGTCTGAATTTAAAAATCAGCAATTAGAAGAAAAATTATTAAGCATAGGAGAACCATTAAAGTTTGAAAAAGGAGAAACCCACTCATTTTCGCAATGGCTGAACTTAACTAAGATTTCACCAATTAATAGAAATTTTGACAGTGAACAAAATCTAAACAATGACATTATTGACGATTTTATTTACAAAAAGCCAAAATTTAAAGCCATTATAAAAACAAGTTATCAAGAAAATTTAGCCGAAAAATCTTTTTCTGATCCCGACAATTTAATGACAGAAACATTAGCAAGAATTTATCTCGAACAAAAAAATTACTCAAAATCAATACAATCCTACAAGATTTTAAGTTTGAAATATCCAGAAAAAAGTAGTTTATTTGCAGACCAAATTAAAGCAATAAAAAAATTACAGGAAAAAAATAAAAACACATGAGTACTTTTTCAATTTTATTAGTTCTAATCGTTATTGTAGCCTTTTTGTTAGTAGTAGTAATTATGGTGCAAAACCCAAAAGGTGGTGGTCTTTCGTCTTCTTTTGGTGGCGGCGGAGCACAACAATTAGGAGGTGTTAAGAAAACAACCGACTTTTTAGATAAAAGTACCTGGGGATTGGCTATATTCCTTTTAATATTAATAGCATTATCATATTCTGCAATAGACAATTCTAATGAGACTCAGGAATCTAAAGCATTAGACAATACTAGTACTACAACTACATCTCAAGAGTTACAAGCTCAAGAAATTCCACTTGAAAACGATTCAAATAACTCTTCAGATTAACATATAATAATCTCTAAATTGTAAATCAAGTATTTATCCAACTGAAAGTTTGTCAGTTATTATTAAATGGCATAATTTTCGTTCAATTATTTCTAAACATAATAAAAAATAAATTATATGGCTTTAAATATTAAACCCTTAGCAGATAGAGTTCTTGTTGAACCCCTACCTGCGGAAACAACGACTTCTTCTGGAATTATCATTCCTGATAATGCTAAAGAGAAGCCACAGAAAGGAAAAGTTGTTGCAGTTGGCAGTGGAACAAAAGATGAAAAAATGACCGTGAAATCAGGTGATACAGTTTTATACGGAAAATACGCCGGTAGCGAGCTTAAGCTTCAAGGTCAAGATTATTTAATTATGCGAGAAAGTGATATTCTTGCAATTGTATAAAAATTTAAAACAAATAAAATGGCAAAAGATATTCAATTTGACATAGAAGCACGTGATGGATTAAAGCGTGGTGTTGATGCATTAGCTAATGCGGTAAAAGTTACACTTGGACCAAAAGGTCGAAACGTAATAATTAGTAAAAGTTTCGGAGCACCTCAAGTTACAAAAGACGGTGTCTCAGTTGCAAAAGAAGTAGAGCTTGAAGATGCTCTTGAAAATATGGGGGCCCAAATGGTAAAAGAAGTTGCTTCTAAAACAAATGATTTAGCGGGAGATGGTACTACAACAGCCACTGTTTTGGCCCAAGCTATTGTTAAAGAAGGTTTGAAAAATGTTGCTGCGGGAGCAAACCCAATGGATCTTAAACGTGGTATTGATAAAGCAGTAAAAGCAATTGTTGCTGATTTAGAAAAACAAGCAAAAAAAGTGGGTAACTCATCAGAAAAAATTATGCAAATTGCTTCTGTTTCTGCAAATAATGACCAAAACATCGGGGAGCTAATTTCCGAAGCTTTTGGAAAAGTCGGAAAAGAAGGTGTAATCACTGTTGAAGAAGCAAAAGGAATGGATACTTATGTAGATGTTGTTGAGGGTATGCAATTCGACAGAGGGTATCTTAGTCCTTATTTTGTGACAGACTCCGATAAAATGATTGCTGATTTAGAAAATCCTTATATTTTATTATTTGACAAGAAAATTTCAAATTTACAGGAAATTCTACCTATCCTAGAACCAGTTGCTCAATCTGGTCGTCCATTACTTATTATTGCTGAAGATGTTGAAGGACAAGCTCTAGCGACCTTAGTAGTTAATAAGTTAAGAGGAGGGCTCAAAATCGCAGCTGTTAAAGCACCAGGATTTGGAGATAGACGTAAAGCAATGTTGGAAGATATAGCTATCTTAACTGGTAGTACAGTAATTTCAGAAGAGCGAGGATTTTCACTTGAAAATGTTGACTTAGAGATGTTAGGAACAGCTGAAACAGTCACTATTGACAAAGACAACACTACTATAGTCAATGGTTCTGGAAAAGCCTCTGATATTAAAACCCGTGTCAATCAAATCAAAAACCAGATTGAAAGTACCACTAGTGATTACGACAGGGAAAAACTTCAAGAGCGCTTAGCCAAATTGGCTGGTGGTGTAGCAGTTCTTTACGTTGGAGCAGCAAGTGAAGTAGAAATGAAAGAGAAAAAAGATAGAGTTGATGATGCACTTCATGCCACGCGTGCAGCTGTTGAAGAAGGAATTGTTGCAGGTGGAGGTGTTGCCTTAGTGCGCGCTCAAAAAAAGCTCGAAAAAATCAGCGACGTCAGTCTTGACGAACTAACTGGAATTCAAATAGTTTCAAGAGCGATTGAAGCTCCACTACGCACTATAGTTGACAACGCCGGTGGTGAAGGAAGTGTTGTTATAAATAAGGTTACAGAAGGTAAAGGAGATTTCGGATACGACGCTAAAGAAGATACATATGTAGATATGTTAAAAGCTGGCATCATTGACCCTAAAAAAGTTACTCGTGTAGCTTTAGAAAATGCAGCATCAGTTGCCGGAATGATTCTTACAACAGAATGTGCTTTAATAGATATCAAAGAAGATACCCCAGCTATGCCACCAATGGGTGGTGGAGGAATGCCTGGAATGATGTAAAACTTAGATTATAAATTTAATAAAAAAGCGCTTAATTTTTTAGGCGCTTTTTATTTATATAAATTATTTGTGACCTTCCACAACTTCTGGATCTCGGTACTTACAACAAGCGTACAATTTTTCATAAGCTTCTTCAGGTGCCTTCAATTTTTTTGTGTCATGCCCAGACGCTGTTATATTTGTTTCTATAACCTCTAAATCGACTTTTCTAGAATTGTAAATAAGATTCAATTCGTGTGTTTTTACATTCCAAAAAGCGGATTTAACTCCTTTTGTTTTTAAACAGGCTTTCTCAATTCGTTTTTTACACATGTTACATACACCATCAACTTCAATGGTTATTTTAGTATTATTTTGAGAAAATCCAATTGACGATACAACTAGCATCAATAGAATAATTTTTATACGTCTCATATTATATTATTTCATCGTTAATTCAATTTAAATCGCAATCCAGCGTAATACATACTTCCAAAAATTGGACCATATACAAATGTACTATCAAAATTTGAACCAAAGGGATTCTCCGATCCTAAAATAGGATTGATTTGTCTTGCATTTGTTATATTTTCACCTCCAACATAGATCTCAAATTGATTTGAAAATACTTTTGTTATTTGCGCATTTAATGTTGAAAATGTAGGAGAATACGCAGGCAATTGAAAAGCTATAGGGTTTAGCAGTGTCGATGAAAATCGCTGCTGGCCTGTCCAATTATAAGTACTATCAAATTTCCATAGCCCCCCTTTTTTATTTGATACTGTTTCATAGGAAATATTGGTAAAAAAACGTTGTTTGGGTATGAGTGGTTTTTGTAATTCACCGATGTTATATTCTGTTCTTACATCGTAATATTTATAAGCAGATTTAAAATCTAATCGCTCCAAGGGAGTATAATTAAATTCGATTTGAAGGCTACTAGCAAAACTCTCACCATTGAGATTGTAAAAATTTATTTCTGTGGGTGTTTCATAATCAACCACTACCTGATTTTGAAAATCAGTTCTGTAAAAATCGAAGATCAAATCGGCTTTTCTTTCAAAAAGTGTAAAGCCCTGAATCATTGAAAATCCATAATTCCATGCAATTTCAGGATCTAACCCATAAATAACACCATTACTGTTTTGTATATTAACAACTCTGTTTGAAGCAAAAATCCGTTGATTTTCAGCAAAAATATTGGCCGATCTCTTCCCTCGTCCTATTGAAAAACGCAAAGCAGATTTCCCCCAAGGTGTATAACGAACATGCAAACGCGGCGTTAAAAATGTTCCTAGTAAGTTGTGGTGGTCCAGGCGCATTCCTGCAGTTAGATTGAGATTCTCCAAATTATCAAATGCGTATTCAAAGAAACCACCTATTGAATTTTCAGTTCTGCCAAAGTTGTTGTTTTCAACTTGCTCTTGGTAAGCATCGTGTGAAAAAGTAATGCCTGTTTTAATTTTATTACGGGTATTACTAATAATAGAGTTGTATACCAAATTTGTATAGACACTTTTATGGTTAATATCATAAATTCGATTGCCAAAATATGCCGCTTGATCATGATGACTATAAGCCAACTGAAATCCCAGACTCTGGTAAGTAACTTCGGGATTGACATAACCAAACTTGGCTGAAAAATCAAAGCGTTTGGTATCTACTTCGCTACCCCAGACGGTGCTTCCAAATTCATGAATTGAGGGGTTATAATCTATTTGCCCTGTTTGTTTTTGATCGTCTAAAAATCGAAAATTTATAAAACTTATAAGTCCTTTTTTAATATTTGTATATTGCCATTTGTTCATTACATTAATTTGCTGTCCCAAAGGCATATCCAAGAAAGAATCTTTGTTTTTATCAAAAGTCTGGTTGCGGTTATCAGCGTGAATATAAAAACCGGTACTCCAATTAGAATCAAGTCTAGTATTTAAGTGTGTATTGAGTTCCAATCGCCCATTGATTGATCCGTAAAGATTCACAAATAATTTGGGATCTGTCAATGGCTTTACGAGCTCTGCATTGATCTGCCCTGTAATGCTTTCAAAACCGTTGATAACACTACCAGCGCCCTTGGTAACTTGTATACTTTCGACCCAACTTCCAGGGATAAAACTCATCCCATAAACTTGAGCAGCACCGCGTACCGCTGGAATATTTTCGTTGGTTATGAGAACATAGGGGCTATTAAGACCCAACATTTTAATTTGCTTTGTTCCAGAAACCGCATCTGAAAAATTCACATCAATAGAGGGATTTGTTTCAAAACTTTCAGAAAGATTGCAGCAAGCCGCTTTCAAAAGTTCTTTACTGCTAATAGTGCTTATATTTTGTGAAGTAATATAAGAAGTAGCTGAAGTTTTTTTACGTCCTTTAATAACTATATCATCCAAAACATCTGTGGGTTGTAAAATAATTTTTAAAAATTTTTTAATGTTTATAACATCAATTTTTTGAGCCGAAAACCCAACATAACTTACAACCAATGTTTTGTAAGATTTATCATAGGACAGTCTAAAGTTTCCATTTTTATCGGAAACACTTCCAACTGAAGTACCTTCCCAAAGAACGTTAGCACCCATGAGCGGAAGCTCGTTTCCATTTGAAGTCATTTCCATAATCTTACCTTTGATTTCCTCTTGGGAAAAGATCAAAGCCGGAACGAAAAAAAATAAAATAAAAACTTTTCTCAAAATTATAACTTTAGTGTCTTAATGCATTATGACTTGTGTAAATTTAGGAACTAAAATGGTTACAAGATTAAATCAAAAGTTAAAATTGAGATTTGGCGGTTAAATTTTTAAAGATATGACCCGAATTGAATTAAAATTCAGCTATTTGAGGCTTAGTTTGTAACTTAATATGATTTCAATCAATATTTTTACAAAAAATAATTTCATGATGTTCCAAAAATTGAAAACAGAAGTCACAGCAATTATAAAAAGTGCTAAGCTAAAAGATCAAAAGCTCACACTTATCTGTGAGCTCCTAAAATCCAATGTGCTTCATTATGATTGGGTAGGATTTTATTTTAGAAATGGACAAAAAAATGAGCTTGTTTTAGGGCCATATGCCGGAAACCCTACCGAGCATAATACAATTCCTTTCGGAAAAGGTATCTGTGGTCAGGTGGCTCTTAGCAATCAGAATTTTGTAGCTCCAGATGTAAAAGCCCAAGATAATTATATCGCCTGCAGTCTTACTGTAAAATCTGAAATCGTAATTCCCATTTTTGTCAATGGTAAAAATATTGGACAAATTGATATAGATTCCAATACCTTAAATCCCTTTACAAAAGCGGATGAAGTTTTTCTGGAATTTGTCTGTACAAAAGTAGCCTACATTCTTTAGATGTTAATAACTTTAATTATTGTTTAAAAATTTTGCAGTAATTATCGCTGATCAAGATTTCATTTGGGGTTTATTTCTCTATTTTTGAAGTTATTAATTTCATAAATATAATGAATCAATCCAAAACAATTTCGTCGGCCTTAATATCTGTATTTAGCAAAAATGGGTTGGAGCCCATCGTCAAAAAATTAAATGACCAAGGCGTTACTATTTACTCCACTGGAGGTACCCAAAAATTCATAAATGATTTAGGTATTGAAGTCGTTGCAGTTGAAACAGTCACAAATTACCCCTCAATTTTAGGCGGACGTGTCAAGACCTTACATCCAAAAGTGTTTGGGGGCATTCTAAACCGTCAAGACAATGATTCTGATGTTGGAGAAATGGATAGTTTTAACATCCCTCAAATTGATTTGGTGATTGTAGATTTATACCCTTTTGAAAAAACAGTCGCTTCTGGCGCAAGCCATCAGGATATTATTGAGAAAATTGATATTGGAGGTATTTCTTTAATTAGAGCAGCCGCTAAAAACTTTAAAGATGTCATGTGTATATCTTCAGTAAACGACTACAGTGAATTCCTAGAACTACTCTCTGAAAACAATGGGGTTATAACTTATGAAGACCGACAGCGGTTTGCTGCAAAATCTTTTAATGTATCTTCTCATTATGACAGTGCTATTTTCAATTATTTCAAAAGAGACAGTGCTTCCAAAACTCTTAAATTAAGTGAGACTAACGGTAAGGTTTTACGCTATGGCGAAAACCCCCATCAAAAAGGATATTTCTATGGTGATTTTGAATCCATGTTTGAAAAGCTTCACGGAAAAGCTCTTAGTTATAACAATTTATTGGATGTTGATGCGGCTGTAAATTTGATGAACGAATTTACTGGAGAGGAACCAACCTTTGCAGTTTTAAAACATAACAATGCTTGTGGGGTAGCCCAGCGCAGTAATTTACACCAAGCCTATNTAGATGCCTTGGCTGGNGATCCTGTNTCNGCNTTTGGNGGTGTTCTTATTTCAAATTCTGAAATTGATATAGCNACTGCAAAAGAAATTCACAAGTTATTTTGTGAAGTCGTGATTGCCCCTAGTTTTAGCCCAGAGGCACTGTCGGTTCTCAAAGGGAAAAAAAATAGAATCTTAATGGTTCAAAAATTAACCGAATTGCCAGCGACTTCGTTACGGAGCTGTCTAAATGGTTATTTAGTTCAGGACAAGGACGGAATTACAGACTCAGTCGAAATTTTAGAAACGGTAACCAAATTAGGACCTACAGTAGATGAAGTTGAAGATTTAATCTTTGCTTCTAAACTTTGTAAGCATACAAAATCCAACACGATTGTATTAGCCAAAGGTAAACAATTGTGTGCTAGTGGAACAGGTCAAACCAGTCGTGTAGATGCACTGAATCAAGCCATTCATAAAGCAAAATCTTTTGGCTTTAAATTAAAAGGAAGCGTTATGGCTAGTGATGCCTTCTTTCCATTTCCGGATTGCGTCGAAATAGCAGAAAAAGCGGGAATTAAAGCAGTAATTCAGCCTGGTGGATCCATTAAAGACGAGCTTAGCATTAATTATTGTAATGAAAATAAGGTTGCTATGGTATTCACTAAGACCCGTCATTTTAAACATTAAAAAAATGGTGATTTTGTGGATTAATTAAACGTTATTTTTAGTACATTTACATTAATCACTTTTTTTTCAAATTTTAATAAATTTTAAATTATATGGGGTTTTTTGACTTCTTAACTGAAGAAATAGCCATCGATTTAGGTACTGCAAATACACTCATTATTCACAATGACAAGGTCGTGGTAGACAGCCCCTCAATTGTCGCCAGAGATCGTGTCTCTGGAAAAATTATTGCTGTTGGTAAAGAAGCTAATTTGATGCAAGGAAAAACTCATGAAAACATCAAAACGATTCGTCCTTTAAAAGATGGTGTCATTGCCGACTTTGATGCCTCTGAGCAAATGATAAGCATGTTTATCAAAAATATTCCTGCGCTCAGAAAAAAGCTTTTTGCACCCTCACTTAGAATGGTCATTTGTATTCCCTCAGGAATAACAGAAGTAGAAATGCGAGCGGTTAAAGAATCCGCGGAACGCGTTAATGGAAAAGAAGTCTATCTAATCCACGAGCCCATGGCAGCAGCCATTGGAATTGGTGTTGATATCATGCAGCCCAAAGGTAATATGATTGTTGATATTGGTGGAGGAACTACCGAAATTGCTGTTATTGCGCTTGGAGGTATTGTATGTGATAAATCCGTTAAGGTTGCTGGAGATGTTTTTACAAACGACATCATTTACTATATGCGAACGCAACACAACTTGTATGTTGGAGATCGCACCGCTGAAAAAATTAAAATTCAAATTGGTGCCGCGACCGACGATTTAGAGCTGCCGCCAGATGAAATGGATGTTCAAGGCCGTGATTTACTTACCGGAAAACCAAAACAAGTTCAAATATCACACCGTGAAATTTCTAAGGCCCTTGATAAGTCTATTCTAAGGATTGAAGATTCTGTAATGGAAACTTTATCACAAACCCCTCCTGAACTCGCTGCCGATATATACAATACAGGCATTTATCTTGCTGGTGGTGGATCAATGCTAAGAGGCTTGGACAAACGCCTTTCACAAAAAACAGATCTTCCAGTATATATCGCCGAAGATCCGCTAAGAGCTGTAGTTAGAGGTACAGGAATTGTTTTAAAAAACATTACCAAATATAAGAGCGTCTTAATAAAATAAAATTTAGGCGATGCAGCAACTCCTTAATTTTTTCTTTAAAAATAGAACTTTCCTTCTGTTTTTAATNCTATTTAGTTTCGCTTTAGGCCTTACCATCACTTCGCATGATTACCACAGAAGTAAGTTTGTAAATTCTTCAACACTCATTAGTGGGTCCATTCATGCATTTTTCTCAAAAATTGGAAACTACTTTAATTTGAAAGAAGAAAATACGATCTTATTACAAGAAAATAATCGGCTAAAAGAATTGAATCTTAACCACCCAATAGAATCTATAGCAGTTTCAAATGAAGTTAAAAACTATAAACTCACCCCCGCTTCAGTTATCAAAAATACTTATGCGTTTCCTAAAAATTATTTAACCTTAAATAAAGGGGAAAGAGATCTTATTAAAGAAGATATGGGAGTCATTACTTCAAAGGGCTTGGTGGGAATTATTGATAAAACTTCCTCAAAATATGCCAGAGTAATTTCTATTCTAAATATCAAAAGTAAAATCAATGCAAAACTTAAAAAGAGTAACCATTTTGGTACATTAGAATGGAATGGNAAAAACCATAGGTCAGTGCAATTGCATGACATTCAAGATTTGGTAAAATTAGTAAAAGGTGATACAGTTGTAACAAGTGGATACTCTTCTGTTTTTCCAGAAAATATACCAATTGGACGTATCGAATCCTTTCAATTAAATGAAACAAAAGACCTTTACATCATCAATGTAGTTTTATTTAATGATATGACCAATTTAAGGCATGTACACATCATTGAAAATCTAGATTTGGAACAACTAAAAACACTTAAAGTAAAGGATGAATAGTGCCTTGTTTATAAATATCACTCGTTTTATGGCATTGCTACTGCTTCAAGTTCTGGTGTGCAATCAACTAAATTTCCTAGGGAGTTTAAACCCTTATGTGTACGTACTTTTTGTGCTATTGTACCCTATTGGCGGCAACAGAATGGGTTTTATTTTTCTTGCCTTTACACTTGGGTTTATTTTAGACTTATTTTTAGACAGTGGAGGCGCACACGCTACAGCGGCCGTAAGTATGGCTTACATGAGACCAGCGTTTTTAAAGTTTTCTTTTGGTGCTGTTTATGAGTACCAAGCTATTAAATTGAATGCTGCAGAAGCATTGCCAAGATTGACTTATTTCACATTGCTAATTATTATACATCACTTTATTTTATTTACACTTGTTTATTTTGACAGCAGTAAATTTAAAATTATCATTTACAACACATTAATCAATGGAGGCTTTACACTGCTTTTTGTATGGCTTTTAAACGCTTTATTTAGCTCTAAAAAGTCATGAGAAAGTACCTCCTTTTAATACTGGTAATAAGCACTGGAATTTGCTTAATCGGGCGGTTATTTTTTCTTCAAGTATTGGACTCGNGTGCTAACACTCTAGAAAATGACAATGCCATTCGGAAAATATATCAATATCCAAAGCGCGGTTATATTTATGACCGTGAAGGTAAGCTTTTAGTCGCCAACCAACCAACTTACGATGTGATGGTGGTGCCAAGAGAAGTAGAGCCTTTGGATACGCTTATATTTTGCGATTTATTGAGGATAGACAAAACAGAATTTTTAAAATCTTTCAACCGAGCCAAGCGCTACTCGCCTCGGCTTCCNTCTTTATTTCTTTCTCACCTGTCCAAAGAAGATTATGCTTTCTTATCTGAACAAATGCGAAAATTTAAGGGTTTTTANATCCGAAAAAGGGCGGCCAGAGATTACCAAACGGAAATTGGAGCCAATGTTTTAGGATATATCGCAGAAGTCAATCCAGACAACCTCTTCAAAGACGATTATTATAAATTTGGAGACCTCATCGGTAAACTGGGAATTGAAAAATCTTATGAAAAACAACTCCGTGGTGTTAAAGGCGTTAATTACATTCAAAAAGACATTTATAACAGAGATATTGGACCTTATAAAGCAGGGCAATTCGATACGCTTTCCATTCCAGGAAGAGATATAAAAATAACCATTGATGCGGAGCTTCAAGCCTATGGAGAACGTTTGATGCAAAATAAAATGGGGGGTATAGTCGCCATCGAACCCAGCACTGGAGAATTATTAAGTTTGGTGTCTGCGCCTTCCTATAATCCAGGATTATTAGTGGGCAGAGAGCGCTCCAAAAACTATATGAAGCTTTACCAAGATTCGATTCACAGACCGCTATTTGACAAAGCATTGATTCGTATGCACGCACCTGGGTCACCCTTTAAAACATTGGTCGCATTGACTGCATTACAAGAAGAAGTAATCTCTGAAAAGGAACTCATTTATTGTGATGGAAAATACACCTATGGAAAAAGACGCCGCGTCATGAAATGTCATTGTGGAGGGGGGTACCGTAATTTAAACACAGGAATAAGTAATTCTTGCAATTCCTATTTTGCAATGGCATTTAGAAAAACTATCGGAAAGTATGAAAACGCTACAAAAGCTATGGATGTTTGGAGCGCTCACATTCAAAGTTTTGGACTAGGAAATTTTCTTGGTAATGATTTGTCAGTTGGGAAAAAAGGAAATGTACCAGACGGAAGTTATTATGACAAATGGTATCCAGACTTTAGATGGGGATCCACGACCATTCTATCCAATGCCATTGGACAAGGCGAAATTTTAGTCACGCCTATTCAACTTGCAAANATGACTGCGGCAATTGCCAACAGAGGCTTTTATTATACGCCTCACATTATAAAGTCCATTGAAGGAGAAGTCATTGATGCTAATTTTAAAATTAAAAAAGAAACCTCAATTGATACTGCATATTATGATCCTATTATTGAAGGAATGCACAGCGTTTATAAAACAGGAACGGCCAATTTTCTAAAGGTTCCAGGAATTGAGATTTGCGGAAAAACTGGGACTGCTGAAAATTTTACAAAAATTGATGGGATTAAAACACAACTTACTGACCATTCCATTTTTATTGCATTTGCACCTAAGGAGAATCCAAAAATAGCGATTTCAGTTCTCGTTGAAAATGGGTATTATGGCGCGCGCTGGGCAGGACGTATTGCAAGTTTAATGATAGAAAAATACCTCAAAGGTGAAGTNACACTAAAAAAGACTGAGCAACTTGTGCTCAGCAAAAGCTTAGAAAGTGAATACCTTAAACCTTACAGCGGAAAACCTTTTAAAATTAATCAATAATGAACCTCAATAGAGCAAATAATTTTCAATTGGATTGGCTGCTGGTTTTCATATATGTGGGATTGGTTGTATTTGGGTATTTTAACATTGTATCGGCAGCAACTGGGGCTGAGTTTACATCTTACTTTGATGTTTCCAAACCCTATGGCAAACAATTGATTTTTATTGGTGCTGCTTTTATTTCAATAGTTTTTATTTTGGCTGTGGACGCAAAATTCTACGAAAGATTTGCCAGTATTATCTTCCTATTTTCGATGTCAACGCTCATCGGTCTTTTTCTGTTCGGAAAAAATGTGAATGGGGCACTTTCCTGGTATCATATTGGAGGGGTTACCTTACAACCCAGTGAATTTGCAAAATTTGCTACTGCTCTAGCCTTGGCAAAATATGTGAGTGATCTTCAAACTAACATAAAAGAAGTGAGACATCAAATTCGA
>NZZM01000029.1 GCA_002698705.1 Formosa sp. | reverse complement strand
CTTTAAATTATACAATTGATAGTCTAAATTTAGTACTTGAGGCTACACAAAACTCTAAGTTTAACACAAATTTTCTAAATGTTGCCAAGGATGTGAAAATTCAATTTCCTGAAATACAATCTTTTGGTTATTCTAAGTTTTTACAATCTTCCGATTTCAGAGTTGCGGACACTATTTATATTGCCAGGGTTAAATGGGATCCCACAATATTAGACAGTCTAAGAACTCAAAAAACTGAGGCATTAAAAGCTTGGCTTATTGATGACAGTGGTCTTAAAAATATTGAGATTGTAACGGATTAAGCCCTATCCTTTGAGGTACATTTCCCGCACTTTTTTAAATAGATTAGAGGAGTAAACAAAGCTTGAAACAGCTTCATTATCTGTTCTAAAAATGGTCTCTTTGCTGCCTTCCCAGGCTTTTTCACCATCCTTCAAAAAAATAATTTTTTCCCCAATTTCCATCACAGAATTCATATCGTGTGAATTTATGACCGTTACGATGCCGTATTCCTTTGTAATTTCATGAATTAAGTTGTCTATAACGATGGCTGTTTTTGGATCCAATCCCGAATTTGGCTCATCACAAAAAAGATATTTGGGATTGTTGACAATCGCCCTAGCAATTGCGACTCTTTTTTGCATCCCACCGGATGCTTCACTTGGCATTTTAGAATGAACATCCAATAAGTTAACCCGTTTCAGTACTATATCGGCGCGATCCTGCATTTCACTTTCGCTTTGATTGGTAAACATACTCAAAGGAAACATAACATTTTCTAAAATGGTCATTGAGTCAAACAAGGCACTTCCTTGGAACACCATTCCAATCTTGGAGCGAAGGATTCTTTTTTTAGCATCTGTAAGGCCATCAAACTTTTCTTGATCGTAGGAGATACTTCCATGGGTGTACTCAATAAGGCCTAACAAACACTTTAGAAAAACTGTTTTTCCAGAGCCACTCTGACCAATGATAAGGTTTGTTTTTCCCTGTTCAAAGCTAGTAGAAATACCTTTCAATACTTTTGCATCCCCGAAGGACTTGTGTAAATTTTCAACTTCAATCATTAACTTAGCAACATTTGGGTTAATATATAATTGATTAAAATGATGACCACGCTTGTCCACACAAAAGCGATGGTGCTGGCTTTACCAACTTCTAAAGCCCCACCTTTCATATAGTAGCCGTGAAAAGAGGGAATGGTTGCTAGGATAAATGCAAAGACAAATGTTTTAATAAAGGCATAGGTCATGTGGAAGGGTATAAAATCCAATTGAATACCAGTAATGTAATCCTCCAGTGTTGAAAAACCACCGTACACGCATGCGGCCATACCGCCGATAATCCCTAAAAACATTGCAATTGAGATAACGAAAGGATAAAGTAGCATGGCAATTGTTTTAGGAAAAACTAAATAATTGATGGAATTTACGCCCATCACTTCTAGCGCATCAATTTGTTCCGTCACGCGCATGGTCCCAATGCTGGAGGTTATAAAAGAGCCGACTTTACCTGCCATAATAACTGAAATGAAAGTGGGTGCAAATTCTAAGATTACGGATTGTCTTGTGGCGAATCCCACTAAGTATTTTGGAATTAGCGGGCTGTTTATATTCAAGGCGGTTTGTATGGTTACAACACCACCCACAAAAAATGAAATAAACGCAACGATTCCGAGTGATCCTATAACCAAGTCTTCAACTTCCTTTAGGATTAAATGTTTCATGACGGTCCACTTTGTGGGTTTGCGAAACATCTCCGTAATCATTAAAAAATAAGCGCCAATATTTTGAAGGTAAACCATAAACTCTAATCTTATTGCTAAAGTAAAAAAAAATCTTCTCAGAAAAGATTATAATTTTTTCAAATTGAAAATTTAATTCTGCAAGGATGTATTAATTTGATCAATGCAGTTTAGTAGGTCTTCTTTTCCGACGTAATTTGATGAGGACGTTACAAAATGGGGGGGCATTTCCTCCCAAGATTGCGCCATAACTTGTTTGTAAGCTTCGATGTTTCTTTTAATCGCTTTGGGTTTCAATTTATCAGACTTTGTAAAAACAATATTGAAAGCGATGTTGTTTTCACCTAACCATTGCATGAAATTGAGGTCAATTGGCAGCGGTTCATGCCGAATGTCAATCAAAACAAAAGCACAAACCAGTTGTTTCCTTTGTTTGAAATAGGCGGTTATAAATTTTTGAAAGGTGTTTTTTGTAGATCTAGAAACACGGGCATAACCATAGCCGGGTAAATCTACCAGGTACCAATCATCATTTATTATGAAATGATTTATTAATTGTGTCTTTCCAGGACGACCTGAAGTTTTAGCTAATTTTTTTTGGTTTGTAAGCATATTAATTAGGGATGATTTCCCAACATTGCTTCTTCCAATAAAAGCATACTCTGGTATGCTATTTTTTGGACAATTTGAAACCTCTTGATTACTAATTACAAATTTAGCGGAACTAATACGCATTTTAAATAACTTATAAATCTCTGCTTTTAAGCCACTGCTGAACAATTTTATTAAAATGTTCTGGATATTCCATCATTGGCGCATGGCCACACTTATCAATCCAAAATAAATTTGAGTTCGGAAGTAAATTATTAAATTCGTCAGCTACATTTGGGGGTGTTACAATATCGTTTTTACCCCATATTATGCAAGTGGGGGTTTTTATTTTTGGAAGGTCTTTAGCCATATTGTGTCTAATAGCACTTTTGGCAATTGCTAATATTTTAATTAGTTTACTTTTATCATTTACGGTTTCGTAAACATCATCAACGATTTCTTTTGTTGCTACTTCTGGATTATAGAATACTTCCTGTGCTTTAGCTTTAATTACTTCATAATCACTTCGCTTAGTGTAACCGCCGCCCATAGCGCTTTCATAAAGACCTGAACTGCCGGTAATAATAAGTCCCGCTACCAGTTCTGGATTAAGTTTTGTGTAGTACAAACCAATGTGACCCCCTAATGAGTTACCTAGCAATACAAAGTCTTTATAACTTCTATAATTAATAAACTCTTTTAAGTATTTAGAAAAACTTTTGACATTGGTATTAATTAAGGTTTGTGTATATACAGGAAGCTCTGGTAAAACTAATTTATATCCGTTGACGCTAAACTCTTTTATAACTCCATCAAAATTACTTAACCCACCCATAAGACCGTGTAAAATGATAATAGGGCGTCCCTCACCAATTTCGGTGTAATTGAATTTCCCTTCTTTTTTTAATCCGTATTTCATACAGAGTTTAGGTTGATTATTCTTTGGACAAAGCTAATCAATTTTATTTAATAAAGATTCTGAATTGATGAGCTCAGGGCCGGATGAATGGCAGTAGTTTTAGCTCTAAAACAGACTTTACTTACTTATTTTATTATTTATTTCATAATTATATGGTATTTCTCTATAAATAATAAAATATTGATTATCAATATTTTAATTTTTTTTTAGATGTATTTTACCGATTTATTTTGCATTTGATAGAATTTTATTAACAATGTGGTAAAAAGTGGTATAAAGTGGTAAATATTTTTTAAATTTGATATGATTCAAAATAGCTTACAGACATAGATGAATTCTCTAATTGGCACATATGAATGCAAAGTAGACGCTAAAGGGCGGTTGATGCTCCCATCCCCTCTAAAAAAGCAGCTTGCTTCATCAATGGCTAAAGGATTTGTTTTAAAACGTGCTGTATTTCAACCTTGTTTAGAGCTCTACTCCCTTCACGAATGGGAGAATTTAATGCTAAAGGTTAATAAATTAAACCGATTCAAAAAAAAGAATAATGACTTTATTAGAAGGTTTACAGCAGGTGTGAAGGCTATAGAGCTTGATATTTCTGGCCGTTTATTAATTCCTAAAGACTTAGTAGATTTTGCAGGAATAAGTAAGAATATAGTAGTTTCCTCGGCTGTTAATATTATTGAAATTTGGGATAAAACCAAATATGAAAAAGCCATAGACGATGCAGCTAGTGATTTTGCGGCCTTGGCTGAAGAAGTAATGGGTCAAGACGATGCTGATGGATTATCATAGTCCTGTATTATTAGAACAAGCAGTTGGTGGTCTTGATGTGAAAAAAAATGGGATATACGTAGATGTGACATTTGGAGGAGGAGGTCACAGCCGAGGAATTTTAAAGAATCTCGGTCCCGATGGTAAATTGATCGCTTTTGATCAAGATAAAGACGCTCTTTTAAATACTATTGAAGATTCCAGATTTTTATTGATTAATGAAAACTTTAAGTACATGAAAAGGTTTTTAAAATTTCATGGAATTAGCTCAGTAGATGGAATTTTAGCTGATTTTGGTGTTTCATCACATCAGTTTGATGCTCCAGAACGAGGTTTCTCTATTCGCTTTGACGCCCCATTAGATATGCGAATGAATCAATGCTCTAAACGTTCAGCTCAAACCATCGTAAATCAATATGATGAAATAAGTTTAAGACGCCTGTTTAAAGAATATGGTGAATTACGAAATGCTCCACAACTAGCGAGATCTATTGTGGAATTTAGATCTGAAAAGACAATTGAAACAACGTTTCAATTAAAAAAGCTTTTAAGTCGGTATTTACCAAAAGGAAAAAATAATAAGGCTATGGCTCAAATTTTTCAAGCGATACGTATTGAGGTTAATAATGAGTTAGAGGCCTTGAAATCTTTTTTGATAGATGCAATGATAATTTTAAACCCTTGTGGGAGGTTAAGTGTCATTTCCTATCATTCCTTAGAAGATCGCCTGGTTAAGCGGTTTATTAGAAATGGTATGTTTGAAGGCGAGCCGCAACGAGATATTTTTGGAAATTATGAAGTGCCTTTCAAGAAGATTGGTAAACTAATTATTCCATCAAAAAATGAAATTGAAAAAAATGGAAGAGCGCGAAGCGCGAAGTTAAGAATTGCTCAAAAAGTTTAATTGTCGAATATGAAAGCAACTGTTTATAAAATATTAAAAGGCAAATTTCTAATCAGCCAGGGTTCTTACAAAAAATGGCAACTTATTTTTTTCTTCTCTTGTCTAGCGCTAATTATGATAGCGAGTTCTCACAGTGCAGATAGTAAAGTACACCTAATAGCAAAACTCAATGAAGATGTTAAAGAAATGCGATCTAGTTATGTTGAAACCAGAGCAAAATTAATGGAATTAAAAATGGAATCATATGTAAGAAATAAAATGAAAGATCGAAACCTATTACCATCTAAAAATCCACCAATAAAAATTCTAATTAAGCCCAATTCAAACACACCTTGATGTCAGAAAAGGAAACTAATATACTAAACAAGCTATACTTCATTTCGGGGTGTATGTTTCTTTTTGCTTTGTTGGTGGTTTTTAAATTAACTAATATTCAATTTGTTCATGGAGAATCATATCGGGCCTTAGCAGAGAAAAGAACAATAAAAGACGTTATCATTCCAGCGAATAGAGGTAATATATATTCTGTAAATGGAAATTTATTGGCAACCTCAGTTCCTAAATATGATATTAGAATTGACCTAGTAACACCTACAAATAAAAACTTCGAAACCTTTATTGAGCCTCTTTGTGATTCAGTGTATAACTTTCACAGGATTAATAAAAAACAGGGATTTAATAATTTCTTTTCCTCAAAAGAAAAGTTGCAAAATCGTTTACGCAAAGCACGTGAAAATAAGAACCGCTACTTTTTATTAGCAAGAAATTTAGACTACTCAGATTATTTGCTTTTTAGATCTTTTCCACTTATAAATTTGGGAGCTTTTAAAGGAGGTTTAATTGTAGAACAAACAACTAAAAGAAATTACCCTTTAGGAGTTATTGCTCAGCGTACAATTGGATACGAAAGGACAGATGAAAAAGGCTACACTACACGAGTTGGTATTGATGGAGCTTATGGAGAAAAGTATTTGCGAGGAGTAGATGGGAAACGTTTAAAACAAAGTATTGGTAAAGGGAAATGGAAACCTATTGATGATTACAATCAAGTCGAGCCTGTAGATGGTTACGATATTTATACTACAATCGATGTAAACATTCAGGACATTGCACATCATGCGCTTTTAGAGCAATTAGAAACTTATAAAGCCGACCATGGTTCTGTTATTGTTATGGAAACCCGAACAGGTGAAATTAGAGCCATATCAAACCTTGGCAGAAATTCAAAAGGCAAATATTATGAGCGATTGAATTATGCGATTGGAGAATCAAATGAACCAGGCTCAACTTTTAAATTAATGGCCCTAGCAGTTGCCTTAGAAGATGGAAAAATTGATACTACAACAATTGTAGATACTAAAAAAGGAGTACTAACATTTTATGACAAAAAAGTTGAGGATTCAAAAAAAGGAGGATATGGAAAAATTTCTGTTTCCGAAGCATTTGAAGTTTCTTCCAATACTGGTATTGTTTCTGCTATTGATAATTCTTACAAAGAAAATCCATCTTTATTTATTGATGGACTTTACCAAATGGGACTTAAAGACTCCTTAGGTTTGGCAATTATTGGGGAAGGGAAGTCGATAATTCCAGATCCAAGAATAAAAAATAACCGGTGGAGTGGTATCGCATTGCAGTGGATGGCATATGGCTACGGAGTTTCTTTTACTCCACTTCAAATACTCACATTTTATAATGCAGTAGCTAATGGAGGGGAAATGGTTAAACCTCGGTTTTTAAAAGAGGTGAAATCTATTAATAAAACACTTAAAGTTTTTGAAAAAGAAGTTATAAATCCTCAAGTATGTACAACTAAAACAATCCGAAAGCTACAAACATTATTGAAAAATGTAGTTGAAAAGCCACACGGAACAGGACACAGATTGTATTCAAAGAATTTTTCAATGGCTGGAAAAACAGGTACAAGCCAGGAAAATTACGCTAATAAAGATAAAGATCAATTGAAATATATTTCTACTTTTTCAGGATACTTTCCTGCAGATTATCCAAAATATTCGTGTATAGTAGTTATTCACGACCCGGACAAAAATATTGGTTATTACGGTGCTGACGTTTCTGGTCCTGTTTTCAAAAAAATTGCTCAAAAAATATATATAGATACCCCTAATCTAGAGATTACTGATAATATTAATTTGGAATCAAATGATGTTAAAATACAATTTGAGGAGTTCTATGATATTTCTCAAAATTATAAAAGTGTAATGCCAAATTTACATGGAATGCCTGCTATGGATGCAATCGCCATCCTAGAAAATATGGATTTAAATGTGAAAATTATTGGAAGTGGTATTGTAATAAGTCAATCTGTAAAAAAGGGAAGTAAAGTGCGGCCACAAACAACGATTATTTTAGAGCTTTCATGAAATTATTAAAAGACATATTATATAAGGTTCCTATAAAGTCAGTTTTTGGCTCAACGGATATTTACATAAGTGATATTAGTTACGATTCAAGAAAAGTTACTAAGGATAATGTGTTTGTAGCAATTAAGGGAGTTAAGTCAGATGGCCATCAATTTATTGATCAGGCTATTGAAAAAGGAGTCTCAGTTATCGTTCATGAAGATTCAATTCCATTAAAGAAAGACGGAATTACATATGTGCGTGTCCAAAACTCTGCAAAAGCATTAGCTTTCATGGCTGCTAATAATTATGGCCAACCATCACAAAATTTGAAACTTGTCGGAGTTACTGGAACAAATGGAAAAACAACAGTAGCTTCTCTTTTGTATGAATTATTTAGGTCTGCAGGATTCAAGGTTGGATTACTATCTACAGTAAAAATAGTAGTAAATGATCAAGTTTTTCCAGCCACTCATACCACACCTGATTCAATAGTAATTAATAATTACTTGAAAAAGATGAACGATGTTGGAGTTGAGTTCTGTTTCATGGAGGTTAGCTCACATGGTATTGCTCAGCAAAGAATTGAAGGGCTGGTGTTTGAAGGGGGAGTTTTCACCAACCTTTCACACGATCATTTGGATTATCATCATACGTTTTCAGCATATAGAGATGTAAAGCAAATGTTTTTTGATCAACTACCAAAGTCAAGCTTTGCATTGACCAATTTAGATGATAAAAATGGTCTTTTTATGGTGCAGAATACAAGGGCAAAAGTTCATAGTTACGCTTTAAAATCGTATGCAGATTTCAGAGTACAAATTCTTGAAAATCAATTCAAAGGACAGTTATTAAAAATCAATGATTTGGAAATATGGGTAAAACTCATAGGTTCGTTTAATGCATACAACTTGGCTGCTATTTTTGCTTGTGCAAAAATATTAGGTTTAGCGACTGATGAGATTCTAAGGTTAATGAGCAATCTTGAAAGTGTAAAGGGTCGTTTCGAATTTTTTATCACAGATTCAAATATCACAGTCATTATTGATTACGCGCATACTCCCGATGCATTAAAAAATATTTTACAAACAATAAATGAGATTAGATCAAAAAATGAAAGTCTTATAACAATTTTCGGCTGCGGGGGTGACCGTGATAAAATTAAACGTCCAAAAATGGGTCACATTGCTTCAGTTTTAAGCACAAAAGTAATTTTAACCAGTGATAATCCTAGATCGGAGGATCCAGAAACGATAATTTCTGAAATTGAGGAAGGAGTTGAAGCACAAAATTTAAGAAAAACTATATCAATAACGAATAGAAAACAGGCTATTAAAACTGCTTGTCAACTAGCCAGACCTAGTGATATTATTTTAGTTACTGGTAAAGGACATGAAACATATCAAGAAATTCAAGGTGAAAAAAAATATTTTAATGATTTTGAGATTGCACAAGAATATTTAAAACAATTACAAAAATAATATGTTATACTACCTATTTGAATACTTAGAAAATCAATACCAAATACCAGGTGCGTCTTTGTTTGGATTTTTAACATTCAGAGCCGCATTTGCTATTATACTTTCGCTTTTATTTTCTACAATTTTTGGTAAGCGTATTATAAAATTTCTTCAAAAGAAACAAGTTGGAGAAACTATTCGAGATCTAGGTTTAGAAGGACAAAAAGAAAAGTCAGGAACTCCAACAATGGGAGGGATAATAATCATTTTTGCAACTATCGTTCCTGTAATTTTAATAGCAAAACTGGATAATATATATATTATTTTATTAATAATAACAACATTATGGATGGGTGTTATTGGATTTGTTGATGACTATATTAAAAAATTTAAAAATGACAAAAATGGGCTGAAAGGAAGATTTAAAATTATTGGTCAAGTTGGTTTGGGTATTATAGTAGGATTGACTTTGTTTTTTAATTCTGATGTGACTATAAAAGAAAAATTCTCAACAAATAAGCCCTATAAAAACATTAATATCTTAAGTTCTCCATCCTCACAATTTTACTCTGAAACTAAATCCACCAAAACAACCATTCCTTTTTTTAAAGAGAATGAATTTGATTATGCTGATTTAATCACATGGGTCAATCCAGACTTAGAGTCATACGCATGGATTGTATTTGTATTGGTATCAATTTTTATTATTACTGCTGTCTCCAACGGGGCTAATTTAACAGATGGGATAGACGGATTAGCCGCTGGTTCCTCAGCTATCATTGCATTAACATTAGGAATTTTTGCTTGGGTTTCAGGGAATATTATTTTTTCTGATTATTTAAATATTATGTACATCCCTCGAGTCGAAGAGATTACCATTTTTATTGCAGCCTTTGTTGGAGCACTTATTGGTTTTTTGTGGTATAATACATTTCCAGCTCAGATTTTTATGGGTGATACAGGGAGCTTAACCATAGGAGGAATAATTGCTGTAATAGCTATCGCAGTAAGAAAAGAATGGTTGATTCCTTTACTATGTGGAATTTTCCTTGTAGAGAATTTATCTGTCGTATTGCAGGTAGGATATTTTAAATACACAAAAAGGAAATATGGAACCGGTAGACGCATTTTTAAGATGTCACCTCTGCATCATCATTTTCAAAAGCTAGGTTATCATGAGAGTAAAATTGTTACCAGATTTTGGATCGTAGGTATTCTATTAGCGGTATTAACGATTGTTACATTAAAAATTAGATAAATGAAGCAATTGGTGATACTTGGTGGTGGTGAAAGTGGTGTTGGGACAGCACTCTTGGGTAAAGAGAAAGGATTCAAGGTATTTGTCTCTGATTTTGGAAGTATAAATAAGAAGTATACAAAAGTTCTTCTGAGTAATGATATTGAATGGGAAGAAGGACAGCATAGTATAACAAAAATATTGAATGCAGATATTGTTATGAAAAGTCCGGGAATTCCTGAAACTGTATCTATCGTTAAAAAATTAATTTCAAAAGGGGTTTCTATATTATCAGAAATTGAATTTGCTGCTCAATATACAAGCTCAAAAATAATTGGAGTTACTGGTAGTAATGGAAAAACAACAACAACAATGATGATTAATCATATTTTAAAAAATGCAAAATTAGATGTACTAATGGCTGGAAATATTGGAGATAGTTTTGCAAAAAAAATAAAATTATCACCTGATATTTTTGTGTTGGAGTTAAGTAGTTTTCAGTTAGACGGGATTAAAAAGTTTTGTCCTCATATTGCTGTAATCACAAATATCACTCCAGATCATCTAGATCGCTATGACAATAAATTTGAAAACTACATTGCTTCAAAATTTAGGATTTTGATGAATCAAACTAAGGACGACTTTTTAATCTATGATGCTGATGATCCAGTAATCGAATCCTATTTAGATTCCCACGACATTAAATCTGTATTAATGCCTTTTACATTAGAAAAATCAGTTGTTCAAGGTGCTATGCATAAAGATAAAATAATAACAATAACAATAAATAATAACACAATTCACATGCCAACATCAAATTTAACTTTAGAGGGAAAGCATAATATAAAAAATGCTATGGCTGCAGCAACTGTTGCACATTTGCTTAAGATCAGAAAAGAAACAATTCGCGACAGTTTAGAATGTTTTCAAGGAGCTGAACATAGACTAGAGCATGTACTTAAAATCAATAAAGTACAATATATAAACGATTCTAAAGCAACAAATATTAACGCTACTTATTTTGCTCTTGAGAGCATGAATAATCCAACAGTTTGGATTGTAGGTGGAGTGGATAAGGGTAATGATTACAGCGCTCTTTTTCCTTTTATAAATGAAAAAGTAAAGGCAATTATTTGTTTAGGAAAAGATAATAATTCTCTTTTTGAAATTTTTGAGCCAATGGTAGATGTAATAGTTGAAACTCAGTTTATGTCTGAGGCTGTAAAGATTGCATATAATATTGCAATTGGTGGAGATAATGTTTTGCTATCACCAGCATGTGCCAGTTTTGACTTATTTGAAGATTATGAAGACAGGGGTCAGCAATTTAAAGCAGCTGTTAGAAAATTATAAATGATAAATACAATTAACCATATTAGGGGAGATCGAATGATTTGGGCCATAGTAACACTTTTGGCAATTTTTTCTTTTTTACCAGTTTACAGTGCAGCAAGTAATCTTGCATACTCAGGAGGAGATGTTCATACGTTTGGATATTTTACAAAACATTTTATCCATTTGTTCTTGGGCTTTTCTATTATTTACATTGTTCATAAAATCCCATATCGTTATTTCAAAGGACTATCTATGGTTATGTTCCCTGTTGTTTTAATTTTATTAATTGTAACTATTTTACAGGGAACAACAATTAATGGGGCCAATGCTAGCCGTTGGATTCAAATTCCTTTAGTAGGATTTACTTTCCAACCATCTACACTAGCCGCTTTAGTCCTGATGGTATTTGTAGCTCGTTATCTTTCAAAGACTCAATTAGATTATTTATCTTTTAAGGATTCTGTTTTAACACTTTGGTTACCTGTATTTACTGTACTGGTTTTGATATTGCCTGCAAATTTTTCAACCTCTGCTATAATATTTTCAATGATAATATTATTGACTTTTTTAGGAGGATATCCTCTAAAATATTTAATAGCAATTATGAGCTCGGGAATTTTAATATTTTTATTATTTGTTCTTACAGCAAAGGCCTTTCCAGAAGTCATTCCAAATCGTGTTGATACCTGGGCCAGTCGAATTGTAAATTTTATTGATGGTAAAGATACTCAGGAAGATTATCAAATTGAAAAGGCTAAAATCGCTATTGCTACTGGAAGTATTTATGGACTTGGACCAGGCAAAAGTATACAGAAAAACTTTTTACCCCAATCTTCTTCAGATTTTATTTTTGCAATTATTATTGAAGAATACGGCTTATTAGGGGGCTTATTTTTATTAACGCTGTATTTACTGTTTTTATTTAGAATTGTCATTGTAGTTCAAAAGGCAGATACATTATTTGGTAAATTGTTAACCACTGGAGTTGGTTTACCTATTATTTTTCAAGCCCTGATTAATATGGGAGTAGCTGTAGAGTTATTTCCAGTCACCGGCCAAACATTGCCTTTAATTAGTAGTGGAGGAACATCAATATGGGTCACCTGCCTTGCTGTCGGAATTATTTTAAGTGTTAGCGCTAAAAGAGAAGAAATTAGAAATCAGGACGGAGAACACTCACATCCTCTCGAAATTTTAAGTGAAACTTTAAATGAAAAATAATAAAGTTATCATATCATGTGGCGGTACAGGGGGACATATTTATCCTGCTCTCGCAATAGCTCAAGGGCTTAAATTACGATACCCAGATATGAGATTTCTTTTTGTTGGAGCAAAGGGGAAAATGGAAATGGAAAAGATTCCAAGTTCAGGATTTTCAATTATAGGTCTTTGGATTTCAGGACTTCAAAGGGGTAAAATTTTTAAAAACCTTTTATTTCCTTTAAAATTGAAAATAAGTCTTATTCACTCCATTTTAATTTTATTAAGATTTAATCCAAAAGTAGTAATAGGTACTGGTGGATTTGCGAGTGGCCCTTTACTCTACATTGCTTCAATTTTAGGAATTCCCACACTCATTCAGGAGCAGAATTCCTATCCTGGGTTAACTAATAGATTATTAGCAAAAAAAGCAAAAATTATTTGTGTGGCCTACGACGGTTTATCAAGATTTTTCCCAAAAAATAAGATTAAAATTACTGGTAACCCCGTACGAAAAGATATATTTCATCTTAACAAAAACACAAGCGCAGCTAAAAGGTTTTATAACTTAAATTCAAAAAAGAAAACACTCCTAGTTTTGGGAGGTAGTCTTGGAGCTCGTTCAATTAATGAATTAATCCAGAATAAACTCAACTATTTTAAAATCAATAACATAGAAATAATCTGGCAATGTGGAGAATTTTATTTTGAAGATTATAAAAAGTATGATGCTAATTTAGGAGTAAAAGTTGTTGCATATATCAAGCATATGGACTTTGCGTATGCTGCAGCTGATTTTATTATTTCAAGAGCTGGAGCAAGTTCTGTTTCAGAACTATGTGTTGTGGGTAAACCAGTATTATTTATTCCCTCTCCCAATGTTGCTGAAGACCATCAGAAAAAAAATGCTGAATTTATCTCTAAAAGAGAAGCTGCTATTTTGATTGAAGAATCTGAACTGGACTTAAAATTTGAAAATAAATTCTCAAAATTACTTTCTTCTAATTCTTTTCAAAATAACTTAAAAAATAACCTCAAAAAATTGGCTAAGATTTCAGCTACTGAAGACATTTTAGACGAAGTTGATAAACTATTAGATTTATGAATTTTAATTCTTTTAAAAACATTTATTTTATTGGTATCGGAGGTATCGGGATGAGTGCGCTTGCAACTTATTTTTATTCGAATGATAAACATGTCTCAGGATATGACAAAAACTCAAGTATTATAACTGATAAACTTATATCTAAAGGCATTAAAATTTTATTTTCTGACATCGTTGAGAAAATTGATTCGGAGTTTTTAAATACGAAAAACACTTTAGTTATTGTAACTCCTGCTGTTACACAAACCAATATAATTTTAAAGTTCTTTAAATCAAATAATTTTAAAGTTATTAAACGTGCTGAAGCCCTCGGACTAATCACAAACAATACTAAGTGCCTAGCTGTTGCTGGTACTCACGGAAAAACCACAACTAGTAGTATTTTAGCTCATTTAATGTTTAAATGTAATCAAAGAGTTACTGCATTTTTAGGAGGAATTTCTGAAAATTATAAGTCAAATATTATCCAAAATGGAAACGAATTTACTGTAGTAGAAGCTGATGAATTTGACCGTTCTTTTTTATGTTTAAAACCTAATCTAGCTTGTATCACTTCAATGGATGCTGATCATTTGGATATTTATGGTACTAAATCAAACCTTGAAAAAGCTTTCAAGAAGTTCTCTAAACTAATTTCTTCAGATGATAAGTTATTTGTTCATGCTAGTGTCTGTTTACCTGGCTTAAGCTATGCAGTTGAAACTCCTGCAGATTTTGTCGCACAAAATGTAAGAAACATTAATGGTGCTTATGAGTTTGACTTAAAAACACCAACACGAATATTAAAAAATCTAAGATTTTATTTGCCAGGAAAACATAATCTTTCTAATGCTGTTGTTGCTCTAGCGATGGCCATGGAATGTGGATGTAATGATTCAGACCTTAGATTGGCGTTAGAAACTTATTTAGGAGTTGAACGTCGCTTTTCCTACAAAATTAAAAATGAATCTTTTGTATTTATTGATGATTATGCTCATCATCCAAAAGAAATTGACGCTGTTTGGGATGCTGTTTCTGAAATGTATCCCAAAAAAAATATAACCGTTGTTTTTCAACCTCACTTGTTCACCCGTACGCTTGATTTTGCTGATGCATTTGCTTCTTCGCTATCAAAGTTTGATGCAGTTTTATTACTTGATATTTATCCTGCAAGAGAAGAACCTATCAGCGGAGTGACCTCGGATTGGTTACTAAAGAAAATAAAAAATAAAAAAAAGAAATTAGTTGAAAAACAAATGTTAACTGAAATTATTAAGTCCATTAATAACCCTATTTTAATAACTATGGGTGCAGGAGATATAGGATCAATAATACCATCATTGACTAAAAATCTAATGTATGCTTAAATATTTTAATTTTATAAAGGTAATCTTCGTACTATTATTTATAATATCCTTGTACGCATTTTCATCATTTCAAAGTAACCTTAAATCGGTTTCAAATGTTAATATAGATTTTATTGGAGAAAAAAATCTATATATTTCTAAGTCAAGTATTGATAAATTACTAATACAAAACAACGATTATATCGAATGTTTGGAAAAAGATATAATTGATTTAAATGAACTAGAAGAAAGAATTTCTTCACACGAAATGATTCAAAATGCAGAAGTTTATCTTACTGTTAAAGGTGGTATTAGAGTTGATATCGAACAACGTAAGCCTGTGGCGAGGGTTATTTCTAGTCCTTCATATTATATAGATGAAAATGGAAAAAAAATGCCATTATCAATTGAACACAGCGCACGAGTTTTATTGGTCCACGGTCAAGTTGACCAAGATAATTTAGAAATTATTTTTGAGATGGTTAATACAATTCAAAATGATTCTTTTTTAAAATTATATATAACAGATATTTTTATTGATAGTGAAAATAAGATTTCAATGAGTCTTAGAGATTGTGATTTTAAAGTTTTAGTAGGCGATTTAAATCAGTTAAAACAAAAAATTATAAATTTTAAGGCTTTTTATCAAATAGCTAAAAAAGAAAATACATTAAAAAAATATAAAACGGTGAATTTAAAATTCGATAAACAAGTTATTGGTGTAAAATAAATATAACTATGGAAAATCAAAATATAGCGGTAGGTTTAGATATTGGTACAACGAAAATTGTGGCCATGATTGGGATTAAAAACCAATATGGTAAATTAGAAACAGTTGGCGTTGGTAAATCAAAAAGTTTAGGCGTCCACAGGGGAGTTGTAAATAATATAACGCAAACTATTCAATCCATTCAGCAAGCTGTTTCTCAAGCTGAATCTGCAGGTAATATCAAAATTGGTGGAGTAACAGTTGGAATAGCTGGACAACACATTCGAAGTTTACAGCACAGTGATTATATTACTAGGTCAAATTCAGAACAAGTTATCAATGAAGACGATATAGACCGTCTTATTAACCAGGTTCATAAATTAGTTATGTTGCCTGGAGAAGAAATAATTCATGTTCTACCTCAAGATTTTAAAGTAGATGGTCAAGCGGAGATTAAAGAACCAATAGGGATGTATGGTGAACGTTTGGAAGCCAATTTTCATGTCGTTGTAGGTCAGGTTTCGTCAATACGCAACATTGGTCGTTGTATACAGACAGCAGGCTTAGGGTTGGAAGGTATTACTCTTGAGCCTTTGGCCTCAGCGAAGGCAGTTCTTAGTCAAGAGGAAAAAGAAGCCGGTGTAGCATTAATTGATATAGGTGGAGGTACAACAGATTTAGCAGTCTTCAAAGATGGTATAATACGGCATACGGCTGTAATTCCATTTGGTGGTAATATAATCACTGAGGATATAAAAGAAGGATGTTCAATCATCGAAAAACAAGCAGAACTATTAAAAATAAAATTTGGTTCAGCATGGCCTGGTGAAAATAAAGACAATGAAATTGTTTCTATTCCCGGTCTAAGGGGTAGAGATCCAAAAGAAATTACATTAAAAAATCTATCAAAAATAATTCATGCTCGGGTAGTAGAAATTATTGAGCAGGTATATGTGGAAATTAAAAATTATGGGCATGAAGAACAAAAGAAGAAATTAATCGCCGGTATTGTTCTTACCGGTGGGGGAAGTCAATTAAATCATTTAAAGCAGTTAGTTGAATATATTACTGGAATGGATACTAGGGTAGGTTATCCGAATGAGCATCTCGCAGGTGATAGTGACAGTGATATTACAAGCCCTTTATATGCAACTGCAGTAGGACTTGTTTTAGACGGATTAGAGCGTCACGAAAGGCAACCAATTATAGAATCAGTTATTGGTTCCGAAGAGCCTACTGAAACTCAACCTGAAAAACCATTAAGATCAAAAGGGTTTTTAGAAAAACTTACTGAGAGAGTTAAAAAATTTTTAGAAGAAGCAGAATAACCAACATTAAAATAAAAAAATATGAGTAATAGTAACGATTTTGGAATTCAATTTGATTTACCAAAAAATCAATCAAATGTAATCAAGGTAATCGGAGTTGGCGGTGGCGGTAGCAATGCAATCAATCACATGTTTAAGCAAGGAATAAAAGGAGTAGATTTTGTCATTTGCAATACTGACTCTCAAGCCTTGAGTAGTAGTGGAGTTCCAAATAAGATTCAGCTTGGAGTTAATCTTACTGAAGGTCTTGGCGCTGGAGCAAATCCCGAAATAGGTGAGAAAGCAGCTATTGAGAGTTTAGAGGATATTAGAACCATGTTAACGACCAATACAAAAATGGTATTTATTACTGCCGGTATGGGTGGTGGTACCGGAACAGGAGCAGCACCAATAATTGCCAAAATGGCTATGGATTTAGATATTTTGACTGTTGGAATAGTAACCATTCCATTTCAATTTGAGGGAAAAATAAGAAATAACCAAGCACATGAGGGGATTGAAAAGTTTAGAAATGTAGTAGATTCTCTAGTTATTATAAATAACAATAAATTACGTGAAGTCTATGGTAACCTAGGATTTAAAGCAGGTTTTTCTAAAGCAGATGAAGTACTTTCTACAGCTGCACGAGGAATTGCAGAAGTAATCACACATCACTACACCCAAAATATTGATTTACGAGATGCAAAAACAGTACTAAGTAGAAGTGGAACAGCTATTATGGGAGCATCAACAGCTTTTGGAGATAGCAGAGCTAAGAAGGCTATTATAAATGCCTTAGATTCACCTTTATTAAATGATAATAAAATCAGAGGAGCCAAAAATGTTCTTCTTCTAATAGTTTCTGGATCACAAGAAATAACAATTGATGAAATTGGTGAAATAAACGACTATATTCAGGCTGAGGCTAGTCAAGATAATGGGTGTGGTGCTAACATCATTATGGGTGTTGGAGAAGATGAGGCAATTGGTGAGGCAATTTCAGTTACTATTATTGCTACTGGTTTTAATACACACCAACAAAATGATATAACAAATGTAGAGACAAAAAAGGTAATTCATGATCTTGAAGAAGACCAAAAAATTCATCATGACTTAAATTTTGTTACACCGGATGTATCAAATGAAGACTCATTAGAGCCGATAGTTTATGATTTAGTAGAAGAAGATACGGCTCTAAAAGAGAATCCTAATACTATGGATTTAATAACTACTTCGGATAATATCAAGTCTTTTGAAGTTGAGTTTGAGGAAGTGATTGAAAATATTTTAGAAGAAGATTTTATTATTAACGAAATTTCGCCCAAAGAAGACAAAGACGATATGATCATCTCAAATGAGCAAACCAGCTTAACCTTTGACTTACCTATTTCTAACTCCAAGCAAAGCAATATTAAGCGTGATGAAGTCGAGGTTTTTAAATTGGAAGACAATATAAATAGTGTTGATATTGATGATTATATCGAACTTGTTTCTGTTACAGATGTTGAAACCAATGGAGAAGGAATGTATATTTTAGATGATCATATTGTTTTAGAACAGACCGATGAACAATTTGATGATGCGGCAAAAGTTGCAATTTTAGAGCCAGAGCTAGAGGTTGATGAGGAGATGATACTTACCAAAGTTACTGTAAAAGAAAGTAAAGTTTCTTCAGTCCCAAAAAAAGAAACTAACCCTTTCAACAATCCTATCTCCAAAACTTTAAGAGATAGATCTGATGAAAGGCGTCAAAAATTAAAAGTCTATAACTATAAATTTAACGCTTCAAAAATTGATGAATTTGAAAAAGAGCCTGCATACAAGCGACAAGGGATAGAACTAACCAATTCGAATGATTCTGAAGCTCATATCTCAAGAACTTCTATCACATTAGATGATAACGAAAATATCCAATTAAGGTCAAATAATTCTTTTTTACATGATAACGTAGACTAGTTTATATCGAGCTAATAAAATACTTTCAGGTTTTTTATACATTATTATTAAAAAGTTAATATTTACTTATATTCGTAATCCAAAATAATTAAAAATGAGTTTACAAGATTCTATAATGTCGGCAATTAAAATTGCAATGAAGTCAAAAGACACAGTAGCTCTTACTGCTTTAAGATCTATTAAATCGGCTATACTTTTATCTAAAACTAAAATTGGTTCAAAAGATAATTTATCACACTCTGAGGAAATCAAATTACTTCAAAAATTAGTAAAACAAAGGCAGGATAGTGCTGAAATTTTTATCCAACAGAACCGACTGGACTTAGCAAATCCCGAAATTGAGGAGGCAAAGATTATAAGCCAATTTTTACCTGAAATGCTAAGTGAAAAAGCAGTTGATAAATATGTTGTGGAAGCCATCGAAATCCTTAATGCAGAGGGAATGAAAGATATGGGAAAAGTCATGGGGTATTTGAGTAAAAAACTTTCAGGGAAAACAGACGGAAAAACTATTTCAAGTCTTGTTAAGAAACATTTGATCCACTAAAAATCAATGGCTGCGTAGCTCAATTGGATAGAGCACTGGATTTCGGCTCCAGCGGTTGTAGGTTCGACTCCTGTCGCAGTCACTAAATCGGAGAATTGATTCACTGGAATCGGTTCTCCATTTTTTATGTTGTAATTTGCTTCAAACCGGCAATGGTTAGTAATGGTTCTTCACTTTTAAAAACAAAGCTTCCAGCTACTAAAACATCTACTCCTAAAGAAATCAAATTTTTGGCATTCACTGCATTGACACCACCATCTACTTCTATTTTTGCTGCAGATTTCTTTTTGCTAATAAGTGCTTTAAGCTGTTTGATTTTATCGTAAGTACTCTCAATAAAACTTTGGCCTCCAAAACCGGGGTGTACACTCATTAGACAAACTATATCTATATCATTGATGAAATCTTCTAAAACTGCAATATTTGTATCGGGGTTTATTGCTACACCCGTTTTCATTCCTTCAGCTTTTATAGTGTTAAGAGTTTGTTTTAAATGTTTACAGGCTTCATAGTGTACAGTTAAAATATCGCTGCCCAATTCAGCAAATGTTTTAACATACCGTTCAGGTTCTACAATCATTAAGTGTACATCTAATGTTTTTTTAGCGTGTTGTGCAATAGCTTTCAGAACAGGCATCCCAAATGAAATATTTGGAACAAAAACGCCATCCATGATATCAATATGAAACCAATCCGCTTTGCTAGAATTAACCATTTCTACATCCCTTTGAAGATTTGCAAAGTCTGCTGCTAAAATAGAGGGTGCTATTAGTGATTGCATAAAAATTATTTTTGTGTTGCAAAATTAGTGCAAAAACAACCAACTAAAATTTGGTTGTTTTTATTAACCAAGATAGGTTTTTAAAATTTTACTTCTTGAAGTGTGTTTTAGTCTTCTGATAGCTTTTTCTTTAATTTGACGTACACGTTCTCTTGTGAGATCAAAAGTTTCCCCAATTTCTTCTAATGTCATAGGGTGTTGATTACCAAGGCCAAAATATAATCTAATTACATCTGCCTCGCGTGGTGTAAGCGTTTCTAACGCACGTTCAATTTCTGTTCGTAAAGATTCGTGTAAAAGCTCTTTATCTGGGTTTGGTGATTCTCCGGAACGTAAAACATCATATAAATTCGAGTCTTCTCCTTCAACCAAGGGTGCATCCATTGAAACATGACGCCCAGAATTCTTCATAGACTCCTTGACATCGTTTATTGTCATATCAAGTTCTTTTGCAATTTCTTCAGCACTAGGAGGTCTTTCGTGTGACTGCTCTAAGAATGCATAAGTTTTATTGATTTTATTAATTGAACCAATTTTATTTAATGGCAAACGAACAATTCTAGATTGTTCAGCCAACGCTTGAAGGATAGATTGGCGAATCCACCAAACCGCATATGAAATAAATTTAAATCCACGTGTTTCATCAAANCGCTGAGCAGCTTTTATTAATCCTAGATTTCCTTCATTAATTAAATCAGGGAGTGTAAGCCCTTGGTTTTGGTACTGTTTGGCAACAGAGACTACAAAGCGAAGGTTAGCTTTTGTTAATTTTTCCAGTGCAATTTGGTCACCTGCTTTGATACGTTGAGCTAATTCAACTTCTTCGTCAGCGGTAATTAAATCAACTTTTCCAATTTCTTGAAGATACTTATCTAGAGATGCTGTTTCTCTATTTGTAACTTGTTTAGTAATCTTAAGTTGTCTCATTTTATACAGTAATAATTATGTTAATATTGGTTTCATATAAGTATACGTTTAAGCATATAAAATGTTACAAAAAAAAACCATTTTTTTAAAATGGTTTTTTTGTATGGAAAAGAAGAGAAATATTTAATCTCGTCGTGGTTTACGATCATTTCTTCGGTTGTCTCGACCTCTATTATTTGGTTTTCGATCTCTTGGTGGACGTTCTACATAACCTTCTGGTTTCGGCTGTAGTGCTTTTCTGGAAACCTTGTCTTTTCGAGTTCTTGAATCAATTCCAAAGTACTTAACGTCAAATATATCCCCCATGTTAACAACATCTGATACATTTTCTGTACGCTCCCATGCCAATTCACTTACGTGGAGTAAGACCTCATTACCAGGTGCCTCCATATATTCAACTACAGCACCAAAATCTAACATTTTAATTACCTTAACTTCATAAATACTACCAACTTCTGGCTTAAACATTATAGAATCGATTTTTGCTAAAACAGCATCGATCCCATCTTGATCTGTTCCAAGTATTTCAACAATACCTTCTTCAGTTACTGGGTCTTCATTTATAACAATTGTTGTGCCTGTTTCTTTTTGAAGTTCTTGAATCACCTTTCCACCAGGTCCAATTAAAGCACCAATGAATTCATTTGGAATAATTCTAGTTACCATTTTTGGAGCATGTGGTTTTACATCTTCAGCAGGAACTGAAATAGTATCCGTAAGTTTTTCTAAAATATGTAAACGTCCATCACGTGCTTGTTGAAGTGCTTTAACTAAAATTTCGTAAGACAGTCCTTTGACTTTTATATCCATTTGACAAGCAGTAATCCCATCAGCAGTGCCAGTAACTTTGAAATCCATATCGCCCAAATGATCTTCATCTCCTAATATATCAGAAAGAACGGCATATTTTCCACTTTCAGCATCAGAAATAAGCCCCATTGCAATTCCGGATACAGGCTTTTTTAATTGTACTCCAGCATCCATAAGAGCCATTGTTCCAGAGCAAACTGTTGCCATTGAAGACGAGCCATTACTTTCTAAAACTTCACTGACTACACGAACTGTATAAGGACAATCTTCAGGTACCATACCTTTTAATGCACGTTGCGCAAGATTTCCATGTCCCACTTCCCTACGCGAAGTTCCTCTAATCGGCCGAGCTTCTCCAGTACAGAAAGGTGGAAAGTTGTAATGCAAGTAAAAACGCTCCTCTCCTTCATATGAGGGCATATCTATTTGATTAGCGTCTCTAGAAGTGCCTAAGGTTACAGTTGCTAAGGCTTGTGTTTCACCACGTGTAAAAACTGATGATCCATGTGTAGATGGTAGATAATCTATTTCACACCAAATTGGTCTGATTTCGTCAGTTTTACGACCATCCAGTCTCAAACCTTCGTTGAGGGTTAAATCCCTTACAGCACATTTTTCAGCTTTTCTATAGTATTTGGAAATTAAATCTCCGTATTCAAGCTGTTCTTCATCAGAAAATGTAGCTTTAATATCTTCTTTTATCTTTAAAAAAGCAGCACTTCTCTCGTGTTTTGAGGACCCTGCTTTGGCAACAGCATAAACCTTGTCATATGCCATGTTGTGAACTTTCTGAGCTAATTCATCATCAGTTTTTTCTGGCTCATATTCTCGAACTTCTTTTTTACCAAATGCTTTGGCTAGTTCTTCCTGAGCTGAACATTGAATTTTAATTGCTTCGTGTGCAAATTTGATGGCTTCGGACATTTCTTCTTCTGAAATCTCATCCATCTCACCTTCTACCATCATCACTGAATCAGCAGAGGCTCCAATCATCATATCTATATCAGATTCTAATAATTGTGCTCTAGTAGGGTTAATAATAAATTTACCGTCAATACGTCCTACTCTGGCTTCAGATATAGCACATTCGAATGGAAAGTCAGATAACTGAATTGCAGCAGATGCTGCTAATCCCGCCATAGCATCAGGCATAACCTCATCATCATGTGACATTAATTGGATCATTACCTGCGTTTCAGAATGATAATCTTTAGGGAATAATGGACGTAAAACACGATCGACAAGTCTCATAGTCAAAATTTCACCATCACTTGGACGAGCTTCACGTTTAAAAAATCCACCAGGATAACGTCCTGAGGCAGCAAACTTTTCGCGGTAATCTACCGTAAGAGGTAGAAAGTCAACATCTGATTGTTTGTAATTTGATACTACTGTACAAAGCAGCATACATTTTCCGGATTGAACAACTACCGAGCCATGGGCTTGTTTAGCGAGTTTTCCGGTTTCGATGGATATTTCTCTACCATCTCCGAGGTCTATAACCTCTTTAAAAACTTTTGGAATCATTTTAAATTTTTCTAATTAAACATTGGTGTTGTGTTGTTGTTGTGTGGTGTGACCAATGAAAAACTTTAATTAGCTTCTTCTATTACTTTCTCAATCCTAACTCTTTTACAATAGCACGATACTTTAATATATCCTTTTTCATAAGGTAATCTAATAAAGACCTGCGTTTACCTACTAACTTTACAAGCGAACGTTCTGTGTTATAATCTTTACGATTTTGCTTTAAATGATCAGTGAGGTGATTAATTCTGTGAGTGAACAATGCGATTTGACCCTCCGTTGAGCCAGTATTTTTCACATCTCCACCATGTTTTTTAAAGATGCTCTCTTTAATTTTTTTTGTTAGGTACATTCCAATATTTTTTAAATAATTTTTATGCTAACAATCTTGTTTCTCAAAATTGAAGGGCAAATATAGGCATTTTAGATATAACAATACTTCCTTGAAAAATTTTATAATCTTAAAACCTGGTTTTGAATCAAATCAATGTATTGATTTACCTTATTTTTTAAGTCTTGTCGGTGTGTTATAAAATCTAAAAACCCATGTTCTAGTACAAACTCTGCAGTTTGAAAACCATCTGGTAATTCTTTCCCTGTTGTATCGCGAACTACACGTGGTCCTGCAAATCCAATTAATGCTCCTGGTTCACTTATATTAATATCACCCAACATTGCAAAAGAAGCAGTTGTTCCTCCAGTTGTAGGGTCTGTACATAACGAAATATATGGAATACCAGCATCTGCTAATTGAGCTAACTTAGCAGAAGTTTTGGCCATTTGCATTAATGATAAAGCTGCTTCCATCATGCGTGCTCCTCCAGATTTAGAAATAATCATAAAAGGTATTTTTTTATTCAAAGAATAATCAGCTGCTCGAGAAATCTTTTCTCCAACTACACTTCCCATTGATCCTCCAATAAATCGAAAATCCATACATGCAACTACAATATTTTTTCCTTTAGATTTGCCTACAGCTGTACGAACTGCATCTCTTAGATTTGTCTTATCTTTTGCTGTCCTTAACCTGTCTGTATACTTTTTTTTATCTGAAAATTTTAGTGGGTCTTTTGAAGTAATATTTATATCAAGCTCTTCAAATTTATTGTCGTCAAATATAATATTGAAATATTCCTCACTTCCAATTCGTACATGGTAACCGTCTTCAGGACTTACAAAAAAGTTTTTTTCAAGCTCCTCGGTTTCAATTATTTTTCCAGTTGGGGACTTATACCATAATCCTTTTGGCGTATCACGCTTTGCTTCAGTTGGGGTTTGGATTCCTTTATTTGTCCTTTTGAACCAAGCCATAATTTTCTATTTTGTTAGAATAAAACAAATTTAGTTATTTTTTTTACAATGTGTTTACATTGTTTAAGTCCTCGAAGGCCTTTTTAAGCCTCTCACCAAAAGCAAGTTCTGCCTGTCTTAACCAGCGCCTTGGGTCGTAATATTTTTTGTTAGGAATGTCTTCACCGTCTGGGTTACCTATTTGTGTTTGTAAATAATTTTGATTTGTTTTGAAATCTTCACGGACACCAGTCATAAAGGCATATTGAAGGTCTGTATCAATATTCATTTTGATAACTCCATATCCAATTGCTTCCCGAATTTCATCAATTGTTGATCCAGAGCCACCGTGAAAAACAAAATCTATATGATTTTCAGCAACATTATATTTTTTAGAAATATAGGTTTGAGAATTTTTTAGAATTTTTGGAGTTAACTTAACGTTTCCAGGCTTATAAACACCATGAACGTTTCCAAAGGCGGCCGCTATTGTGAATTGTTTACTTACCTTACTTAATTCCTCATAGGCATATGCAACTTCTGCAGGTTGGGTATAAAGCTTTGATGTATCAATATCAGTGTTGTCAACGCCATCTTCTTCGCCTCCTGTAATACCTAGTTCAATTTCCAGGGTCATACCCATTTTAGACATTCTCTTCAAATAAGATTTACATATTTCAATGTTTTCTTCAATTGACTCTTCTGAAAGATCAATCATATGTGAACTGTAAAGCGATTTCCCAGTCTCTTCAAAAAACTTTTCACTTGCGTCTAATAAGCCGTCAATCCATGGTAATAATTTTTTGGAACAGTGGTCTGTATGCAAAATAACAGGAACATTATACTCCTTTGCCATTTGATGAACGTGTTTAGCGCCTGAAATCGCACCTGAAATCGCACTTTTTTGATTATCATTTGAAAGCCCTTTTCCTGCATTAAACTGAGCACCTCCATTTGAAAATTGAATGATTACTGGCGCATTTAATTTCTTTGCTGTCTCCAATACTGCATTTATTGTATTTGAACCTGTAACATTAACCGCTGGAAGTGCAAATTTTTTTTCTTTGGCAAGTTTAAAAATTTTTTGAACTTCCTTTCCTGTGGCAACACCAGCTTTAATTGGATCACTCATTGTATTTTTATTTTATTTTCGCCAAAAGTACTAAAATTTATTAGGGTAAATAGAGATTTTAAAATATGATTTTTAGTGCCAAACAACGAAATCGTTATAATTTGACAAAGTTATTTTTAGAATGGGTAATTAATACCAATATTATAAACAGCATTGCTGAAGTTAAAATCTTTCAGCCAGCGCTTGTTTTTAGAGTAAGAAGGATTGTAGGTTTTAAAACCTGTATCAAATCTCAAGATAAAAAAATCAAAATCATAACGAAACCCTAGACCTGACCCAATTGCAATATCACTTAAAGATTTAAAGCTATTGAAATTAGCCTTGGAATCTTCAATATCGTCCAAGACATTCCAAATGTTACCAGCATCTACAAAAAATGCTCCATTGAGTTTGCCAAATAAATTATAACGATGTTCCAAACTAAAAGCTATTTTGAAGTTAGCTTCGTTAAATTCATTATTATTATCAGACCTTCCTGGTCCTAAGTTGTATGCAGTCCATGCTCTATTGTCATTAGATCCTCCAGCAAAAAAACTTTTCGAGAATGGTATGGATGATGAATTTCCAAGAGGTAATGCAATTCCAGTAAATGCCCTTAGAGCTAGCACATTATTTCGTCCAAGATTCCATAATTTTATGTAATCTATCTCAGTTTTTATATATTGTGAAAATGCTACATTATTAATTTCAAACTCTCCATTTTCATTTCTATCTAATCCTATAAAATCTGAAGCAGCGTTGAGCAAGTTCCCAGCTAATTCAACTTTTAATCTAAAAAGTGAGAAATTCGTATCAAAAACATTCTCTCTATTATCTTTAACTAGATTGAAATTACTCGCCAAAATGAGATTGTCTTGTGTTAATCTGTTTTTTCTTTCCCGGATATTGCTTACAGATTCATAATCATTAGGGTTGTTGTTTTGAAAAGCAGTGTCGGAGCTAACTAAAAGGACAAAGTCATCAGCGTTATTGATATTTAAAAAACTATCACCATTGCTATTTTGGATTAAGTATTCATCAGGTGTGGGGTATGAGTTTAAAGCAATTGATTCTAATCTTGAAAACGAATTTTGATAAACATTAAAATAGTTTCCTGGATTAAGGTTCCTGACGTATTGAAGGTTTAATAAATCTAAGCTATTGGTAGTATTTTTTTTTGGAAGCCAGTTATAACGTATGCGGCCATTAAAAGTTTGTTTATCCAAACCAATATTTTTTTGTCCTGTGAAACTAATCCCAATTTCAGATGTTGGAAGCATATATTTTGGAATAATACTTTCCGTATTAAAAGGAAAAAATAATCTAGGTATATTTAGTTTTATATCAGCTCCTAATTCGTTTATATCAAAAAATCTATCTTCAGTTTTTGCACCATCTTTTGAAGCCCCAATTGCCCCAAGGATAGAAACTTGTAATGTCTCGGCACCTTTAAAAATATTTCTAATCATCAGTCCAGTTGTAAACGATAATCCAATTTTTTGAATATTACTTTGAGAAACATTAAAATCAAAACCAAGGCCATATTTCTTTTTTGGATTTAGAAAAATATTAGCAGTTAGCGTTGTGTCATTTTCATTTTCTGTAAATTGAATACTTGGATATTTGAAAGTGTTTAGTGCATTTAAGTATCTGTATGTACGTGTTTTATCCAAATCGCTGTATAAACTTCCTTTTGAAATTTGGATAACATTAGTTATTGATTTGGGTGAATACTGTAGTTGTTTGTAATTAAAAAAATTAAAATTATTGTAGGTCACTATTTTTTTTAAATCTAATTGACTTCTGTTCTCAGTAGAATTATCTGTGTAAATGTTGACATCTTTAATTTTATAAGCTTTGAATGGTTTTTGTGATAATGAATCGCCATTTCGAACTATTCTATTAGCTATTTTCATTTTTACGTCAACTTCAAGACTTTTTCCAATAGTATCGTTTTCAAAGCTTATATAATCTTGCGAAAAATGATATATACCCAAGTTTCGAAAATTATCATTAACTCTCTCTCGTTCTTTTTCAAAATCTGAGATATTAAACTGATTCCCTTTCTTAATGAATGACTTTACTTTAGATTGCCTAAAAATTGAATCTAATATTGAAGTTTCAATTTCAGAGCTAAAAGTTCCTATTTTGTGTGGATCACCAGTTTGGATTTTATACTCAAGAGTTGCCCGCTGTCTTTGTATAGTATCAATATTAAAATTAATAATTCGATCAAACCAACCTTTTGAAAAGTAATAGCGCTCTAGATTTATTTTCGTTTTATTGATTTTTAAACTATCAATAATTTCAGGTTTTTCACCAGTATTTTTTAACCAAGTGTTAAGACCCAACGATGTTTTTTTTATTTTATCTAATTGTTTTTGTGAAAATATTTTAATGTAGCGTCGATTACGATTTGGCTTTTTTTTAAGCCAAGAATCAAAAATGGAATCTTTATTTTCACGGGCCATGTTGTAAATATGAAGTCTTAATGGTATACCGAGGATTGTACTGTTCGTTTTTTGAAAAGAAAGTTTGGAAATAGTTTCTGACTTATTTTTTTTACCATTGATAATGAAGCTGTTCTTAGTGAGTAAGAATTCGTTTTTTTTAACTCTTTTAACTGCATCACAGGAAGTGAATAATAATACTCCAACAGAGATGGTAATAATTTTTTTACGCGTTTGCTTCAACAAGACATAAATAAAATTTAGATTTATACTCTAAAAATTAATAATAATCAAATGTACATTTTTTAGATGTTAACTAAAAACCAATTGAAGCGAATCATAAGTTTGAGACAAAAAAAGTATCGTCTTACACAACAACTTTTTATAGCTGAAGGCCCCAAAGTTATTTTTGAGTTTTTAAATTCAAATTATGAATTAGTAGAGATTTTTTCAACTTTACAACACTACAATCAATTTAAAGCTAAATTTAATATCATAAGTGACGAAGAATTACATAAGATAAGTTTATTAAAAACCCCAAACAAACTACTAGCTATTTTTAAAATTCCTAAACCCCTTAAAGTTGACGCATCAAAATTAATTTTAGCATTAGATAAGATTAATAATCCCGGTAATTTAGGAACTATCATTCGTTTATGTGATTGGTTTGGAGTAAAAGATTTAATTTGTAGTAATAATACAGTAGATTGTTATAATTCTAAGGTAGTTCAATCGGCTATGGGTTCTCATACTCGCGTTAATATTAGTTATGTTGAATTAGAGTGTTTTTTAGAAAAATCTTCAAACGTTATTGGAACTTTCACAGAATCAAAAAACTCAATTTATGAGACTGAACTTCCAAGTAGTGGTGTTATTGTATTAGGTAATGAAGCTAATGGGATTTCATCAAAAATAGCCTCTAAAATAAATATAGGTTTAACAATTCCAAGATTTGGGACTCACATGAATGCGGAAAGTTTAAATGTTGCTAATTCTGCAGCTATAATCCTTAGTGAATTTAAAAGAAAATCTATTGAAAGGTGAAATTAATAAAAATTCCTCGTGTTTGCATTTGAGAAATATTTTTTGTCCATGGACTATTTAAGTCAAAATCTTTAATGTGCTCATCTTTTATAGAAAATATACCACGAAGAGACGGAGTAAATTTAAACCATGTTAGGTAGAGGTCAACTCCAATACCAAGTTCATAAAATAAATTATTTTTTACAAGTCTAAAATTTCCTTGGCTATTGTCTTCTGGGTTATCTTGATTACTAGATAGGTTTAGGGCTGTAGAAATTCCGCAGACAACAAAAGGCTTAATATTATTTATTCTCTTTGTTGAAATTTTAATAAGCAGGGGGATGTGAATGTAGGTTGAACGTATCTCGCGTTCAAGATCTTTTTCCTCATAAATAAGACCCTCAAAATATGTTCCACTGTAACTTAAAGTTCTGTTAGACATAACCAGTCCAGGCTCGAGTCTAATGTCAAAATAATCATTGATTCGAATATTTCCAATTAATCCTACGTTAAACCCCATAGATTTAATGACCTGAATATCTTTTACATTTGAGTTATAATCAATATTGAAGTCGTAAGAGTTTAACCCCAAATAATATCCATAAGAAAGTAGTGGTTTATCAAAATTTTCATTGTTTAAGACACGTTCTTTAGTGAATAATTGTGCTTCAATTTGAAATATAGTAAGGGAGGCGAATATAAAACTTAGTATTGATTTCATTTTTATTTTTTTGAAGCTGTGTAAATTGTTGCTACCCCAAAAGTTTGAGGAAGGGCTTCAACTCTTATAAACCCAATTTTTTTCAAAATATTGTTAAAATCTTCGCCAAATGGAAATTTCGCAGCTGAATCACTTAAATATTCATATGCCGTTTTGTCTCTAGAAAATAATTTTCCAATCAGTGGTAAGAAAAACTTTGTATAGATGAAATATCCTTGTTTAAAAAAAGGGTTTTGGGGTATTGAAGTTTCCAAAACAACGAAAACACCATTTACCTTCAGCACCCTATAAATTTCAGAAAGCCCTTTTTCAAGAGTCTCAAAATTACGAACTCCAAACGCAACGCTAACAGCATCAAAACTATCATCTTCAAATGGTAAATTCTCAGAATCACCTATGATCATTTCGACCAGACTATTTAGTTTTCGTTCTTTAATTTTTTTTCGACCAACATTAAGCATTCCCTCACTAATATCTAACCCAATTATTTTTTTTGCTCTTGTTTTGGTTAAATTGATTGCTAAATCTCCAGTTCCTGTAGCAATGTCTAGAATATTTTCAGGGTTTTCATCTTTTATTAAATTCACCACTTTATTACGCCATTTAATATCTATCCCAAATGAAATTACACGGTTGAGCCTGTCATATTCATTTGATATTGTGTCAAACATTTTAGTAATTTGCCTTTTTTTACTCAAATTACTGTTTTTATAAGGTGATATATTTTTAAACATAAAAGGAAATTAATTCTAAATTTTGAAATGCAAAGAAATACAATTCAGAAACAAATCCCTAAAAATAAACTATATTTGCTCATCCATTAATTGATAATAAATGAAAATAATAATTGCTGGATCTGGCGAGGTTGGATCACACTTGGCAAAATTATTATCATACGAATCTCAAGAAATTACCCTTATTGATTCCAATGATGAAAAACTATCTTTTCCTAATAGTCATCTAGATATTAAAGTTGTTGAAGGTGACTGTACATCTGTTTCTATTTTGAATAAAGCAAATATTGCTGATACAGATTTATTTATAGGTGTAACATCCTCGGAATCTGTAAATTTAATTGCCTGTCATTTAGCTAAACAATTGGGCGCTAAAAAGACAATCGCAAGAATTTCAAATCCAGAGCTAATCGAGAATCAAAACATCCATTTTTTAGATTTGGGTATTAGTGAAATTATTTCNCCTGAAATTTTAACCTCTAAGGAAATTATCATGGTTATTAATAGAGCTGAATTTACAGATCCGTTTGAGTTTGACGATGGAGCTTTAATTACCTTGGGTTTGGATGCAACACATACATCTACCTTTGTTGATAAAACTGTTGTTGAGGCTGCTGGTATTTTTCCAGAAACACACTTTTTTCCAATTTCTATTAAAAGAGGTGAAAAAACTATTATTCCAAGAGGGGATACGGTCTTTCATTCAGGAGATCATATCGTTTTCATGACTGAGCCCGGAGGTGAGGAGGAATTACTCAAGCTTTCTGGTCAAAATAATGGAGAGATTAAAAATGTTATGATATTAGGTGGGGGAAGAGTGGGCAAAAAAGTTGCTGAAGATTTATCTGCTGATAATGTAAATATTAAGTTAGTAGAAAGTGACAAGAAAAGAGCTGAAGAGTTAGCCGAAGATTTAAATCAATGTTTGGTTATTTATGGAGATGGGACTAACTTGGAGCTTCTACAGGAAGAGAACTTAGATCAAATGGATGCTTTTATTGCTGTAACAGGTGATTCAGAAACCAACATAATGTCAAGTTTGATTGCAAAATCTAANGGAATTATAAAAACTATTGCTTTAGTAGATAATCTTGACTATTACAAATTAACTCAAATAAGTGGTATTGATACATTAATCAATAAAAAATTATTAGCTGCTGATGCAATTTCTAAGCACGTTCATAAGGCTGAAATTATTGCTATTTCACAGTTGGATAATATGGATGCAGAGTTATTAGAATTTGTTGTAAATGAAGATTCTAAACTATGTAACAAGTTTATAAAGGAGCTAGACTTTCCGCGCTGTGCTATTATTGCAGGAGTAATAAGGGGTGGTGAAGGGCGCATAGTTTTAGGTGATTTCAAAATTTTGAATCAAGATAGAATTGTTGTTTGCTGTTTAAAAGATTCAATTCAAAAAATAGAAAAACTCTTCTAAGTTNATTATGAAAATAAATATTAAAATTATTTTTTATTTTCTGGGATTTCTACTGTTGATTAACGGAGGGTTTATGTTTTTGACTGCTTTGTTGAGTTATTTTTACGAAGATGGTATAACCAATAGTTTGTTAAGTTCAGGAATTATTGTTTCAGTTGTGGGTTTAATAATGTTGTTTTTGAACAAAAACCATGATAAACAAATTAACAAACGAGAAGGTTATTTAGTGGTTGTATTGGGGTGGCTAGCCATGATTTTTTCAGGAACAATCCCTTATATTTTAACAGGTACAATTGAAGGGTTTTCAAATATTTTTTTTGAAACCACATCAGGATTTACAGCTACAGGTGCTACGATAATTAATAACGTAGAAATATTGCCCAAAGGAATATTATTTTGGAGAAGTGTTACTCATTGGTTGGGTGGTATGGGGATGATCGTTTTTGCGATTGCTATTTTACCCTTACTAGGAATTGGAGGAATGCAGTTATTTAGTGCTGAATCTCCTGGTCCTAGTACTGATAAATTACATCCAAGAATTAACGACACAGCTAAAAGATTGTGGCTTATTTATGTTNCATATACGCTAGTTGAAACGGTGTGTTTAAAATTAGCTGGTATGTCATTTTTTGACGCTATTAATCATTCAATGAGTAATATTGCGTCAGGTGGTTTTTCAACAAAAAATACAAGTTTAGCTTATTGGAATTCAAAACCTTTAGTTCAATACATAGTTATAATTTTCATGTTTATTGCCGGGACAAATTTTGTCTTAAGTTATTTCGGATTCAAGTTTAACTTTAAAAAAATATTTAAGGACGAAGAGTTTAAAATTTATACGTTCATTTTAATTGGATTTACAATTTCTGTCGCATTGATTGTTTATTTCAGCACAGGGTTTTTAACAGAAATTGATTCTCAGTTGCACAGAATTGAAGGGGTTTTTAGGCACTCTTTATTTCAGGTTGTTTCAATCATTACTACAACTGGATTTGTAACAGCTGATTATACCTCTTGGACACCTTTGCTACTTCTATTGTTTTTTGGTATGATGTTTTTGGGAGGCTCATCGGGTAGTACTTCTGGCGGCTTTAAAATAATGCGTCATTTATTGATAATCAAAAATGGCATTTTACAGTTTAAAAAGATATTACACCCGCATGCAATTATTCCATTGCGGTACAATAAATCCTCTGTTTCGAATGAAATCACCTACAATATACTAGGTTTTTTCATTGTTTATATGCTTTCGTTCATTGTAGGCACTATTGTTTTTGCTTTATTTGGGCTTGATTTCGAATCTGCATTGGGAGTTTCAGCTTCAAGTTTAGGGAACGTAGGTCCATCAATAGGTTCCTATGGTCCCTTAAATACGTTTTCTGAATTGCCAAATCTAGCCAAGTGGTGGTCCTCTTTTTTAATGCTTTTAGGAAGGCTTGAATTATTTACTGTCTTAATTATTTTTACTACTTATTTCTGGAGAAACAGATAAATTAACTAGGTTAAAGATTTTTTAATTCTTTCAACGGCTTCTATTATTTTTTTTTGTGAAGCTGCATAAGAAATTCGAATACAATTTGGGTTTCCAAAGGCATCTCCTGTAACAGTAGCAACTAATGCGTTCTCTAACAAAAAGAGGGATAAGTCTGTTGCGTTATTGATTTTAACCCCCTTAAAAGTCTTTCCGAAAAACGAAGAAATATCAGGGAATACGTAAAATGCACCCTCTGGTATGTTACAAGAAAAACCATCTATTTCAGACAAAAGATTTAAAATTAAATTCCTTCGGGTTTTAAATTCATCAATCATGTATTGGACTTTAGAAGGAGGTGCCTCTAAGGCGGTTATTACCGCTCTTTGGGCGATGCAATTAGCACCGCTTGTAATTTGGCCTTGCATTTTGTTACAAGCCCTAGCAATTGATTCTGGTGCTCCTAAATATCCGATACGCCAGCCAGTCATTGCAAAAGCTTTCGATACACCATTGATCGTAACGGTACGGTTGTACATATCGTTAAATTGAGCCATGCTTGCATGAGCACTTCCGTAGTTAATATGTTCGTAGATCTCATCAGAAACCACATATATTTTTGGGTATTTTTGAAGTACATCTGCAAGTGCTCTTAATTCCTTTACGCTGTATACGGAACCACTGGGGTTACAAGGGGAGCTGAACCAGATCATTTTAGTTTTCGTTGTGATTGCAGCTTCCAATTGCTCTGGCGTCATTTTAAAATCAGTTTCAATTGATGTTTTGACTTCAACTGGAGTTCCTTCAGAAAGTTTTACAATATCAGCATAACTTACCCAATAAGGGCATGGTAAAATCACTTCGTCTCCCTTGTTTAACAAGACCAATGCCACATTGGCCAAACATTGTTTGGCACCTGTAGATACCACAATTTGACTAGACTTATATGAAAGCTTATTATCNCTTTTAAATTTTGTAATTATAGCTTGTTTCAATTCTTCATAACCGTCAACAGGTGTGTAGGAATTATAGTTTTCATCAATTGCCTGTTTAGCAGAGTCTTTGATGAAATCCGGTGTGTTAAAATCCGGTTCTCCAAGACTCAAACCAATTATGTTTTCCCCTTTTCCTTTTAATTCTCTGGCTTTGGCGGCCATAGCAAGGGTTGCAGAAGTCGCCATATTTAAGATTCTGTCTGAAAGTAATTGGTTCATTTGATGTTGGTTAGGCTTGCATGGTAGGTTTTACCCCCATTAATTTTAAATAATTAAAGTGAGCAATAATTGCTTTTCTTGTTGTTTTGAATTCATTGTATGGTAGGTTAAATTCCTTAGCTGTTTTTTTTACTATCTCAGCAATTTTACCATAATGAATATGAGAAATATTTGGGAAAATATGATGTTCNACTTGGTGATTCAAACCACCTGTAAACCAATTGATAAATTTATTTTTTGGAGAGAAATTAACTGTTGTTTTGAGTTGATGAATAGCCCAAGTATTTTTAAGACTACCATCGTTTTCGGGCATAGGCATTTCAGCTTCGTCCATTATATGTGCCAACTGAAAAATTACACTTAAAATCAAGCCCGCCGTGTAATGCATTAAGAAAAAACCAATTAAAATTTTCCACCAAGATAGTTTTAAGATTAAAATTGGTAGTAAAATCCATATTCCTAAATAAATTACTTTAGAAACTACTAGAGTACTCCAATTAACAAATGGGTTTGGAAATTCACCATAGGATAACTTTCGTTTCATGTAGCGCTTCATCTGAACAAAATCAGTGGTTATGGCCCAATTAATTGTCAAAAGGCCGTAAAGTAGAATCGAATAATAATGTTGAAATCTGTGATACCATTTCCATTGGGCATGTTTGGTAAAGCGCAGTATTCTACCCGCATCTAGATCTTCATCATGACCATGTACATTAGTGTAAGTGTGGTGTAAAACATTGTGCTGTACTTTCCAATTGTACACGTTGCCAGCTAAAATATATATACTGCTTCCCATTAATTTATTAATCCAATCTTTATTAGAGAAAGAGCCATGGTTTCCATCATGCATAACATTCATACCAACACCAGCCATTCCAATCCCCATGACAAAAACTAAAATAACTTGAAGCCATGGACTCATATTTAGGGTGAGGATAAGTGCATATGGAACCAGAAAAAGACTGAACATTATTAATGTTTTGAGCCAAACCTTCCAATTACCAGTTCGTTTAATGTTGTTTTCTCTGAAATATTTGTTTACTCTTGAATTTAGGGTTCTAAAGAAGTTTGCAGGATCTTTTCTGGAAAATTTAAGGGTCACTTTTTTCATCTAATTTTATTATTTTATCAAATATAATTAATTAATCAGCTCCATATTACAACCAATCATATTTTTATGAAATTTATAACTATTTTTAACAAAATTTTTTTTGTGAATTTAATAACCAATTATTTTCCTAATCTATCTTCTATTCAAAAAGAACAATTAGAATCCTTACCTAGTCTATATCAAAGCTGGAATTCAAAAATAAATGTTATTTCAAGAAAAGATATAAACTTTCTTTTTTTGAGACATGTTTTACACTCTTTAGCTATTGCAAAGGTTATTAAATTTTACCCAGGCTCATCGGTTTTAGATGTGGGGACTGGAGGTGGTTTCCCAGGGATACCACTGGCAATTTTGTTTCCAGACACAAATTTTCATCTAATCGATAGCATAGGTAAGAAAATTAAAGTTGTTGAATCAGTAAAAGACAACCTAAATTTAAAAAATGTCACGACTCAACACACTCGAGTAGAGAAAATTGATAATTTGTATGACTTTGCTGTATCTCGTGCAGTTGTCTCTATGCCTACTTTAATGAAATGGGTATGCTTGAAAATCAAGAAAAAAAGTAAACATCAACTTAAAAATGGAGTCCTTTGCCTCAAAGGGGGAGATNTGACNGAAGAATTGAAAGCTTTTCCCAGAGCTAAAACTTACAATTTGAAAAATTATTTTGAAGAACCTTTTTTTGAAACTAAAAAACTAGTTCATATTTCAATTTAATNAAAAGTGTAATTAGAACGACGTGGTAAAATTCAAAGTCAGCCCTGTATTTGGACTAACAGGTCTACATATTCCACCAACACAAAGCAAGCCACCTCTCTGGCGACCGTAATTTAATGCGATTCTTGATGCTCCTTTTACGTAGCTTCCACCAATATTAAAAAAATGGATTTTTGTATCTTGATCTACAATACTTTCTTCGTAATTGTATGAATCATTCAAATATATTCCAAAGTTGGAATTAAAAAAATACTCCGCTGTTCCACCCATCCAATTTCGAGCNTCGTCGTTAGTAGAAAGGTGTTGTAGTTCCACTCGAAAGGACTTTCCTTTAGAGAATTTATAGGTGCTTTCAGCAATCCCAATCCATGCGCGCACTTTTTTTCCGTTATTTTTTGATTCTAAATAACTTTTATCATAAAATAAATTAATATAAGTAAATATTGAGCTCATATTTCTATTCCATTTTTTTCTAACCTCTAAGTTATAGTCAGAATATAATTTGTTTTTAAAATTCAAAAACTCTGTCTCATAAGTTAGTTCATCATTAGTTACGAAGTCATTGGGTAAATCATTTTCAATATTATTTTCTAAGCTTGCCCAATAAGACATATTAAAATTGATTTTAGTTCCATATTTTCCCCCTAAAACACTACCTTTTTTAAAATTGTAAAACAAATCTATGAAATGTCCAATTTCACCTGACTTTACTATTGGATTTTCTAAATTTTCAATAATTAGTCCAGGCTGGGATTGGTACAGATAAATGTTAGCTAAAGTGTAATCGTGTTGTTTATTGAGTGCAGGTAAGTAGTTGATGCTCAATTGATTTGTAGGGTTGTTTATTGCATTTGCAAATCCTCTCTCAATAAAGAACCGCATATTTTCTAAACGCCTAAAATTGTAACTCAGACCAAACCCTTTTTGGCTATAACCTGCTGACCAACTAAGAGAATTACCTTCAAAAGTCTCGGCCATAGAAAAAGTCACATCGTTTGGTATGGTATTATTAAGCCTAATGTCTTTACTTTTTCTTATGAATTCAAAATTAGAATAGAAATTATTATGTGAAAAGTCAAGTCTTGCAGAAAAGGCGTTGACTAAATCTGGAACTTCTGACATAGATTCGTTTTGATATAAGTCATAATCTTCTTTTTTGTTAACATAACTTAATCCTAAAACAAGATTAGTGGATGAGGTTGTTTTAAAAACATTACTCATGTCAATTTCAGAATCAAGACCAAAAATGCTTCCATCGGACAGTTCGAACCCTTTACGCTGTTTACCGTACAAAGAAGTAATCTTAATAATGTCTGTTGGATAATAAATTAGTCTAGCTCCAAACAATGCAGAATTGACTCCCAGGTTTCTGTCTTCCCAAGCTCTTAAAATCAAGCCACTACCAAATTGCTCGTAATAATTTCCAAGTGTAAAATCTATTTTTTTTGTTTTAAATCTAATGTAGTATGTTGCTATGCCAAATTCTTTATCGTATAGTTTACTATTATTTAATAAGTTTTCGGGCGCATAGCTTTCTAATTGAATTCCAGCAGAAAAATTTTCATTAAAATTATAATCCAATCTTAGGAAGTTTGTGGTTCTTAAGTGTTCTTTTTCCTCAAAATCACCAAATTCTGTATCATTAAGGTACCACTGCGAGTTGGACTCAAAGCTAGCGCTCAGATTGTTAGAGATCTCATAAAATATAGAATTAGATTCGTCATTTTGGCAGTTTGCAAAAAACATGCACAGCATAATAAGAANCCCAATAAGTTGTTTAGTCATTTTTTTATTTATTAATAATCTAATTTAAATAAATTAATCAACGTGTTTAATGAGTTGTGAGTACAATTCATCTTCATAACCTGGGCTATACCCCATGTGCTTGTATACAATATCTCCGTTCTTAACAATTACAGTGTATGGAACAGTACTAACCCCGAAAGCTCTTTTTAAATCACTATTTTCATCTAATAGAATCTCAAAACCCCATTCTTTTCCATTGACCATTGGTTTTATACGTTTTGATGTTCTTGAGTCATCAATTGAAACAGCGAAGTATATCACATTTGTTTCAGAAATCCAATCATCATACACTTCAGCTACAGCATCTAATTCATTTTTACAAGGAACACACCATGTAGCCCAAAGTGAAATAATCATCAAATTATTTTTTTTAGAAATTTCCATTGTTGAGGTGCTTTGACCTGAAAGCGTTTTCAAAGGAACGTTAGGTAATTGTGTTTGGCTATTTGTACAAATACTAAAAAGCAGTATTAAAATTAAGTAATTTTTATTCATTTTTTTAATTATTTCAAGAACAACATCAAAATTACAACATTTAAAAAAATTATTAGTATGTTTGATTAATACTTTATAAAGATTATATTCTTTGAAGGTATATTAATAAAACAATATTATGAAGTATCAATTTCCAGTTATTATTATTTGTTTTAGTTTTTTGTTCCTATCATGCTCTGGTGATGATAATGCAGCAGCAGTTAATCCCGATTCTGGAAATAACAACGATTTAAATTCAATTACAATTTCTACCGTAGTTCAAACTTTTAATAATACATCACCTGTTGCTTTTATAGTTAAAGATAATTTGAATAACTCTGTAACAAATCAATCTACAATCACTGCAAACGCTGCAGAAATCTCAAATCCACATCTTTTTACTGAGCCTGGAGTTTATCAAATTAGTGCCACATTTCNAGATTTTACATCAAATACTTTGGAATTAAATATTGAAGACAACCCCCCCACAAGTATAATTCTTTCATTCAACCAATCTGATTACATCATTGGGGATGAAGGTGTTTTTGTAGTTAAAGATAATTTTAATAATATCATAACCGAGGAATCTGAAGTAACTGTTAATGGAGAAATAGTCACAACTAACCCTTTTAGTTTTGACCAAGGCGCAGTTTATGAATTTATAGCAACATATCAAGGGCTAATTTCAAATACTATAACAATCGAAATATTTGATCCGTCAGACTACAGTGACACTACGTCATTTATCTCTANTGGATCTCCTTCAAATTTTACCAAAAAGGTTCTTTTAGAGGATTTCACAGGGACTTGGTGTCCACAATGTCCACCAGCTGCAGCGGCTGTAGCAAATGCTGTAAATAGTAACGCAAATATATTTGGAGTAGGGTATCATTATAATGACCCAATGCAAATTCCAGAAACCGCCTTTTGGACCAATCATTATAATGTTACTGGATTCCCAACAGTGTACGTTAATGGACCTGATACTCGTTGGAATTACTCCTCTATGTCACAAGTAAATAATGAATTGTCTGAAGAGGCAACGTTGGGATTATCCGTTGAAGCAGAAATTGTTGGGGGTAAGCTGGATCTTGAATTAAATATTGGCTTCAAATCCAGTCCTGTTGAGGAAGTGAAATTAATGATTTACCTAATTGAAGGAACTGCAACTTCAAGCTCTCCACAATCTGGCTCATCACAAGGAACTAATTATGTACATAATGATATACTCAGAGAAGTTTACACTGACCAATTAGGCGATGTTATTCCGCCGAGCAATACTTTATCAGGTGGTATTTATACCAGAACAATGACTGGATTAGACATCCCTGAAAATACTACTGATTTTAATGATTTGAAGGTTGTAGTATTTGTAAGAAATACATACACCAAAACTTTTGTAGATTATTTCAATCAAACCCACGAAAACTCCCCACACTATGATATATATAATGTCCAAGAGGTTCATGTTGGTGAAACAGCTTCGTTTGATTAGAAAGCTTTTAGTCTAAAAACGGATATTTATAGTTTTCTGGTGAAACAAATGTTTCTTTTATCATTCTTGGAGATACCCATCGCAGTAGATTTTGAGCTGATCCTGCCTTGTCATTAGTACCTGAGGATCTAGCTCCGCCAAAAGGTTGTTGCCCGACAACTGCGCCTGTAGGTTTGTCATTAATATAAAAATTACCAGCTGAATTTTCAAGTAATCTGGTTGCAAGGTTTGCAGCATATCTATCAGTAGAGAAAATTGCTCCTGTTAATGCATATTCGCTTGTCTCATCAACAAGTTTTAGCGTTTTTTCAAAATCATCATCATCAAAAATATAAATCGTAATTACTGGTCCAAAAAGCTCAGTTGACATGGTTTCATATTTTGCGTCAGACGTAACAATAACAGTAGGTTCTATGAAATATCCTTTACTTTTGTCATACCCACCTCCTGCTATAATTTCTACATCATCATTATTTTTAGCATTTTCAAGATAGCTNACTATTTTATCAAACGAATCTTCATGTATAACAGCTGTCACAAAGTTTGAAAGGTTCTCAGGAGACCCTATTTTTATTGATTTTAGGTCTTCTATTAAAAATTGTTTAATTTCTTTCCATATACCTTTTGGTAGATAAGCTCTGGATGCCGCACTACATTTTTGCCCCTGAAATTCAAACGCACCTCTTATAATTCCAGTAGCAACCTGTTTTGGATTCGCTGATATATGCGCTAAAATAAAATCTTTACCACCTGTTTCTCCAACAATTCTTGGATAAGTTTTGTAATTATGTATATTGTTTCCTATTTGTTTCCATAATTCTTTAAAAACAAATGTAGAACCAGTAAAATGCAATCCAGAAAAGTCTGAACTGGCAAGAACGGTTTCAGTAATCATAATAGGATCACCAAAAACTATATTAATTACTCCAGGAGGTACTCCAGCTTCATTAAATACATCCATAATAACTTTTGAAGAGTAAATTTGACTATCACTTGGTTTCCATACAACTACGTTACCCATCAGTGCCATACATGCAGGTAGGTTACCTGCAATAGCAGTAAAATTGAAAGGAGTGATAGCATAAGTAAAACCCTCTAGAGGACGGTATTCAACACGATTCCAAGTGGAACTGGTACTTTTAGGCTGTTCATTGTATATTTCAGTCATGAACTGTACATTGAATCTTAGAAAATCAATAAATTCGCAAGNCGCATCAATTTCGGCTTGGTGCACTGTTTTAGATTGTGCCAACATGGTAGCCGCATTAATCTTTGCTCGGTATGGTCCAGCAATTAATTCAGCTGCTTTTAAAAAGATTGCAGCACGTTGTTCCCATGGAAGTTGCGACCATGTTTTACGGGCATCCANAGCAGTGGAAATCGCTAGTTCTATGTGCGGTTTATTTGCAGTATGGTAAGTGCCGATAACATGTTGGTGGTCATGAGGTGGACTCATGGTCTTGGTATTTTCAGTTTTGATATTTTTTCCATTGATGTACATGGGAATATCCACCCTTGAGTTATACATTGATTTGTAGGCTTTGAGAACGTTTTTCCTTTCTGCGGACTCTGGAGCATAAGATAGTACAGGTTCGTTTAACGCCACTGGCACTTTAAAAAATCCTTTTCCCATAATTTNAAATAATTAAATAATTAAAGTTTAAAATTACGATTTATGGTCGAATCAACCACAAACTTGTATAGATTAATTTTGGGCAAAATCTGCGCAAAGCCTGAAGTTTGGTATTGTCACTTCAAATTCTTGATTGTCAGACAGGCGGAGCATCTTATAAACTCCTTTCATGGACCCCATTGGCCCCTTAAGAGCACAATCAGAGTTGTAGCGGTAGGATTTAAAAGGTCTTATAACAGGTTGTTTTCCAACAACACCTTCTCCTTTAATGGTATCAATTTTGTTTAAAGCATCCAAAATCGTCCATTTTCTTGATATTAGTTTTACCGGGTGTGGGTTATTATTTTCAATTTCGATGTTATAATTGAACCTGAAACGAAGGTCCTTTCCATCATAAAAACTGCTCTCAAAATGCGATTGAATAGAAATTTTTACTCCCTCAGTAATTTGCTGAATCATTGTTAANTAATATTAATTTGTCATTTGAACAGAATTGGCTTCTCCTAATCCAATAAGTTTGTCATAACGTGCTCCAAGGTCACGGTAATAAACAAGTACTTTGTAATTGTTTTCAGTTTCATCAAAATTCCCACTGATTGCCCCCTCTTGCAATGTATTTTCCTTGTCAACCACTACATATTTGTAGTTATAAAAACCTTGTTTCATTAATAATGTTGCTTCGTAGATCCCCTTTTTTTGGTTGAAAACCATTTGATTTTCTTTTGTTGTTGAAAAATTATTAAATCCACCATAGACATAAACCGCAGTATCAAAGAATTCTCTAGTGTTAAGAGAAAAATGTACATAAGTGTAATCAGCTTCTATTCTTGGGTCTTCACGGTCTAAAATGGTCACCTTATAGCCACCATTGATGTCAGGATTGAAGGTGTATTTTAATCGTGAACGTTCAATATTTGTATATAAATAACTGTGATAAAGTTCTCGTAGGTCAATATAGCGTATTCCTAAATTTGTGGCTCGTATGTCTTTNTTTTCAAAGAATAGATATTCATTCCCTCCCCAAAATAAAGAGGCATTATTGTACCTGTAGACCAATTCATTGCCAATGATGTATTGAGGTTTTAATCCATGGATTGCAGTTTTGAGATTGTTGTTCTGAAGCACAGTAGTTTTGATCGTTTCCAAGGGATTNTTGAAATTTGAAGTGATTGGTGTAATTTTAAAATCNACAGATTGTGTTTCGTTAATCAAAGCCACGTCTCTTGAACGNCTAATTTGTACGCCCACATTTNCCATGGGCTCAACGACCATAAATTTTCGACTAAATACCAANTCATTATAATCGTCAAATATTTTGAGAACGTAATTTCCTGAAACTTTCAAGCGTGTTTGTTGGTTAGGGATTTGCAGTTGATAGTGAGAATAAATTTGGTAAGTGTTAAATGAATTTACGTAATCTACAATTCTGAGGTTATCCATCCCTGAAAGATATTCTGTTTTCATTAATTGAGAAGGACTCCAATCGCAATCAAAATGTTCAATTACATAATAAAAATCTTCTTCTAAATTATTGAGGACATCAAATTCTAAGACCAGACGATCGTTGAGATTGATAATTGCCAAACCAGAGGCGTTATCTGTGACTCCAAGAGATATGGTTTTGATGTCAGCTGGGGGGTCAACCTCTCGAACTTGTCCGAACAAAAATAATGGCAATAGAGATGAAATAGTAAAAAGCTTGAAATTGGACATTTATTGATAAAATTGAAAGTAAATATAACCAAAAATTATGGTGTCTGTAAATTTTAAATTTTAACATAAAAAATCCAATTAAATTTTATGAAATATGCATTGTTTATTTGTAAATTTGCTCGATTTTAAGATTCAAATTCAAACATCCAAAGATTTATGTCCAAAGAAATTAGAATTAGTAAAGGTCTTGACATCAGACTGTTAGGTGCAGCCACTCATTCAATTACAGATGCCATAAAAAGTAATTTTTACGCACTAAGGCCTGATGATTTTCACGGGGTAATCCCAAAATTAGCGGTAAAAGTAGGCGCCAAGTTAAAAGCCGGTGAAACTGTTTTTTTTGATAAAGCCAATGAAGCTATCAAGTTTGTTACTCCAGTTTCAGGTGAAGTCATAGAAATCAAAAGGGGTGAAAAACGCCGAATTCTTGAAGTAAAAATCAAAGCGGATAAAAAAATTTCCTACAAAACGCATAAAACACTCTCATTAAAATCAGCACAAGCAGATGCAATCAAAGCGCTTTTGCTTGATTCGGGTTGTTGGCCATTTATCAAACAGCGTCCATATGATGTGATTGCAAATCTAGAAAGTCAACCCAAAGCCATTTTTATTTCCGCTCATGCCACTGCACCACTTGCTGTTGATTATAATTTTACCCTCCAAGGAAAAGAAGTTGAACTTCAAGCCGCTGTCACAGCACTTTCAAAANTTACCGATGGAGCTGTACATGTTGGAGTCTCTAAGGCAGCAAACTCACCTTTCTATGATTTACAAGACATATGCATACACAATTTGTCTGGACCGCATCCCTCAGGAAATGTTGGTACCCTAATTAATAAAATAGATCCCATAAATAAAGGTGAGACTGTTTGGACCATTGCCCCTCAGGATTTAGTCATCATAGGTGAATTATTGTTAACGGGTCAATNCAATGCAGAGCGAACAATCGCCATGGTAGGCTCTCAAATTGAGTCACCTCGATATTTAAAGACCCGTATTGGAAGTGAGGTAGCCACCATGATTTACGATCGTGGGATTCAGAAAGATGCTCACGCTCGAATTATNTCAGGTAATGTACTTTGTGGAAAGGAAGTGAAACCGGATGGATTTTTAGATTTTTACAGCGATGTGATTTCCGTCATTCCGGAAGGTGACGATTATGAATTTTTTGGTTGGAACAAACCTGTTTTTGACAAGGTTTCAACCTCTAGAGCTTTGACATTCTCATGGTTAACACCTAAGAAAAAATACGACCTCAATACCAATACTAATGGAGAACATAGGGCATTTGTTTTGACAGGNTCATATGAAGAAGTTTTTCCTCTGGATATATTTCCCATGCAGATTCTTAAGGCATGTATGTATAAAGATTTAGACGAAATGGAGGCCCTTGGAATGTACGAAGTGGCTCCTGAAGATTTTGCACTTACAGAGTTTGTATGCGTATCCAAACAACCACATCAAAAAATAATTAGAGAAGGATTGGATTTAATGCTTAAAGAAATAGGATAAATATGGGATTAAAATCAAATTTACATCAGCTTAAAGAAAAATATAGAGGGACAAAAATGGCACCTGCTTTTAATGCGATTCATACCTTTTTGTATTTACCAAATGAAACCACGCATAGCGGGGGTACACACATCAAAGCTGCAGATGATTTAAAGCGAACCATGAATACAGTTATCATGGCTATGGTGCCTTGTTTGATATTTGGTATGTTCAACGCAGGCTATCAGCACCACCTAGCACTAGGAACAATCGAAGCCTCAAACGGATTTTTAGGCGGAACGTTCTGGACTTGGGACAACCTTGTCATTGGACTTTGGAAAGTTTCACCACTTGTGGTAGTGTCTTATGGCGTTGGTCTTTTGATTGAATTTATTTTTGCGGTCATTAAAGGTCATGAAGTTGAAGAAGGCTATTTGGTTACAGGGATGCTTGTTCCTTTAATTGTACCTATTGATCTTCCACTTTGGATGTTGGCTGTTGCGGTTGCTTTTGGAGTAGTAATTGGAAAAGAAGTTTTTGGAGGTACAGGAATGAACATTTTAAACCCAGCACTAACTATCAGAGCCTTTCTGTTTTTTGCCTATCCGACTTGGATGAGTGGAGATAAAGTATGGGTGCACGGCGCAGTTGAGCGCACTGGAACCGCAGATGCTATTTCGGGTGAAACTATTTTGGGCAGTTATGCCCAAAATCAGGAAGTCGTTTACAATTATGCCGATATGTTTTTTGGTTTGATTCCTGGTTCTATTGGAGAAACTTCTAAATTATTAATTATTTTTGGAGCCTTATTTCTTATTTTCACTAAAGTTGGTAGCTGGAGAATTATTCTAAGTACCGTTTTAGGTGCCTTGGCTATGGGGCTTATTTTTAATGGTGTTGTGAATGCGGGTCTCATTACAACCGCTAGTAAATTTTATGGATTAATGGATGTCCCATTTTGGCAACATCTCATTATCGGGAGTATACTTTTTGGGGCTGTTTATATGGCTACGGACCCCGTTACGGCCGCACAAACAAATAAGGGCAAATGGATTTACGGATTTTTGATTGGTTTTATATCCATNATGATTCGTGTCTTTAATCCCGCNTACCCAGAAGGTGTNTTTTTAGCCATTTTANTAATGAATGTATTTGCGCCAACNATTGACCACTATGTGGTTCANGGGAATGTAAAAAAACGTTTGAAACGCGTGAAAGTTAAANCAGCATANTTATGAGCANAAATACAGACAGTAATCAATANACAATNCTTTTTGCNATTGGAATGGTCGTCATTGTNGGGTCTTTANTGGCCTTTACAGCNTCTTCNTTGANACCTAATATTGCAGAAAATGAGCGNATGGAAAAGCAACAAAANATATTNTATGCTATGGGTNTNAACGAAAACGGTNCGACCGATATTGTTTTTGTGNGNANCGATAAAGTTGCCNCAGAATTTTCTAAATACATCTCAAAACAATTAATAATTAGTTCTGATGGTACAGCAGAAGAAAGTACAAAAGCCTTCAAAATAAATGTCAAAAAAGAACAGGCCAAAGCTAAAAGTGGTGGCGCCAGGGCATTGCCACTTTTTATTGGAGAAAAAGAAGGCCAATCCTATTATATCATCCCCATTCGTGGCAAAGGGCTATGGGATGCTATTTGGGGCTATGTTGCTCTTGATGAAGACATGGTGGTTCAAGGAGTCTTTTTTGATCACGCTGCTGAAACACCAGGCTTGGGTGCCAATATCAAACAGCGTTATTTTATGGATGATTTTATTGGTGAAAAATTACTATCTTCTGGTGGCGATTTTAAAGGCATTACAGTGGCAAAGGGCAATAATGACCCCAAGAACCTTGTTAAAGATGATTATGAAGTAGATGCTCTAGCCGGGGCTACTATCACTGGTGATGGTGTGTCGGCAATGATTAAGAGCGATTTAAAGTTGTATTTACCTTACTTCAATAATTTAAAAAATCAATTGAACTAATATGGGACTACTTTCAAAAAAAGATGTCAAGTTAATCACTGACCCCTTAGCGGACAATAACCCAATCACGATTCAAGTGTTGGGAATTTGTTCTGCCTTAGCAATTACTGCAGAATTAAAAGCCTCCCTAGTTATGGGGATTGCTGTGCTGTTTGTTATGGGCGTTGGTAATATTGTAATTTCTCTAATCAGAAATATCATTCCTTCAAAAATTAGAATTATTGTTCAACTTATTGTGGTCGCTTCTTTGGTTATTATTGTAGATCAAGTTTTAAAGGCCTTTGCATACGAGCTTAGTAAAACATTGTCGGTGTTTGTTGGACTTATCATTACCAACTGTATCATCATGGGACGGTTTGAAGCCTTTGCGCTCGGAAACGGCCCTTGGAGAGCATTTTTAGATGGCATTGGTAACGCATTTGGTTATGCTGTTATTCTTTTAGCTGTTGGGTTTTTTAGAGAGCTTTTAGGTTCTGGTACTTTATTTGGTATTCCAGTATTGGGAGATCCCATAGAAAAAACGGGGCTTTACTCCACCGGATATGAAAATAATGGATTTATGCTGATGCCTCCAATGGCACTTATTATTGTTGGGCTCATCATTTGGGTACAACGCAGTAGAAATAAAGCTTTAATTGAAGATTAATTTGTAAATAAATTAAAACACAATGATAGAACACATCGAATTATTTTTTAAATCAATATTTATTGATAATATGGTATTTGCTGTTTTCTTAGGCATGTGCTCTTATTTAGCAGTTTCTAAAAAAGTTGCAACGGCTGTGGGATTGGGTGCAGCAGTTATTTTTGTACTTGCCATAACGGTTCCTTTAAATTGGTTGTTGGATCAATATTTGTTGCAACCTGGAGCGCTATCTTGGTTGGGCGAAGAATTTGTAGATTATGATTTAGGTTTTCTTTCCTTTATCATGTTCATTGCGACCATTGCAACGATGGTACAATTGGTGGAAATTATAGTCGAAAAATTTTCACCTTCGCTGTACAATTCTTTAGGGATATTTTTACCATTAATTGCCGTTAACTGTGCCATCTTAGGTGGCTCCTTGTTTATGCAATCCCGTGAAATTGAAACCTTAGGATTGGCAATAAATTATGGTATTTCATCCGGGATAGGATGGTTCTTAGCCATCTTAGCGATTGCTTCCATTCGTGAAAAAATTAGATATTCCAATATCCCTGGTCCATTGAGAGGGCTTGGGATTACATTTATTGTAACGGGTTTAATGGGTATTGGATTTCTCAGTTTTGGAGGCATGTTAACTGGAGGTGATGAAGCTCCAGCTGATCCGACTAAAACAGTCCAAACGATTGAAATTGAATCTGACTTGAAAGACGAAAAAGAAATTGTAAATATTACCAAAACAGAAAACTAACATGATTATTTTAGCTGCTGGAACAACCGGAACTGTCATTGCTACTGTAGTAGCTTTCTTAGTGATTTCCTTACTTTTAATTAGTATACTTCTATTTGTAAAGCAAAAGTTATCTCCTTCGGGTCCTGTTAAAATTATGATCAACGGTAAGCGAGAAATAGAAGTTGCTTCTGGAGGTACCTTATTAACAACCTTAGGGAATCAAAAAATATTTTTACCCTCTGCATGCGGTGGTGGAGGCACTTGCATTCAGTGTGAATGTCATGTGTTGTCGGGTGGGGGTGAGGCACTACCAACAGAAACGCCTCATTTTTCAAGAAAAGAATTAAAATACGGTGCGCGTTTATCTTGTCAAGTCAAGGTAAAACAAGACATGGAAATCACCATTCCAGAAGAAGTTTTTGGTATAAAAAAATGGGAAGCAACAGTCGTTAGGAACTACAATGTAGCCTCTTTTATTAAAGAGTTTGTTGTTGAAATTCCACAGGATATGGGTTATAAAGCAGGGGGTTATATTCAGATTGAAATCCCTCCCTGTGAAATTAATTTTGATGCCATTGACATTACAGCCCATCCTGAAGAGCATGACGATCCTAATAAATTTAAAACCGAATGGGATAAATTTGGTCTTTGGCCTCTAAAGATGAAAAACAACGAAACGGTAGAACGTGCCTATTCGATGGCCTCTTATCCAGCAGAAGGCCGGGAAATCATGCTAAATGTTCGTATTGCGACGCCACCTTGGGACCGTTCTAAAAATGTTTGGATGGATGTCAATCCAGGGGTTGCATCGTCTTATATTTTTGCCCAGAAACCAGGTGATAAAGTAACAATTTCAGGCCCTTACGGAGAATTTTTCATTAATGAAAGTGATTCTGAAATGCTTTATGTTGGCGGTGGTGCAGGTATGGCACCCATGCGTTCACATTTATACCATTTATTCAAAACGCTTAAAACAGGCCGAAAAGTAACCTATTGGTATGGAGGTCGTTCTAAACGTGAATTATTTTACCTAGATCACTTTGAGCAATTGGAAAATGAATTTCCAAATTTTAAATTCTATCTCGCTCTCTCTGAGCCTATGGAAGAGGACAATTGGAAAGTGAAAGAAAATATTGAGGCACCGGGTGATGGTTTTACTGGCTTTATCCACAACTGTGTCATTGAACACTACTTGAACAACCACGAAACTCCTGAGGATATCGAATTGTATTTTTGTGGCCCTCCTTTAATGAATCAAGCGGTCCAAAAAATGGGTGAAGACTTCGGGATTCCAGATGAGCACATCCGTTTTGATGACTTTGGAGGCTAAAATTACCATTCTATTAACGTATCAAGCCCAACCTTGTGTTGGGCTTTTTGTATTTTTGTAACATGAGTAAACCACTTTCCAAGCAAGAAATGCACAATTTGGCAATGAACCATGTGGGAAAAGATTTAGAGTCTCGTGGTTTTGAATTTGTAGCCATTAACAGCAAACTCAAAAAATACCCCCAATTCGTATGTATTGATAAAAGCAGTCAGTATTTTTTTGTGATTGTACGTGTGGTCAAACTTCCAGAAAACCCTAACAATTACGATGTGGTTTGGATGGAGACTTTTAAAAAGCATGCATTCGAAAAAGATGCAAAAGTTTTATATGCAGGCGTAGGAATTGGAAATCCTGAAGGTGATAAACTGCCCATTTATATCAATGAAGAATACCTCATTGAATACAATGGTATTCAAGTAATTGACATAAATTATAATTAATGAAAAACTATTATTTCACAATTTCATTGCTTGTGCTTGTGTCTTGCAACAACGAATTAACAAATACCAAATTAAAGGGGCCAATCTTTGGGACATTTTACGAGGTTAGCTATGCGGCTAAAGCAAATGAAAACTATCAAAAGGCATTGGACAGTATATTCGAGGATATCAACCAATCAATGTCTAATTATCGAGCGAATTCTGATATCTCTAAAGTAAATAAGCACGAGTTGGATGTTGTTGATAGTTATTTTGTGGAGGTGTTTAAAGCAGCTAAAAAAATATACAATCAAACCGATGGTGTGTTTGACCCGACCATAGGGAAGCTGGTCAATGCATGGAATTTCGGATCGGAAGAATATAAAACAAAACTTGACAGTTTAAAAATTGACAGCCTAATGCAATATGTCGGATTTGAAAAAGTTAGATTAAATAATAATATATTAACTAAGTCAGTTCCCAAGCCCTATATCGATTTCAATGCCATTGCAAAAGGGTATGCGGTAGATTTAGTAGCAGCATTTTTAGACTCAAAAGCCAGTGAAAATTACATGATTAATATTGGAGGTGAACTACGAACCAAAGGCATCAACATTGATAAACAAAATGGTTGGACTGTTGGGATTGAAAACCCTAATTTTGATGGCACACAAAGCTATGACAAGGTGTTTGTGCTTAAAAATAGTGCGATGGCCACCACTGGTACTTACCGTAAGTTTAAATCGGATGAAAATGGCAAACGATATGCGCACATTATAAATACCAAAACAGGTTATCCAACTAAAACAAATATTTTAAGTGTATCAGTTATAGCAGAGAATTGTATGATGGCAGATGGCTACGCTACCGCTTTTCAGGCCATGGGAGTAGAAAAGGTTAAGGCTTTTTTATCTGTGCATCCAGAACTAAAGGCTTGTATTATTTTTGAAAATAATAGCAAGGAATTTGAAATGCTATCTTTGAATAAATTCCCTGTTAATTAGTCTTGTAAACGACGGGAATCAATTCGCCTTTACTAAGGCAATATTTATAAACTTCATCTTCTGAAAGTGTTTTGGTAAAATCTACTTTTTCAACCTTAAACCCACAAGATTCTAAGCGTTTAAAATAATCTAATCCGTATATGCGAACGTGGTCGTATTGTTGAAATATTTTGGCACGTTGTTTTGGGTCTGTTATGCTGTCGTCTTCAAAAGTGGTCTTGCGGTTCATATCCAATGGAATTTGAAATACGCCCATACCGCCGGGTTTCATTACTCTAAACAATTCTTGCATTGCTTTTAAATCATCAGGGATGTGTTCTAGAACATGATTACACAAAATAAAATCAAAGCTATTGGAAGCAAATGGAAGTTCACAAATATCGGCTTTTATAGCTGCGATTGGAGAATTTAAGTCTGTAGTTGTGTAGTCTAAGTTTTTCATCTTTTTGAATCGCTTGAAAAAGGCCTGTTCGGGAGCGAAATGAAGTACTTTTTTTGCATTGGTGAAGAAGTCGGTATTGGTCTTTAAAAATAACCATAAAAGCCGGTGCCTTTCTAGGGAGTATGTGGAAGGTGAGAGAACATTTTCTCTTGAATTTTCATAACCATAAGGCAGTAGCTTTCGGAAACTTTGGTTGTCAATAGGATCTGTATATCGCGTTCCTTTATACCAAAAAACAACACAAGGTTGAATTATAGCACTAATTAATATGAGCCAAGGCCTTGGAATCGAATTCAATACAAATTTGAAAGTTGTTTTCAAAATATCTAAATGACGGTAGAGGTACTTTTACTATTTGAAATAGCTGCACTTATTAAGCCCCATAGACCAATACGCTGTTGCAGAGCAGATTTTGCAGTCAAAAGCGTTTCGGTCCATTTTTTATCGTCATCGCCACATAAATTCTCAACCATTTTTAATGAGATTGGGCCGTGCTCGTCACCATCGAGTTCAATGTGTCGATTCAAATAATAAAGTAACTTGCTATAACGCCCATCATCAGGGCTTGTTTGTGATTGCTGAATAATTTCTAAAAACATATCAGGAATAACGTCTTCGCGGCCAAAGGTAAATGCAGCTGCGATACAATGTGGTTTTCCTTCCCTGATAACGTTAAAAGTAAAATCTAGGAATGTCTTGATGGTGGGGTGAATTTGAACCATTTCTGCTGCAGTGTCAATAGAGACTCCCTTTTTAATCGCATTTGTAAAACTTTTGATTTGTTCCGTATTGGCGCCAATTTGATCCATTGAATCCATATACATTTCAAAGTGGCTTTTCACCTCACCGTGTTCATTGACATCACTTTCTTCATCAGTGACGATTTCATTGATAAAACGGGCTGCAGACCCATTTCCTTTTGGCGTCCAAGGGACGGTAGTATTTGTCAGAGTACCCTGTAGTGCTTTCAATAAAGACATGAAATCCCAAACTGCAAAGACATGATTTTGCATAAATAGTTTGACATCTTCGATGGCGTTTAATTGGCCATACATAGTGTGTCTATTGATTTGATCTCTTAATGGTTTTAATTCAGTTTCTATATGTCGAATGGAGTTCATAGAATTTTTAGTTTGTTGATTTTAATTTATTTCTAAATTCATCTTCTTCATTGGTTTCAATCCCGAGTGCTTCATATATGTAGGCAAAAGTTGATAGCAGTTCAGGCTTTCCATTAACTAAGGCTACATTGTGTTCGAAATGGGCACTTGGGAGGTCATCCTTCGTTGTTATGGTCCATCCATCATTATGGTGTTTGATTCGGTGAGTACCCATGTTTATCATTGGTTCAATAGCAACGACCATACCATCAACGAATTTTTTACCTCGTCCTCTTTTACCGTAATTTGGCATTTCTGGTTCTTCGTGCATGACACGGCCCAAGCCGTGCCCCACAAGTTCTCTAACAACGCCATAACCAAAAGATTCGCAATAATTTTGAATGGCATAACCTACATCTCCAACCCGGTTATTTTTTTTAAAGGCTTTAATCCCTTCGTAAAGAGACGCTTTGGTAACGTCCAAAAGTTTTTGAGTTTCAGTTGTAATTTCGCCTACTGCAAAGGTGTAGGCATGGTCCCCATAAAATTCATTTTTAAGGGCTCCACAGTCGATTGAAATAATATCTCCGTTCTCCAATGGTTTGTCATTTGGTATGCCATGCACAACCTGAGTATTTGGACTAACACAGAGCGTATTTGGAAAATCATAAAGTCCTAAAAAGCCAGGGGTGGCGCCATGGTCTTTAATAAAGGTTTCTGCCAATTTATCCAGTTTTAATGTACTAATTCCTGGCTTTACTTCTGCCGCTAGCATGCCCAGAGTTTTGGATACAATTAAAGCACTCTCACGAATACGTTCGATCTCTTCAGCAGACTTTAAATTGAGTATTTTCATATCGAAATACAAAGATACTCAAAAGACTTTATTTAAGCTTAAAATTTTCTTCCATTTAAACCATAGATTTTTGGGTCATTGCCAAGGGTGGTTCAATCCCCATTAGACTCAGTATAGTGGGTGCTAAAGCGCCTAAAACACCATCATTTATTTCATCTAAATTATCATCAATCAATATAACAGGAACAGGGTTGGAGGTGTGTGCTGTATGTGGGCTCCCATCAGGATTTAACATGGTTTCACAGTTACCATGGTCTGCGATTAGCAGGGTCGTATAATTGTGCTCAAGTGCACAATCAACAACCTCAGAAACGCAAGCATCCACTGCTTCGCAAGCTTTTATAGCAGCTGGCATTATTCCTGTATGTCCAACCATATCTCCGTTGGCAAAATTTAAACAAATAAAATCAATCTTTTTAGATTTTAAAACAGGAATCAGAGCATCTTTTAATTCAAAGGCACTCATTTCTGGCTGTAAATCGTAAGTGGCGACTTTTGGAGAATTTTTCAAAATGCGTTGCTCACCTTTAAATGGTTTTTCTCTACCTCCTGAGAAAAAGAAAGTGACATGTGGGTATTTTTCTGTTTCAGCAATTCGGAGTTGGGTTTTACCATGTGCTTCCAATACCTCACCAAGGGTATTAGCGATGTTTTCTTTGTTAAAAACAACCTCAATATTATTAAAATTTTCGTCGTAATTGGTCATGGTCACATAATGTAACTTTAGAGGAATCATCTCGTGTTTTGGGAAATTTTTCTGACTTAGGGCGGTTGTTAATTGACGACCTCTATCCGTTCTAAAATTAAAAAATAAGACCACATCCCCTTCTTTGATTTTGGCTATTGGTTCTTCATTATGGTCTGTAACAATGATGGGCTTTATAAACTCATCCGTGATGCCATTCGTATAAGAATTTTTAATCGCTGTAGTTGCATTGGCAACTTGCTCTCCAATTCCAAGAACCACTGCGTCATAAGCCAATTTGGTGCGTTCCCATCGATTGTCACGATCCATGGCATAGTAACGTCCTGTAACTGTGGCAAGTTTTAACGTGGAATCTTTTAATCTGCTTTCAAGGCTTGAAATAAAACCAAAGCCTGATTTTGGATCGACATCTCTGCCATCTGTGAAGGCATGAACAAACCCTTTCGGGATATTATTTTTTTCTAACACATCAATTAGACCAAACAAATGATCGATGTGGGAGTGCACCCCACCATCGCTTACAAGACCAAGTAAGTGTACTGGTTTATTGTTGGATTTAGCATAGGCGATTGCATTTACTAATACCGCTTCGTTGGCTAATGTATTATTTTTAACAGCTAAATTAATTTTGGTCAAATCTTGGTAAACAATTCTGCCAGCGCCAAGATTCATATGCCCAACCTCGCTGTTTCCCATTTGTCCTTCAGGAAGCCCAACATGTAAACCATCCGTTCTCAGACTGGCGTGTGGGTATTTTGAGTATAAACTGTCAATGTAAGGAGTTTTGGCGTGGTCAACGGCAGAAACCTTTGGGTCGGGAGATGTACCCCATCCGTCCAAAATCATTAATATTACTTTCTTATTCATTAGTTGATTGGTCTTTTACAAAGATAAGAACATTTCTTCACTCTTATTAGCAGGTTTTATGTCATTTAAAACTGCTTAAATCTGTTCCGGAATCAATTTCATAACGCAAAACTCCTTGTTTAAAAACACAGGCTTTAAGAGATCCTTTCAACAGGATTTTATCTCCATTTATTTCTAAATAACTGCCTTCTCTTAAACCCAAGACACTTTGGGAATTGTAATGATGAAATTCTTTAATCCGGGTGGCTCTTGTTTCCCCCATATGTTTTCTTTCTGGATTAGGATCTATGTAATGCGGGTTGATGTTAAACGGAATGATTCCTAAAGCTTCAAAGCTTGGTGGGTACACAATGGGCATGTCATTTGAAGTACCTATGCTTTGCCCACAAATATTACCCCCTGCGCTGGTGCCAAGGTATGGTGTACCAGATAGAATAACAGATTTTAGGGTTTGCATTAAATTTAGTTTGTACAATTCGTTGAGTAATACAAAACTATTGCCGCCTCCAACAAAGATTCCTTTGGCTTTTATAAGCGCTTTTTCAGGGTTTTTAAACTCATGAAGGCCAATGACTTTCTTCCCGATTTTATTAAAGGCTTTTCGGACAATTTCTGTGTAAGCTGTTAGTGTTAATCCACTTGGCCTAGCATATGCTACAAATACAATATTTTCAGTCGATTTAAAAAACACAATCAAAGCCTCCAACATATAATCTAAATATCCACTGTTATGAAGCGTGGATGTACTTGCTATGAGGAGTTTTTTCATTTTAAAAAAAATTGTTGTAATATCAATTGTTTTGTAAATTTATGCAAAATTAATCGAATCCCTTTGAGCCCATTTTCACAAAAAGCCTTTATTATTACTTTCTTGTTTCTTTCAACAATAACAGTTGCACAGACCCGTGAAATTTCTGGAAGCATCTTAGCAAGTGAAAGTGTGGAGGGAATTCATGTTATTAATAGAACATCATACCGATATTCTACGACCGATACAAACGGGGTTTTTAAAATTCAAGCAAAACTTTCTGACACCCTTTATTTTTCATCTGTTCAATATATACCTAAAATAATTATAGTTTCCTCTAAAATGATTAAAAACAATTCAATAAAAGTGCAACTTGAAGATTCAGTAACTGCACTAAATGAAGTAACTGTAGGAAATATTTTAACAGGTGATTTAAATTCGGACATAAACAATTCAAACTCCGAACGTCCTTTAAATTTTTATGATTTAGGAATTCCTGGTTACACAGGACTTAGAAAAACTCAAATTGAAAATAGACTTGATGAAGCAGATGCTGGTAGGTTCATATATTGGGGAATTCCTACCCCACAATTTAATTTATGGAAAATCTTAAACCGTTTTACTGGCCGTACTAAACGTTTGATTCGGGATGTTAAAACAGAAAAAACTAGAACTATTTTGACCCATATTAAAGAAGTTGTTGGTCCAGAACTTTTTAAATACTATGATCTCCCCGAAAACCTTAAATCAGAGTTTTATTATTCCTGCACTGATGATGAAAACTTTCATATCCGTTGTACTAACAGAAGTGATGTTGAGATTCTTCAATTTTTAGAAGAAAAATTAATTGAATTTAAGATCAATATTTCTTCTGAAAATTAAAAAAATACTTTTTATCTTTACTGAATGATTAATCTACAGCCACTTTTTATAAGTACTACTGAAATTGTTTTTATACTTTTTATAATTGTTATTATTTTTGGTGCCGATAAAATACCCGACATTGCTAAAGGGATGGGCAAAGGAATGCGTACATTAAAAAATGCTACAAATGACATCAAGGGGGAGATTAAACGTAGTGTCGATAATCAAGGAATTGATACAAATCTCACTAGTGAAGTTTCAGAAGAAATAAACAAAGTAAAAGATAAAATGGCTGATTTAGCAGGTTCTATTCGCCGTGAATTATAATATTATTTTTTTATACTAATTGTTAGACCATCTCTTATTGGTAACAATATAGTATTAAGTCGCGAGTCTTCTTTTAATAGCTGGTTGTATTCCAAAAGTGTTTTTGTTGATATGTCTAATTGGTCAACTATTGGTTCAATTACTTTTCCACTCCATAAAACATTGTCAGACAAGAGAACCCCTTTTGAATTGAGTTTGTCAATAATTTGATGAAAATAATTGACATAATTTGGCTTATCGGCATCTATAAATACCAAATCAAATTTGATATTCAACATAGGAATAATTTCTAAAGCCCGACCAGTATATTGATGAATTTGTTGACCAAAACCAGATCGGTCAAAAAATTTCCTTTGTAAATTTACTAACTCTTCATTGTAATCGACGGTATGGAGCTCTCCATCTTTATCAAGACCTTCCGCTAAGCACAAGGCTGAATAGCCAGTAAATGTTCCAAGTTCCAAAATTTTTTTTGGACGAATTAACTTTGAGATAGTACTTAATACTCGCCCTTGAAAATGACCACTAATCATTCGAGGCTGAACTACTTTTTGATATGTCTCGCGGGTTAAAGCTTTAAGCAGGGGCGGTTCTTCATCTGAGTGGTTCAACACATAATCATCTAATTCATCAGAAATAAAATGCATTATCCTATGATCTTTTGAGTTAAATCGTTTATCTTTTTTTCATCTTTTCCGTATATCCAACGAAGTACGTTGTCTTCCCAAATATCATTATATTGCTTTTGCGTTATAAGCTTTTGGTCTTTAGCAAGGTCTAACAACTTGCCTGGATATGAGGACTGTGCTTCGCTTTCCATTTCACCCAAAGGATATGGGTCGTCTAAGCCCATTATAACTTGATCACTTCCTTGGCGTTTTAACATTAAATCAAAAGAACCAGTATCATGTACTAAGGTATCGAAGTAAATATTACTGTGTCCTACTGCTTTTCTAGGATGAGTTTTCCCTTCAAATAAATCAGGACGCCCGTCAAAACCTTGAATACGTCGACCTAAATTCATTTGTGCCATTTGCCCTCCGTGAGCAAAACAAGTTCGTATGTTTGGGTAACGTTCTTGCATTCCATTTAGGGTGTAAAAGTGATATGCATCTCCGCATTGTGCCAGCATCCAAATAAGATGAAAACGCCATGAGGTATTCTCGAGTTTAATCATTTTATCTCCGTCGTAAGGATGAATTTCTATTGCCAATTTATAGTGATTTGCAAGTTCAAAAATAGGATCGTTTTGACTATCAAAAACGCTTCGCCATTGACCAACACTGTCCATAAAGTGGGTAGGTAAACACAATACATTCAGACTAAGTTCTTCAACACAGCGTTCAATTTCCCATAAAGCACCTTGTATAAATCCAGGGTGAACTACAAATCCACATGTAAATTTTGAAGCATGATTTTGTTGAATCTGAGCATTAAAATCATTTTGGAAGCGTAATGCTTTTTTCATTATTTCCAACTGCAAACCATTGCCATAAAGTTGAGATAGGTTAAGCACAACTGCATGGTCAATTCTATTTTCATCCATCCATTCTAGCTTTTCATTGAGAAAAAAGCTAGAATGGGTAACAGGACGACTCCATCCTTTTTGCAGCATATGTTTACGCTCATCATCTACCCAAAAAATTTCTTTATCTTTCATAAACTTAGGAATCTCCTCAGGATATGGAAGCAGGTGTGAGTGGCCATTAATACGAAGTTTTCGTTTCACGAAGAAATACTATTGATTATAGAATTTTTTATCAATTTCCATGATTTCACCTGTTTTTGGGCAAGTTCTTAACTTTTCATTAGAGTAAAATCTTTTAAAAACAGGAATAAAATCTTTCTCTATATTAGTTAACGTAAAATATTCTTCATAAAGCAACTCATTTGCAGTGTCTGAAAACCATAGTAAACCATCTTTTTGATTTTTTTTTCTTTTCCTTTCAACTACTAAGCCAATCGACCCCTCAGATCTTACTGGTGAATGTGGAATTTTGGCTGGTAAAAGAAACATCTCTCCTGCACTTATTGGAACTTCAACGAGCTTACCATTTTGTTGTGTTTTTACAACGATATCTCCTTCAATCTGATAAAAAAGCTCTTCTGTTTCATTGTAATGATAATCTTTTCTAGCGTTCGGCCCAGCAACAATCATTACAATATAATCCTCTGACTCGATATATAGATTTTTATTACCAACAGGGGGTTTTAATAAATGTCTGTTATCATCAATCCATTTCTGTAAATTAAAAGGTTTTTTTATTTCCATATCTTTTTATAAACTATTTAATTATTCTTCTACAAGTTAAGAATTTATAATATATAAAATTATAAAGATTTTGTTCGACCTCCGTCTACAGGAATATTGACTCCATTAATATAACTTGCCGCCTCACTTGCTAAGAACACAACAGTGTTTGCAGTTTCTTTAGGTTTTGCAAAGCGTTTGGCTGGCGTATAATTTTTCATCAATTTCTCCATTTCTTTAAAAGATCTGTTAGCTTTTTTCGCTTTTTCTTCTATTATTTCGTTTAGGCGTGCTGTTTCAGTAAACCCCGGTAATATATTGTTTACGGTTATACCAAAAGCACCTAATTCAAAAGATAGGGTTTTACTCCAGTTACCAACCGCATTACGGATTGTATTACTTACGCCTAAACCTTCAATAGGTTCTTTAACAGAAGTTGAAATAACATTAATAATACGACCATATCCTTCAGATTTCATATAGGGAACAAGTAATTGTGTCAAAACATGATTACACTTTAAATGCATGGTGAATGCTGATTCAAATTGTTCCAAAGTGGCATTGATAATTGAACCACTTCTTGGTCCTCCAGTGTTATTAATTAAAATATGAAAACCTGGGTTTTTATTTATATAATCAGAAACATTTAATTGGAGTTCTTCTATTTTGGAAAAATCTGCTACAATATAATCATGAACTGCAGTCTTTGGTAGCTCTGATAAAACCAGTTTAAGCTTTGCTTCGTTTCTTGCTAAAAGTGTTACTTTTACCCCTTCACTAGCTAGGGCCATGGCAGCTGCACGGCCAATTCCTTGGGTACTCCCACAGACAAGCGCAACTTTATTTTTTAAATTTAATTCCATATTATTTTATTCATAATTAATACATACGTTTTTTGTTTCGGTAAAAAAGCGTAGAACCTCAAAACCACCTTCTCGACCTAATCCAGAAGATTTTTGCCCTCCAAAAGGTGTGCGTAAATCTCGTTGCATCCAGGTATTTATCCATATAATACCAACTTCTAAATGCTGTGAAAAATACATGCTTCTCTTTAAATTGTTAGTCCACAATGTGGCCGAAAGGCCATACTTTACGTCATTTGCCATTTCTAAAACTTCGCTAGCATTATTAAATGGCATTATAGTGACTACAGGCCCAAAAATTTCTTCTTGATTTAGCAAGGACTTATTAGACGCAACTTCAATAACAGTGGGCTCAAGATAATAACCATTTTGAGCATTTTTAACCGAGACTTTTTTACCGCCATACAAAACTGTAGCCTCAGATTTATTTGTAGACATAATATATCCCAATATCTTATCTAGGTGAGCTTTGGATACAATGGCGCCTATTTCTGTATCTTTATCGGATGGTAGCCCAATTTTTAATTGGGATACTTTTTTTATAAAATCTATTTTGAATTTCTCATAAATAGAAGATTCTACAAAAATTCGGCTACCACATAAGCAGATTTGTCCTTGGTTTGAAAAAGAGGACTTTATGGATGTGGTTAGCATTTTATCATAATCGCAATCAGCGAAAATAATATTTGGATTTTTCCCACCTAATTCCAATGATAATTTTTTAAACATTGGCGCGGCAGTTTTAGCAATATGAGCTCCTGTTTTGCTGCCTCCTGTGAAAGAAATAGCTTTGATATATGGATGTTCTACTATGGCTTGGCCTGTGCTTGTTCCTAATCCATGAACTATGTTTAGAACCCCTTTTGGTAGTCCTGCTTTGTTGCAAATTTCCCCCAATAGAAAGGCGGTATAGGGAGTTACTTCACTGGGTTTAGCAATAACACAATTTCCAGCGGCTAGTGCTGGGGCTATTTTCCAAGTAAATAAATACAATGGTAAATTCCAGGGTGATATGCAGCCGACAACCCCAAGAGGTTGTCTTAACGTATAATTGACGTTTTGTTGTGAAATTTGGTCATGACTCTCGCTGTGGAATTGTGTAATGGCCTGGCTAAAAAATTTAAAATTATGAGCCGCTCTAGGAATGTCAACTTCGCTTGCTAAACGTATAGGTTTACCATTATCCATACTCTCTGCAGCCGCTAATGATTCTAAATTATCTTCTATTAACTCGCCGATTTTAGCTAAAATATAACTGCGTTGACTTACAGAAACTTTAGACCAGTTGTAGAATGCTTTTTTGGCAGCCTCGTAAGCTTTTTGTACGTCTTGGGTATCAGAATTAGGCAGTTTTCCATAAATTTCACCGTTACTAGGATTTATTACTTCAAGCCAATCTTTTGTTAAAGACTCACAGTAGCTCCCATTGATGAAATTTTTTATGGTAATCATCCTAATTTTTTATATGCAATCACTTTAATTTCAATAGCTAGGTCAGGATTAGGTAATTGGTGAACTGCCACAGTTGTTCTTGTCGGGCCGTTTTCCGAATTAAAGAATTCTGCGTAGGCTGTATTATAAGCTGCAAAATCATTCATATTAACCAAAAATGAGGTTACATCGACAATATCCTCTAGATCGGCCCCTTCGTTTTCTAAATTTTCAGCAATATTTTTTAATACTTCTCTTGTTTGTATAGCAACGTCAATTTTTTTCGTTCCCATATTGTCTACAGCTTCTGCTCCAGCAATAGTATTGTTAGCTCGTCTGGAGCTTGTTCCAGAAACAAATATAAAATCTCCCACACGTTTTGTGTGTGGGTAAGCGCCTCTAGGGGTTACTTTTTTACTCATATTTATTATATTTAATTTAAACGTGTTTTGACTCCTTAACTCTTTAATATGGAATTGGTTTCTGCTTTAATTTTTTCATGGAGCTCTATAGCAGGTAGTTCCAAATTTAGTTGTTTTTTTTCAATCATATTTAAAATTGCTTTGTCTTGTGCCCGCCCAAGTAACATGGCTTGGTTGTAGCCCATATCTTCTCTAAAGGTCACCATTGAATATTTTGAAAAATAGGTATTTGGTAAGGCAGTTTCAAGCGACATTTCTAAAGTTCTTTTTTGCTGAAAGGAGGTACTTGCAACGTGGTCTTTCATTTCATGAAAATTATCGATAGCTAAATCTGCAATCCCATCTGTATCTTTTTTTCGCTTTATTTGAAATGCTTTAAAAGTTGCTTCCCAATCTCCGTTGTGAGCCTCCAAAGTAGCATCAAACTCAAATACATCCTCAAAGGAGGCATTCATGCCTTGCCCATAAAAGGGCACAATGGCATGTGCAGCATCACCTAAAATTAAATTTTTACCTTGATATTGCCAGGGGAAACATTTAATGGTGCCAAGCGGCGACGTTGGATTTTTGAAAAATTCGGTGGTTAAATCTGGCATCAGTTCAATTGTATCTGGGAATTCTTTTGAAAAGAAGTTTTGTACTTTTTCTGCGGAATTTAAATTGTTGAAATTATATTTACCACCTTCGTAGGCTAAGAAAAGTGTCACTGTAAAACTTCCATCCAAGTTGGGAAGCGCAATGATCATATAGTCGCCTCTAGGCCAAATGTGTAAAGCGTTTTTCTCGGTTTGAAATTCGCCCTCTTTTGTAGCTGGAATGGTTAATTCTTTATAGCCATGTGTGAGGAAGTTTTGTGAAAAACTGAACAAAAACTTACGTTTGGATAAATAACTTTTCCTGAGTGTTGATCCGGCACCATCAGTTCCAAATATTCGGTCTGCCTCATAATCCAAGACCGTTCCATTTTTGGTATTTGTAAAGCGCGCAATGTTGTTTTCGAAGTCTACAGCATCACATTTTTGATGAAATTCAAAGCTTACATTATTAAGAGCTTCTGCTTCATCAATTAGTAGCGCCGTTAGCAATTCTCTTGATATAGAATTGATATATTCACTTTTACGACCGCTATACTTTGACAATTTTGTATTTCCACTTTTATCATGAAGCATGCGTCCGTACATGGGTATACATAGGCTTTTAACTTTATTTTCCAGGCCTACCATTTTTAGAGCTTTTATGCCTCGGTTAGAAAGGGCTAAATTAATGGAACGTCCAGCACTGATATCCTCTTTTCGCAAGTCTAATCGCCTTTCCATCACCTTTACATTATATCCCCTCTGTCCGAGGCGTAAAGCTAGTAGAGACCCGCAAAGACCTGCCCCTATTATGAGTATATTTTCTTCATCTTTCATTTTAAAAGCGTTTTTAAAATAGTTATCATGCGAAATACATCTTCAAATGAATTGTAAAAAGGCACTGGTGCAAAACGTATAACGCCTGGCTCTCTCCAATCAGATATAACATTATTTTTAGTTAATTTTTCATGTAATATTTTGTCAGTATTTTTGATGCGAATAGACAATTGACAGCCTCTTTGCATGGGGTCTTTGGGGCTAATTATTTCAACGTTTGGATTGTTAAGATTATTAATATGATACTCCAAATAGGAGGTAAGTTGGATTGATTTTTGCCTCAAAGCATCCATGCCCACTTCGTTAAATAAATCTAAAGAGGCCTTAATGGCCGCCATGGATAAAATAGGAGGATTGCTGAGTTGCCAGCCCTCAGCACCTGGCATGAGATCTAAGGGCTTGCGCATATCGAAGCGGGTATTTTTATTTTGACTCCACCAGCCTGTAAAACGTTTTAAATTTCTATCATGGGCATAACGTTCGTGTACAAAAACAGCTCCCAAACTTCCAGGTCCAGCATTTAAGTACTTATAGGTACACCAGGCGGCAAAATCTACACCAGATTTATGCAAGTCAGGTTGAATATTTCCAGCTCCGTGGGCTAAGTCAATACCAACTTTACATCCTTTAGCATGACCCATTTCTGCAATTTGTTTTAAATCAAAACTTTGACCAGTGTAATAATTGACTCCACCAATGAGAATTAGTGCAATTTCTTCACCTTGTTCATCTAGTATCGTTTCTAAATCCTTCATATGTAGTAAGGTTTCTCCTGTCCTTGGAGTCCATTCTGAAAGGCAAGTTTCTGGGTTATAACCATGGAATTCCAATTGGCTTTGAACCGCATAGCGATCAGACGGAAAGGCATCACTTTCGATAAGAATTTTATAGCGCTTTTCTGTGGGGCTATAAAAGGAAGCCATTAAGAAATGCAGGTTGACTGTTAGGGTGTTCATTACCACAATTTCAATGGGCTTAGCTCCTACAATTTTTGCCATACTTTCTGTCAAGAACTCGTGGTAAGGCATCCATGGGTTTTTGGCTTCTAAATGACCTTCTACGCCTAAATTTGCCCAATCGTTTAATTCTTGATTAATGGCAGCTTTGGTAGTTTTGGGCTGAAGCCCCAAGGAATTTCCTGTGAAATATAACCATTCATTTCCTGAAATGTCAGTGGGGATATGAAAGGCGTTGCGGTAGTGCCCTAAAACATCCTTTTGATCTAAATTGCGTGCAAATTCAAGATGTGGTTCAAATCCAAACAATTTTTGTGTTTTGAGTTACTCAAATGTAGCTATTTTTCAACGATTATAAAACTCATACTAGCAAGCATTTTAACGCTTCTACTTTAGAAGCTTTGGGAATTTTGACTTGAAGAGTTTTAACCTAGGTATTGAAACATTACGTACATAGGGATTGTTGGGATTCAGACGTTCGTAATTTTGATGGTATCCTTCTGCTTTCCAAAATTTTTCAAATGGATAAACTTCTGCAGCTACTTTTATATCTTGTTTTTTTTCAAGTTCAGAAATTTTATTTAATATTAGTTCCTTTTGTTTGTCATTTTGGTAAAAAACAATTGAGCGGTATTGAGATCCTTTGTCAGGTCCTTGACCATTAACTTGATTTATATTTTGAGATCCAAAATAAACATCTAATAATGTAGAAAAACTTACAATCTCAGAGTCATAATAAACTTCTACGGTTTCAGCATGCCCCGTTCTTCCAGTATTGCTTGACTCGTAAGTGGGGTTTTTCGTATATCCACCAGAATATCCGCTAACTGATTCATGGACCCCATTAACACTCTCATAAATGGCCTCTACACACCAGAAGCAACCACTTGCAAAGTATGCTTTCTCCAGATTCATTACGTTAGATTTCTGTAAGTCTTCTGAACTTGTGGTTGATTTTTGGTTTGAATTATTTTTAACGCTTTGGCAACAAATTAAGTTGAAGGAAAAAAAAGGAATGACAATAAATAGTTGTCTTAAAACTTTATTTAAATTATTTATACATACTTGTTTAACTGTAATTCTCACATTAAATAATTTCAGAAAGAGTTAAATGGTTAGATTACATTTGTAGTTAAACACTAAGTTTTAGAAAATAACTTTTCCATTTTCTTTTTTTGTTCTTCTGCAAGTTCAGCATCAACTAAAATACGACCACTGTGTTCGTCAGTAATAATTTTTTTTCGGGATGCAATTTCGACTTGTATTTGAGGTGGAATTGTAAAGTATGAACCTCCAGAAGCACCTCTTTCAATGGCTACTACCGCTAATCCATTTTTCACACTTGCACGTATTTTTGTATAAGCTTTTGCTAAACGGTCTTCAATCTTAGTTTTATATTTTTCAGATTTTTCAAGTAATAATTTTTCTTCCTTTTCCGTTTCTGCTAAAATTTCATCTAATTCACTCTTTTTATGCTCAAGATGGTCCTCACGCTCTTTCAAGCTTCTTTTTGAATCTTCAATGACTTCCTTTTTTTGTTCGATTTGAGCTCTATACTCCTTAATATTTTTTTCAGCTAACTGAATTTCTAAGTCTTGAAATTCAACTTCTTTGGCTAAAGAATTGAATTCTCTGTTATTGCGAACATTTTTTTGTTGTTCATTATATTTTTTTATCAATGATTTAGCTTCTTCAATTAAATTTTTTTTTGATTTAATTTGTTCATCAATTTCAGATAAATTGTCTTCGAGTTTTTTTAATCTTAATTTAAAACCTTCAACTTCATCTTCTAAATCCCGCACTTCTAGAGGAAGTTCTCCACGAACATTGCGAATTTCATCTACTCTTGAGTCTATGAGTTGTAAATCATACAATGCTCTCAATCGCTCTTCTACATTAAGCTCTTTATTTTTGGCCATGTTTATTTATATTTTATCGGGTTTGTATCTATTTTTGACAAAAGGATAGCAAAATTAGGAAATTTTTTTATAAGATATGACACCAAAAGGTTTTTTGTGTATTGTTCACTTTCATAATGGCCAATATCAAGAAGTAAAATTTGATTTTCCGCACTGAAGAAATCATGATATTTTAGATCTGCACTTACAAAAGCATCAGCTCCAGCAGCCTTGGCTGCTTCGATAGCAAAACTTCCTGAGCCCCCCAGAACAGCCACCTTTTTGATCTTTTTCGACAGTAATTTAGAATGTTTAATGACTCCACAATTCATTCTTTTTTTTACGAATTTTAAAAAGGCTTTTTCGGTTTTTGCTAATTCTAATGTTCCTAACATCCCCATCCCTATGTGCTGGTTTTTGTTTTCTAATGTTGTAATTGTATAAGCGACTTCTTCGTAAGGATGGTTTTCTTTGAGGGTTTTTAAAATAACAGTTTCCAGATGCTTTTTGAAAACAATTTCAATTTTTATTTCTTCAACCCCTTTCATTCCATTTTGAGATTCAAGGACTGGATTGGATTTCTCATTACCTTTAAAAGTTCCAAATCCTTCGGAATTAAAACTACAGTTATTGTAATTTCCAGCTGCACCTCCCCCAACATCAAAAAGTGCTGATCTTAATGCATCAGCTTGAGCGATTGGCACAGAAGTAATTAAATTTTTCAGAGTCCCTTTTTTGGGTATTAAAATAGATTTATCTTTTAACTCCAGGGCACCACAAATAGTGGCATTTACTCCATTGAAGGCATTGTCAAGAGCAGTGTGAATGGCAAAAATGCAGATATCATTTTTGATTGCCTTTTGGACCACCCTTTCCACATAGGTTTTCCCTGTAATTGATTTTAATCCTTTGAATATGATGGGATGAAAACTAACTATTAGATTGCAGCCATTTGCAATGGCTTCGTCTACGACCTCAGGCAAAGTATCCAAAGTTACTAACACCCCACTGACCTTGGTATTTTTATCCCCTACCAATAATCCTATATTATCAAATTCTTCTGCATAAGCCAAAGGCGCCAATATTTCCAACTGTTTAATAATGTCTTGAACTATCATAAGATTTTGTTTAGCATCAAAGATAAAATAATTACTTTCGTAGTAATGAAGCTTTTAAGAAAAATATTAATTCTACTCAATCCAGTCTATTTCTTATTTGTATGGCTTCGAAATAAGGCTTACGATTCGGGTCTTTTTAAATCTAAATTTTATGACTTCCCTGTCATTTGTGTTGGAAATCTATCACTCGGAGGTACTGGTAAAACTCCTATGGTTGAATATTTGATTCGAATGCTAAAGTATAACTATAGATTAGCGGTATTAAGCCGGGGTTATGGGCGAAAATCCCACGGATTCGTACTTGCCGATTCCAATTCAAATTCCATCTCGTTAGGTGATGAATCTTTCCAAATTAAATCTAAATTTCCAGAAATAACCGTGGCAGTTGACAATGACAGACAACATGGGATTGCTTCTTTGCAAGCCATAGATCAACCACCCAAAATTATTTTACTTGACGATGCATTTCAACACCGGCGCGTAAAGGCCGGATTTTCAGTTCTGTTAACCTCTTATAATGATTTGTATTGTGATGATCTAGTACTTCCTGCTGGTAATCTTAGGGAACCGCGCTCTGGAGCCCAACGTGCCCAAATTGTAGTGGTTACTAAATGTCCTCAAAATTTGAGTATTGCGGAGAAGCAAGTCATCCAAAAGCGTTTAAAACTAAATTTTAATCAACAGCTATTTTTTAGTTCAATTGTTTACGACAAGTTTATTTATTCAAATGATGAAAAGAAATCAGTTCAAGAATTAAAAAATGAGAGTTTTACGTTGTTAACAGGCATTGCTGATTCAACACCATTAGTTGGTTATTTAAATAATTTAGGACTAAAGTTTGATCATCTTTCATTTCCAGATCATCATGAGTTTTCAAAAAAAGAATTGGAATTAATAGCATCAAAAACTCTGGTACTGACCACAGAGAAAGACTCTTCGCGGCTAAAATCTTTAGTACACAAGAAGTTGTATTTTTTGCCAATTACCCTTGAAGTTGATGACTATGAAAAATTTGAAACAGCGCTTAAAAATTTTATTAAAAAATTAGATTAATTCACGATTCGAATTATTGATATGATTCGAATTGTTTAATGTATGTGTTTTTGAGCTTTGTAAGAAGATCGAACCAACGCGCTGCTTTCAACGTGACGGAATCCAAGATCCAATCCAATGGTTTCGTATTCTTTGAACTGATCCGGAGTAATAAACTGTTTGACAGGCAGATGTCTTTTACTTGGCTGTAAATACTGTCCGATGGTTAAAACATCCACATTGGCATCTTTTAAATCTTGCAGGGTTTCAATAACTTCATCACGAGTTTCTCCAAGCCCCAACATTAGACCTGTTTTGGTACGTCTCTGGCCATTGTCTTTTAAATATTTTAGTACGCTCAAGCTTCGTTCATATTTTGCTTGAATGCGAACTTCTCTGGTGAGGCGTCTGACCGTTTCCATATTGTGTGAAACAACTTCAGGTGCAACATCAATGATTCGATCAATGTGCTTTCCAAGTCCTTGAAAATCGGGAATTAATGTTTCCAATGTAATACCTGGATTCATTCTGCGTACTGCTGAAACAGTTTCAGACCAAATAATACTACCCATGTCTTTTAAATCATCTCTGTCAACACTGGTCAGGACTGCGTGTTTAATCCCCATTATTTTTATGGATTTAGCCACTTTTTCAGGTTCTTCCCAATCTACTGTCTCTGGTCGGCCTGTTTTTACACCACAGAATCCACATGATCGAGTACAAATATTTCCAAGAATCATAAAAGTAGCAGTGCCCTCGCCCCAACACTCTCCCATATTTGGGCAGCTTCCAGAGGTGCAAATAGTATTCAATTTGTATTTATCTACCAAGCCTCTTAGAGCCGTATATTTTTTACCAGTGGGTAATTTTACGCGCAGCCATTTTGGTTTTGCTTGGCGTTTTTGTGGTCTGGTAATTACAGATGAAGCGGTGATATCCTCAGGCTTCAGAAAGCTGTTTATTGAAGAAGCCTTTTGTGGTATAACAAGTTTAGCTTCAGGGTTGATTTCTTCAGGCTTATTTAGAGTCTTTAGAGACATATATTTCTTTTGTTTTACAAAGATACAAAGTATTCCATAAAAACATCATAAAATAGTGAAATACCAAATGTTAAATCCAACTAAAAATAAAATTCCAAAAATAGATAAAATATGCATGTTTTTGGAAGGTTGCCAAACTTTAGGAGTATGCTTGCTACACAACAAAAGATAATTCATCAATGCATAAAACGGTGCGGTGAGGAATGATAAGATTGTGGCAATTTTTATCAAACTGCCCATATCAGAAAGGAAGAAGAAGAAAATAATAACAGTCCCCATAATCAATAAAATCAACCATGCGTTGTAACCATTTTTAAGTTTTTTTTCTAAAATAAGTTCCATCGTTTTGTTCATTGCTCTTGGTGATGCATCTAAGGTTGTGAGTGTAGTGCTAAACATGGTAGTAAATGCTGCGACTCCAATAATTATAAAGCTCCAATCCCCTAGATTCTTAGTGTACATATCAATGAGTTGTAATGAAAATTCTCCACCATTGTCGCTAAATGATTTTCCGCTGCCATACATCACTAATCCCCCTAAAAATAAAAAGCAAAGACCTAAAATTATAGTGCTAAAATATCCGATATTAAAATCTAATAGAGCCGATTTTTTATTGAAAACATCTGTTGTTTTTTGTTTTTCTACTGCCCACAAAGAATGCCAAATAGACACGTCTAAAGGAGCTGGCATCCAACCCATAAAGGCAATAAGAAAAATAACTTCAACATTTGATGTTGGGAAAACTTGTGTCCATGGGATTTCACCGCTGCTATTGTTAAATGCTATCCCAACTGCCAAAAGGGTTGAAATACTAAGCAAAATAATAATTACTTTCATCATTTTGTCCAATAAATTGTATTTACCCACTGATAGCAAAAGAAAACAAAAACCTAAAATAATCACAGCCCAAAGCTCTGAGCTAAGTTCAATTCCGAAAAGTGATGAGGCAATTCCTGCTGTCACAATCGTTACTGCTGTTTGTATGGTAAACATAGTCGTCAGTGTGAGAATGGCATAGATTCTTAGAGTCCATTCTCCAAGTTTTTTATAACCCTCAAGCAAGTTTTCTCCAGTAGCGCTTGCATAGCGCGGGCCGTATTGAAAAAATGGGTATTTGATCAGATTGATAAGTAGAAGCGCCCACAACAAGCCAAAGCCAAAATTTGAACCTGCTTTTGTAGACTGCACCAAATGAGACACTCCGATAGCTGCACCAGCGAACAAGAGTCCAGGCCCTAATTTATGTAAAAATTTTATCATTTTTTGTGCTTAATAATTGTTGCAAGTGTTTTTTTTGCTCGCAGCAATTTAACTTTTACATTGTTAATAGGAATGCCCGTTTTTTGAGAAATTTCAAGGTAGCTTAGTTCTTTGAAAAAGCGCAATTGAATGATATCTTGGTGGTGTGGTTTTAATTTTTTAATGTCTTTGAGTAGTTGGGCTAGATTTTGTTCTTTGATAAGTCGGTCTTCAACAGATGGGGCATCGTCTACTATCCAATAAACACGTTTTTCGTCTTCTTCACTAGTTTCATTTGTTAGTCTTTTTTTTCGCTTTCTTAAACTATCTAAATGTGTATTTTTTGCAATGGTAATTAACCAAGTTTTAAACTTAAATTCTGAATTAAATGAATTGATTTTATCAAAAGCTTTAAAAAAGGCTTCAATGGTTATATCTTCTGCATCAATCTCATTATGCGTTCGCTTGAGCATAAATCCAAAGACGTCGTTCCAAAATGTCTCTAATAAAAAATTGAAAGCCATTTGATTATCTTCTTTGGCTTTTAGAATTGCTTCGTTAACTTTCAATACAATAGTTTTGATTCAAAATACTTATAAATATAGTAAAATGTGGAACAAGTAGTATGACTCCAGTTTTTTTAAGCAGTTACTTTAGTGAATTATCACAATCTTTAAACTGCTCTGGGCTTTTGCCGCAAAAGCCACAGGGTTCCTTCTCTGTATTTAGCATGGGATTTTGACTTGCACATGTCCCTGCAAATTCCCCATCCTTTTTCCCCCATATTTTGATGGAGATACCTGCAACACCAAATGCCAAAAGTAAAAATGTTATCAAAAGTAGTTCCATAGTCGGTTAAGATTTACGCAAATATACAATTTAAATAAAATAAATTTTTGCCATTAAAATGTGACCCCAAAAATATTATTAATGTCCAATATTTTGATTTTTAATCACAAAATTTTAGAGTATTACTCAGAGAATAATAACTTCTGTCTCTAAAACAATGCCGAAGATTGTTTTTATGGTGGTTTGAATCAATTTAGAAAGAGCTAAAATATCATGTCCAGAAGCCCCACCATAATTGACCAAGACTAATGCTTGATGCTTGTGTACCCCGTGATTGCCAAAAGTTTTACCCTTAAATCCAGCGGTTTCAATGAGCCAACCAGCAGGTATCTTAACTTCCATTTTCGAAACAGCATAGTTCGGCATATTGGGAAATTGCTTTGAGAGTGTTTCAAAAGTTTCTTTTGAAACTACAGGGTTTTTAAAAAAACTGCCGCTATTACCCAGTTTTTTAGGGTCTGGTAATTTGGACTGTCGAATTGCAATAACTGCTTTTGAAACATCTTGAATTGTTGGCGTCAAAACACCCATTTGTTTCAATTCGTTAGTGATGGCGCCGTAAGCGGTTTTCAGTTTGTGATTAATGTTGGTAAGCTCAAAAGTCACCGCAGTAATAATATACTGTCCTTTATATTCAGATTTAAATATAGAATTTCTGTATTCAAATTTACAATCATCATTTGAAAATATTTCGATTTCAAGTGTTTTTAAATTTACCGCTTCACAACTGATAAAGCTGTCTTTTAGTTCCACTCCATAAGCTCCAATGTTTTGGATGGGTGCCGTACCGATATTTCCTGGTATCAATGATAAATTTTCTAATCCTCCCAAATTTCGATCTAAGGTCCACATGACAAAGTCGTGCCAGTTTTCTCCTGCCGCTACCTTAATTTGGGTTGTTTTGTTATTCTTCTCACAAATTTCAATGCCTTTCAAGTTGATGTGTAATACCAATTCTTCCACATTTTTTGTCAGTAGAACATTGCTGCCCCCACCCAGTACCAATAATTTTAAGGGATTTGACTTAAGAATACTTTTTAAATCCTCAAGCGATTTAACAGAAGCAAATTCTTTGGCGTTGACATCTATACCGAAGGTGTTATAGTGCTTTAAAGAAACATTCTTTTTAATCATTCCAAATTTTTGTAAACTTTCAATCCTTGATTCAGAATATTAACAGATTTAATTAAATCCTCTTTTTTTAGTACGTATGCAATTCGTATCTGATTTTCACCAAGACCTGGGGTGGCATAAAAACCTGCAGCAGGCGCTATCATGATGGTTTCATTTTCAACTCTAAATATTTCTAAAAGCCATTGTGCAAATGCATCAGCATTGGAAATTGGCAGTTCGACAATACAATAAAATGCGCCTTTCGGTTCTGCTACTTTTACTCCAGAAATTTTTTGGAGTTTTTGAATTAAGGTATTTCGACGCATCACATATTCTTCAATGACCTCATCAAAATAGGAATCAGGAGTGTCAAGTGCTGCTTCGCTAGCAATTTGTGCATAGGTAGGCGGGGAGAGGCGTGCTTGGGCAAATTTTAATGCCGCTTCATAGACTTGTTTATTTTTGGTTACCAAGCATCCAATGCGCGCGCCGCACATGCTATAGCGTTTAGAAACAGAGTCAATCATAATGGCATGTGCTTCAAGGCCTTCAAACGACATGACAGAGTGGTGTTTTTCTCCATCGTAAGCAAATTCCCTGTAAACTTCATCGGCAATTAGAAATAAATCATATTTTTTTACCAACTTGGCAAGTTGTGAAATTTCTTTTTCACTGTAAAGGTAGCCTGTAGGGTTACCGGGGTTGCAAATAAGAATCGCTTTCGTCTTAGGTGTGATTAAGGCTTCAAAATCTTTAATTGGTGGCAGTGCAAAATTATTATCAATTTTAGAAACAACAGGAACAACATTCACGCCTTGTGCTATTGAAAATCCATTGTAATTGGCGTAAAAAGGTTCTGGTATTATTATTTCATCACCCTGGTCCATAATGCTTCCAATGGTGAATATAAGCGCTTCACTGCCTCCCGTAGTGACAAGTATGTTATCTGCCTCAAGATCGATATGGTGTTTTTTATAATAGTGTGCTAGCTTTATTCGGTATGCTTCAGACCCTTCTGAGCGGCTGTAAGCCAATACATTGAGTGTGTTATTTTTAACAGCATTTAGAGCTGGTTCTGGGGTTTGAATATCTGGCTGGCCAATATTTAAATGATAAACATGTACACCTTCAGATTTTGCTTGTTCTGAGTAGGGCACCAGTTTTCTAATTGGTGAGGCAGGCATTTGAATCCCTTTATTTGATATTTTTGGCATTTTTTATTCTATCTTTATTCAAAGTACAAATTTATTTTAAAGTTTATTTATAATAAAATGGATTTTCAATTAATTGTCCAATTTATAAATAAAAAAAACACCTAATAAAAAGGTGCTTTTTTGTTTAAATGTTTAAGTATCATTTACTTTTCTACAACACTTTTTGTAGTGGGTTTTAAAATATTTGTTTTACTTGGGTCAACCACATTTCCTTTAATTTTAAGGGCCACTGTTGGAGTATCCGCATTGGAAGTTACCGTAATAGTTTTCCGGATGGGGTTGACTCTTTTGGTATCATATTTAACCTGAATCTCACCATCTTCACCTGGGAGAATTGGCGCTTCGGGTTTTTTTGGAACAGTACAACCACAGCTAGACTTAACAGCACTCACGACTAGGGGTGCATTGCCAGTATTTGTAAACTTAAAAACACGAATACCATTGGCACCTTTTTCAATAGTACCATAATCGATAACAGTAGTTTCAAATTCAATTTTGGCTATTTTTTCTTGAGCTGAAATTGTTATTGTAAAAAAGCCAATAAGTATGATTGAATATATTTTTTTCATGCTTGTGAAATTTTTTTAATATGTAAATTTAAAGATTTTTTGTTCAATCCAAAAATCTGATTGCATAATTGTAGTTTTTTTAATTTTAAAGCACGTAAAATATAAGTACTTTTGTTACTATGAATATACCTTCTAAATACGATTCAGCTAAAGTTGAACAGAAATGGTATGATTATTGGATGGAACATAATTTTTTTCATTCTACCCCGGATGAAAGGACTCCCTACACTATTGTTATCCCTCCGCCAAATGTCACTGGTATTTTACACATGGGCCACATGCTTAATAACACCATACAAGATGTGCTTATTAGGCGTGCGCGTTTGAAAGGTAAAAATGCTTGCTGGGTTCCGGGTACTGACCATGCTTCAATAGCAACTGAGGCGAAGGTGGTTTCAAAGCTTAAGGAAAAAGGGATTGATAAAAACGATTTAAGCCGTGATGAATTTTTAGAGCATGCTTGGGAATGGACTCACGAATATGGTGGCATTATTTTAAATCAGCTTCAAAAACTGGGTTGTTCTTGTGATTGGGATCGCACCAAGTTTACACTAGACACAGATATGAGTGAATCTGTCATTTCTGTTTTTATTGACCTTTACAATAAAGGTTTGATTTACAGAGGTTTCAGAATGGTCAATTGGGATCCAAAAGCACAAACTACCCTGTCAGACGAAGAAGTAATCTACGAAGAGCGACAAGGCAACTTATACTACGTAACATATGCAGTTCAAGGCAGCGATGAACAGCTTACCATTGCCACAACGCGTCCTGAAACTATTTTAGGAGATTCAGCTGTTTGTATCAACCCTAACGATGATCGATTCCAGCATTTAAAAGGGAAAAAAGCGATTGTTCCTATTTGCAACAGAGTTGTTCCAATTATTGAAGATGAATATGTGGACATAGAATTTGGTACAGGATGTTTGAAAGTAACCCCTGCCCACGACGAGAATGATAAAATATTGGGTGATAAGCATAGCTTAAAAGTTATTGATATTTTTAACCCAGATGCCACTCTTAATAGTTACGGATTACACTACGAAGGAAAGGATCGTTTCGTAGTGCGTAAAGAAATTTCAAAAGAATTAAAAGCAAAAGGATGTCTGGTCAAAACGGAATCTCATTTGCACAAGGTGGGAACCTCTGAGCGTACCAAAGTGGTGATTGAGCCGCGGCTTTCTGAACAGTGGTTTTTGAAAATGGAAGGCTTGGCAAAACCTGCTATTGAAGCCGTTTTAGACACTCAAACCGTTAAATTATTTCCTAAAAAATTCAAGAATACCTACCGCCATTGGCTGGAGAACATTCGTGATTGGAATATTTCAAGACAGTTGTATTGGGGGCAACAAATACCTGCCTATTATTTCGGGGATGGAAAAGACGACTTTGTCGTAGCAATTTCCAAAGAAGCTGCGCTTGAATTGGTGCATAAAAAAACTCAAAATACGAGCTTAAAAATTGAAAACTTAAGACAAGACTCCGATGTTTTAGACACTTGGTTTTCATCTTGGCTTTGGCCTATTTCTGTTTTTGATGGTATAAGAAACCCCAACAATGAAGAGATCAATTATTATTACCCAACCAATGATTTGGTTACTGGTCCAGATATTTTGTTTTTCTGGGTGGCTAGAATGATTGTTGCTGGTTTTGAATTTAGAGATAAAAAACCGTTTAAAAATGTTTATTTGACGGGATTGGTTCGAGATAAGGAACGTCGAAAAATGAGTAAATCTTTGGGCAATTCACCCGATGCTTTAAAATTAATTGAACATTTTGGAGCTGATGGGGTGCGCATAGGGCTCTTATTGAGTTCTGCTGCGGGCAATGATTTATTATTTGATGAATCACTCTGTCAACAGGGAAAAGCATTTGGAAATAAAATTTGGAATGCATTTCGACTTATTGATGGATGGGAAATTGCTGAAATAGATCAGCCTGAACATGCGGCCATTGCATTGGAATGGTACGTCTCTAAATTTCAAAAAGTTTTATCCGAGATTGAAGACCATTTTAGTAAATACCGTTTGAGTGATGCTTTGATGGCCATTTATAAGCATGTATGGGATGATTTTTGTTCTTGGCTACTGGAAATGATCAAGCCCGATTATGGCGCACCTATTGACAGTGCAACACATACTACTATTGTACATTTGCTGGAAGAAAATTTGAAAATTTTACACCCTTTTATGCCATTTTTAACAGAAGAAATATGGCAACTCTTAAAAACACGTACTCCAGATCAAGCGCTTATTGTTTCTAGTTGGCCTGCATCAAGATCTTACGATACTTCTTTATTGAAAGAATTTCATTTTGCTTCGGAGGTGATTTCTGGCATCCGAAATTTACGTAAACAAAAACAAATTCCATTCAAAACAACAGTTGAACTTCATGTCATCAATAAGTTCTTAAGTACTCAAAAATTTGATGGTTTGATTTCTAAGCTTGGCAATATTTCCAAAATTAATTATACAGATATTTCCATTGAAAAAGCATTTTCGTTCCGTGTAAAGTCAAATGAGTATTTTCTAGTAGCTGATATAGCAATTGATTTAGAGGCTGAGATTGCCAAGATCAATGAAGAATTGAATTATACTAAAGGATTTTTAAAATCTGTCCAGAAAAAACTTTCAAATATTCGTTTTGTGTCAAATGCTCCTGAGCAAGTAGTGGCTAGTGAAAAGAAAAAGGAAGCCGATTCCTTAGCAAAGATTGAAACCTTAGAGAAAAGCTTGAAAAACTTGACCTGATTTTAAGTTCTGTAAAGCAAATATTTTTTTGCTAGGTCTATATATCGTCTTTTTGCTTCGTCTTCAGATATGTTTTCAACCTGGAAAAGTGCATTTGTTTTAAATGCATTAATTATGGCTTTACTGCTGCCAGGTCTATTGTAATTATTAGTAGCTTTTTTGTAGTAAGCATACAACTTTAATAAGGTGTCCGCAGGAAATGGATCTTTGTGATCGTTGATGCTTTTAACTGCCATATCAAATTCAGTATTTAAATTACTTTGCCCCATTTTAAAGTTCTCCAATGATTGTTTCACCGCCTCTAACTTTTTGATTGAGTTTAATATTGAGTTTGGTGTCTAAAGGTAAAAATAAATCTACTCTTGACCCAAATTTTATAAAACCAGCATCACTTCCTTGAACTACATTATGACCTTCTTCAGCATAATTAACTATGCGTCTTGCTAGAGCTCCAGCAATTTGGCGATAGAGAACTTTACCAAACTTAAAATTTTCAACAACCACAGTTGTACGTTCATTTTTTTCGCTTGATTTTGGATGCCAGGCTACTAAATAATCTCCAGGGTGGTACTTGCTAAAAATTATTTTTCCTCCAATAGGGTATCGTGTTACATGTACATTGATTGGAGACATAAAAACACTTACTTGCAGGCGTTTATCATTAAAAAACTCAGATTCAAGAACTTCTTCAATAACAACCACTTTACCATCTACAGGAGACATAACTTGTGCATCGTTGAATTGAATATTGCGTTTGGGATTTCTAAAAAATTGTAAGATTAAAATAAAAATAAGTAACAGTCCAATTTGGAGTGTTTTAATCAACCATGGAATCCCAATGAAATCCATCAATAAGAATAAACTTCCAACAATTAACATACTTATAAAAATAATGGTTCTACCTTCTTTATGAAACATAATTTAATAATCTTAAAAATAAATAAATGAAAGGTGCAATAAAAATAGCACTGTCTAACCTGTCTAATAAACCTCCGTGACCAGGCATAAGTTTACCACTATCTTTTACTTCTGCTTGGCGTTTATACTTAGACTCAATCAAGTCTCCAATTGTTCCAAAGACACTAATTATAACGCTCATAATTAGCCAACTGGAAAATTGTAAATCATTTGTAAATAAAAAAATAAAATAACTCCCAATAGCTGCGAAAAAAACACCACCTAAAAAACCTTCTACTGTTTTTTTTGGAGATACACTTTCAAATAATTTTTGACGACCGTAATTACTCCCGATTAAATATGCAAACGTATCATTAATCCAAATAAGTACAAACATTCCTATAATTATTTGTTGGTTATAAATTCCAGAGCTAAAAGGAATTAAGACTATAAAAATAATACCTCCACTAATATAGAAAGTAGTGTTTATATATCTATTGGTCAACAATTTAGGTAAGCTTTTTGAAGAAAAAAGATCCCTGGTTAAAAAAAGTAAAACAAAAATACTAATAACATGAAGTATTTGAGATGCTTCATGAATTCCTAATGAGTTTTCAATAAACATTTCCAAAAAACTAAAAACAAAGAATAGTAAGGAAAAAATAAAATATGAAAAACTGTTTTTTTGTTCAATTAATTTATTAAATTCTTTTAAACAAATAAACCCAAAGACAAACATCAGAGCCAGAAAAGTAAATTTATTCATAGCTGAGCTAACCATTAAGGTTACAAACAAAACACCAGAAACTAAACGCAGTAAAAACTCTTTCAAAACGTAATTATAAATCTTCTAATAATATTAAATATAAATTTTTTGAACTACTTCCATAATTCATAAAATTATTGTCCTTGTCAATTTTAAAGTGCTTAATTGTAGTAATATTTGATGGAATATTCTTTTTATTTTTAGCTTTAATGCCTTGAAGCCCCTGGCCAATAGTTTGTACAATTTGGCTGGTACTTGCAAAGACGATAAAGTTTTTAGGTAATTCTTTTAATTTTTTTTCAGCGATTTGATTAGACGATATAAGTAAAGAACCGTCAAAAGCAATTAAATATTCACAGGTAGTAAATAAAAGTTGAGCATCACTAATATTTTTTGTTGTTTTCCAATGAAAACTACTAAATTGTTTTTTTAATTTTGAACTCAAAATTAAAACAGATTTGTCATCCCATTTATTTTCTTCGAGAATTTTCTTTAAAAAAACATGGACTTCATCAATAGATGTAGAATAAAGGAATTTTCCGCCATTTTTATTAAAATTGATTGTAAAAAGCTCATCAACAGCGTAAGCATTTTTTTCTAAATACTGCTCTTCTTGTTCTTTTTTTAAAACCTTTTTAAGTCCTGTTTTTCTTGAATTAAATATTTTTTTAAATAAATTCATATGGAAGAAAAAGGTTATAAATATATAAACCAAATATAAAAATTATACATAACATTAAATTAAATTTTTATTAAAAAATGTTATTCTTCCTCACCTGTTTCTTGAATAGTAGACTCTTTTTTAGAACTTTCAAATGGTCTTTTACCAAAAATGGATTCAAGGTTGTCCTTAAAAATCACTTCATCCTTAAGCAATACTTCAGCAAGCTCAGTAAGCTTAGCTTTGTGTTTTTTTAATAAGTCTATTGCACGCTGATATTGCTTTTCAATAATATCTGAAATTTCTTTGTCTATCAACTCTGAAGTTTTCTCGCTATATGGTTTTGTAAAGCCGTATTCATTTTGACCTGATGAATCATAATAAGTTAAGTTTCCAACATTATCACTCAGACCATAAATTGTTACCATGGCACGGGCTTGTTTAGTTACCTTTTCTAAATCACTCAGAGCTCCAGTAGATATTTTATTAAAAATAACTTTTTCAGCAGCTCTCCCTCCCAGTGCTGCGCACATTTCATCTAACATTTGCTCTGGTCTTACAATTAGACGTTCTTCAGGTAAATACCAGGCTGCTCCAAGGGAGCGGCCTCTAGGAACTATAGTTACTTTTACAAGTGGAGCAGCGTGTTCTAACATCCAACTTACAGTAGCATGTCCAGCTTCATGAAATGCAACAGCTTTTTTTTCTTCCGGTGTGATTATTTTATTTTTCTTTTCTAACCCTCCAATTATTCGATCAACTGCATCTAGAAAATCTTGTTTTCCTACTGCTTTTTTATCTTTTCTTGCAGCTATTAATGCAGCTTCATTACAAACATTTGCTATGTCAGCACCAGAAAATCCAGGGGTTTGTTTTGATAAAAAGTCTGTATCCAAATCTTTAGATTTTTTCAGAGGCTTCAGATGCACTTCAAAAATTTCTTTTCTCTCGCGAAGGTCAGGCAAGTCAACATAAATCTGGCGGTCAAATCTACCGGCACGCATTAGTGCTTTATCCAAAACATCTGCACGGTTAGTGGCAGCTAAAACTATAACGTTAGTATTTGATCCAAAACCATCCATTTCAGTAAGTAGTTGGTTTAATGTATTCTCTCTCTCATCATTAGAACCAGAGAAATTACTTTTACCTCTTGCTCGTCCAATTGCATCAATTTCGTCAATAAAAATTATTGAAGGAGATTTATCTTTTGCTTGTTTGAATAAGTCACGAACTCTAGAGGCACCAACTCCAACAAACATTTCAACAAAATCAGAACCTGATAGAGAAAAGAAAGGTGCTTTGGCTTCACCGGCTACTGCTTTTGCCAATAACGTTTTACCTGTACCAGGTGGGCCTACAAGTAGAGCGCCTTTAGGTATTTTACCACCTAGAGCTGTATATTTATCGGGGTTTTTCAAAAAGTCTACAATTTCTTGGACTTCTTCTTTAGCACCTTCTAATCCAGCGACATCTTGGAACGTAGTTTTAGTCTCTAGTTTTTGATCAAATAACTTTGCTTTTGATTTTCCAATATTAAAAATTTGTCCACCACCACCTGGACCACCACCACCTGACATTCTTCTCATAATAAATATCCATATGGCAATAATTACAATAAATGGGATAATTGAAATAATTATATCTCCAAATGCATTTGTTTCAGTTCTAAAGTTCAGCTCAGTATTTAATCTTTCTTCCTCTATTGTTTCTTCTAACTGTTTTTGAAATAATTGAACGTCTCCAAATTCAAAATTATAATTAGGTATAGTACCTATTGGAAGAAACTGACTAGGTTTTGATTTTCTATGCACTTCTTTCGATAAAGCCTTATCAATAAGATATACTAAAGCTTTTCGTTTATTTACAATTTCAACTTTTTTTACGTCACCATTTCTTAGGAAATTAAAAAATTTGGAAGGTGTGGTTGTGATACCATTTGTTGTTCCAATACTACCTGAAAATATCTGGAAAATCACGAAAATCCCAATTACTGACCCATAAACCCACCAATTATTAAATTTAAAGTTATTTTGTTTTTTATCTTTGGACATATTTTTTATTAATAACTAGTTTCTATCTCTGTAATTTTTGCATCACCCCATAAGTTTTCCACGTCGTAATATTCACGTTTATGTTTTTGAAATATGTGGACAACGACATTAATATAATCCATCAATATCCACTCAGCATTTTCTACACCTTCAATTTGGTAAGGTTTTTCCATAATTTCTTTACTTACAATTTTACTTATTGAGTTTGTAATCGCATTTACTTGGGTGTTTGAATTCCCGTCGCATATGACGAAGTAATCACAAAATGCATTCTCAATATTTCTAAGGTCGAGTAGATTGATATTTTTACCTTTAATCTCTTCCATACCTTTTATAATAAGTCCAATAAGTAAATCTGAATCAGATGTATTTTTTATCATATATTCGTGTTGCAATGCAAATTTATTGTTTTTTTAAGTCAAAATCACGATTTATTATCTTAATTAAATTATAATTTAATACAAAAATATTGTGCAGATCATCAAATTCAATTCTATTAATTCTACTAATAGTTATCTAGAAAATTTAATTAATAAGATACATCTTGAAGACTTTTCAGCAGTAGTAGCTGATTATCAATCTAATGGTTTTGGACAATACGGAACAAAATGGAGTTCAGAAAGAGGTAAGAATCTTTTGATAAGCATTTTCAAAAAGAATATTCAAACAGATATAAAAAATCAATTTTATATAAATATGCGTGTTTCTTTGGCTGTTTTTATGACTCTAAAATCTTTAGAAATCCCTGAACTATCAATAAAATGGCCAAACGATATTTTATATAGAAATAATAAAATTTCAGGCATTTTAATCAAGTTAATAATTAAAAATAAAAGTATTCAACATGCAATTATCGGAATAGGTATAAATGTAAATCAAAACAATTTTGAAAATTTACCAAATGCAATTTCAATTTGCAATATAATTAATGATACCTATGATTTGAATGATTTAAGAAACATATTAATGAAAAAACTAAGTTTTTATTTTAACGTTAAAGATTCTTTTGAACTTAAAGTTGCATATGAAAGGGCTTTATTTAGAAAAAATAAATCTTCTGAATTTGTTTCTCAAGGAAAGCGTAATTTTTTAGGAATTATTGAAGGAGTATCTGATTCGGGTAAACTTTGTGTTAAAATAGATGGTTTATCTGAAAAATTTGATGCAAAATCAATTAAAATGCTCTATTAAATTGATTTTTCAATATTTATAGCTAGGGTTTCAATAAATTTTGAAATTGGTCCTTTAATCATCATTGACATCATTGGGTTAAATTTTCCCTCAAATAATATTTTAGCCTCACATTCACGAATTCCTATCGAAGATATATTAATTTCAATTGAAAAATCTAATTTCCCACCAGCTGCTCCCAAAATAATTCTTTCGTTAGGGTACTGGATTTTCTTTTCAAGCATTATTTCAGGCATCCCAGCAAGTGCAAAAATAAATTTATTTTCGCCCATTAACTTGAATTTAGTGATATTTTCAGGCATTAACCCTTCAAAGTTCCCCACATCTGTTAAATGATTAAATATGTCTTCTGCAGATGTTGATATTTTTATTGTTGATGATTCTAAAGTCATACATTTATTTAATATTCCATTCAGATGGATTGTTATTCCATTTGGATAATACTTTTAACTCTTTATCATTTATAAAACCAGTATCAAGGGCTTGCTCCAATAAAACGTCGTAATTACTGAGTGTATGAAGATCTATATTTTTTTGAGAAAAATTAGTTTTTGAAAGCTCAAAACCGTAGGTAAAAATAGCCGCCATACCTTTGACGTTAACATCGTGAAATTTTAAAGCTTCTACAGCATTCAGACTGCTTTTTCCGGTGCTTATAAGATCTTCAACCACAACGACGTTTTGCCCTTTTTCTAAGCGGCCTTCAATTTGGTTTTGACGGCCATGTTTTTTAGCTACTGGTCTAACATAAACAAAGGGAAGACCCATATCATCTGCTACTAGAGAACCAATTCCAATAGCACCTGTAGCAACACCTGCAATGACATCAGGCTTACCATAAGTGTTTTCTATGTTTTTAGCAAGTTCACTTTTGATGTAATTTCGAATTGTTGGATAGGACAGCACCAGTCTATTATCACAATATATGGGCGATTTCCAACCAGATGCCCAGGTAAATGGCGAGTTAGGACTTAATTTAATGGCGTTGATATGAAGTAAAACTTCAGCTGTCTTTTTAGCAGTATTTTTATTAAATATCATAGGTCAAAATTATTAAAAAATACTACATTTACTTGGTATTAATTTGTTTTTAATTAACAATGCAGAAAATTTTTGTTGGTAATAAACCAATAATTTTAACCACTCAGGTTAAAAAAGAGACGGATTTTAAAAATCTTTTAATCGATTCTGTCAGTATTGAAAAAATTATTTCTGTTTTGAAAAAAGATAAATACAAAGCAGTGCATTTGATTGGTAGTGATTTGGACAGTATGTTGAAAACATTTTTAAAATTTTTGCCAAATGTTATTGCTGGAGGCGGCAAAGTTTTAAATTCATCGGAGCGAATTTTATTCATTTTCCGCAATG
>NZZM01000028.1 GCA_002698705.1 Formosa sp. | reverse complement strand
GGTTTACCTTGTTTTGTCAAAGCCAACCGATCAGGCAGTAGTTTTGGTGTGACCAAGGTTCATAAAATAGAAAAACTGCAGGCGGCCATAGACACCGCTTTTGAACAAGACGATGACCTTATTATTGAAGCATTTTTAGAAGGCACTGAAGTCACTGTTGGGGTTTTAAATTATAAAGGAAAGTTAATCGTATTGCCAATCACTGAAATCATCTCAGAAAATGATTTCTTCGATTATGAAGCCAAATACCTTGGAAAATCTGATGAAATCACACCTGCGCGTATTTCTGAAGTTCAAGAAAAAAATGTGAGAGAGATGGCGAAATCCATCTACAAAATATTGAAGATTAAAGGCTTTTCGAGAAGTGAATTTATTTTTAAAGGAGATGTCCCCTATTTTATTGAAATGAATACAGTCCCCGGGTTGACCAAAGAGAGTATTCTTCCAAAACAAGCGGCTTGTGCTGGCATTAGCCTTTCTGAACTTTTTAGCAATGCCATTGAAATGGCAGTTGCTAAAAATGATTAACTTTACAACATGAAACGTGCTATATTTCCTGGATCTTTTGACCCCATAACTTTGGGACATTTCGACATTATCAACAGAGGNGTAAATCTTTTTGACGAAGTCATTGTTGCGATTGGAGAAAATTCTGCCAAAAAATATATGTTTTCCATTGAAGAACGCAAGNATTTTATTGAAACAACTTTTAAAAACAATCCCAAAATAAAAGTGATGACTTATTCGGGCTTGACCACTGATTTCTGTAAAGAAATTGAGGCCGACTTTATTTTGAGAGGTCTTAGAAATCCTGCAGACTTTGAATTTGAAAAAGCCATAGCCCATACCAATCGAAAGGTCGGTGGAATTGAAACTATTTTCTTACTAACTTCTGTGGAAACTTCTTTTATTTCATCCTCAATTGTGCGAGAAATTATACACTACAAAGGGGCTTACGAAAATTTAGTGCCTGCTGCTGTTAAGACCAAGTTTTCATAATGTATATTGTGAAAGCCCTTTTTCAAAAGCCTCAGGATTTTCAGCCAAATGGTATCTAGGATCGTCAATGGCCTCAACAATAACCTTTTTGAATAATGGACTTGATTTGTATAGTAATACTTTACAGTCTTGGCTTAAATGCTTCAATTTAATGGTCTTACCTGCCTTGATGTACTTGTTTACTAGAGTAAAAATGGCTTCAATCGCAGAGTGATCACTGATTCTTGATTCAACAAAATCAATTTCAATAGCATCTGGATCATTTTTAACATCAAATTTTTGATTAAACGCCGAAATACTACCAAAAAATAACGGGCCCCATATTTCGTAGACTTTGATGCCATCTACATTGATACGCTTTCNGGCACGAATGCGTTTTGCATTTTCCCAAGAAAATACCAAAGCACTCACAATTACGCCTGAAATCACAGCAATGGCTAAATCAAAAAAGACAGTTATAACAGAAACTAAAATCAAAACAAAAACATCTGTTATTGGGATTTTGTTAATAATTCTAAAACTAGACCACGCAAAAGTTCCAATCACCACCATAAACATCACACCAACAAGAGCTGCAATAGGCACTTGTTCTATCAAATTGGAAGCAAATAAAATAAAAGCCAACAGTGCAAGTGCTGCAACAATTCCAGACAATCGACCTCTACCTCCACCTTTGATATTGATAATTGACTGCCCAATCATGGCACATCCACCCATACCACCAAAAAATCCGGTCACTATATTAGCGCTGCCTTGNGCAATACATTCTCTATTTGAGTTTCCTCTAGTATCTGTAAGCTCATCAATNAGGTTTAAAGTCATCAAAGACTCAATAAGACCAATAGATGCTAATATTGCAGCATAAGGTCCAATCAATCTTAGCGTTTCCATATTAAGTGGAATTTTATNAAATAAAGCCCATTGGATTTGTGGAAGTCCACCTTTTAAACCTTCACCACCGCCATCTCTAATAAAACTTCCAACCGTAGCCACTTCCAAATTCCCAAAAATCACTAAGATTGAAACTACTAAAATAGCGATCAGGGCTTCTGGTAATTTTTTTGTCAACTTTGGCAAGCCAAACATAATGGTCATAGTGAGTGCTACCAATCCTATCATAGTTAAAAGGGTATGCCCCTGCATCCAAACTTGACCTCCCTGTCCAGAAGTCTTAAACATTCCCAACTGAGAAATAAAAATTACAATGGCCAATCCATTGACAAAACCCATCATAACTGGATGCGGAATCAAACGTACAAATTTTCCCAACTTAAAAACACCAGCAAATATTTGTATACACCCCATTAATATTACGGCTAAAAACAAATAATAAAGTCCTAATTCTTCAGAAGGAGCTCCAATGGCGTTCCCTTGGGCCACCAAACTAACCATGACCACAGCCAATGCACCAGTTGCCCCACTAATCATCCCTGGACGGCCTCCAAAAATTGAAGTGATCAATCCAACTATAAAAGCAGCGTACAATCCAACTAGAGGATCAACCCCTGCAACAAAGGCAAAAGCCACGGCTTCTGGCACCAAAGCTAATGCAACAGTCAAGCCACTTAGAATATCATTTTTTGTGTTTGCAGCGCGCTTGCGAATAAATTTCCTCATCCTAAATTGATATTAAGCCGCAAAAATAAGGCATTAAAAAAGATTATAAAGAATATTGAAGCCTAAATTATTTAAATAAGTGATTCAATATTGGCGTAGATATTTTTCTTGACTTTTTTAAGTTTTTTGGGTCCTATCCATTTGACTTTTGTGATACCCTCATTCAATTGGGGTTTTAAATCTCCTTCATATTCCGAAAACATTTCAAACCAGTAGGTTTTTTTTATTTGATATTGATTGTTTCTTTTAAAGATGTGATAGGTTATGTCAAGTGGCTTTGTGATAGAAANNCCTTTAATNCCTGTTTCNTCTTNTACTTCGCGNAGGGCTGTTTTATCNATNGTTTCATTAGATTCAGCTTTTCCNTTTGGCAAATCCCATTTNCCATTGCGGAAAATNAATAAAATNCGNTCCGATNNATTTAAAACTTTGCCGCCTCCAGCAATAACATTTGGCAAAAATTTTAAAAATGTTTTCAACATACTGTCCAAATCACTACCAATCAAATGCACTGCTTTGTATTTATCTTTTTTCAAAACAGAAATAATTTTTTCAATACTGACAGAATCGATTAAAAGATTTTTAAAATCCGTCTCTTTTTTAACCTGAGTGGTTAAAATTATTGGTTTATTACCAACAAAAATTTTCTGCATTGTTAATTAAAAACAAATTAATACCAAGTAAATGTAGTATTTTTTAATAATTTTGACCTATGATATTTAATAAAAATACTGCTAAAAAGACAGCTGAAGTTTTACTTCATATCAACGCCATTAAATTAAGTCCTAACTCGCCATTTACCTGGGCATCTGGTTGGAAATCGCCCATATATTGTGATAATAGACTGGTGCTGTCCTATCCAACAATTCGAAATTACATCAAAAGTGAACTTGCTAAAAACATAGAAAACACTTATGGTAAGCCTGATGTCATTGCAGGTGTTGCTACAGGTGCTATTGGAATTGGTTCTCTAGTAGCAGATGATATGGGTCTTCCCTTTGTTTATGTTAGACCAGTAGCTAAAAAACATGGCCGTCAAAACCAAATTGAAGGCCGCTTAGAAAAAGGGCAAAACGTCGTTGTGGTTGAAGATCTTATAAGCACCGGAAAAAGCAGTCTGAATGCTGTAGAAGCTTTAAAATTTCACGATGTTAACGTCAAAGGTATGGCGGCTATTTTTACCTACGGTTTTGAGCTTTCAAAAACTAATTTTTCTCAAAAAAATATAGATCTTCATACACTCAGTAATTACGACGTTTTATTGGAGCAAGCCCTTGATACTGGTTTTATAAATGATAAAGAGTTAAAAGTATTATCCAAATGGAATAACAATCCATCTGAATGGAATATTAAATAAATGTATGACTTTAGAATCATCAACAATAAAAATATCAACATCTGCAGAAGACATATTTAATCATTTAACAGATGTGGGGAACTTTGAAGGGTTAATGCCTGAAAATATCACTAAATTCAAGTTAATGGGCGAAAATAAATTTATTTTTGCACTTGCTGGGATGCCTGAAATAATGCTTGAAAAGAAAATCCAGTACCCTAACGAAAGAATTATTTTGGGAGCAGCTGGTGGGAAATTAGATTTTTCAATTGAAATTAATATATCTTCGATAGGAATTCGTGAATGTGAGGCTAAAATATTATTTGAGGGAAAATTTAACCCAATGATGTCAATGATGATTAAAGGACCAATTTCAAAATTTATTGAAACCCTAGCTATAAATATTGAAAAATCAATTTAATAGAGCATTTTAATTGATTTTGCATCAAATTTTTCAGATAAACCATCTATTTTAACACAAAGTTTACCCGAATCAGATACCCCTTCAATAATTCCTAAAAAATTACGCTTTCCTTGAGAAACAAATTCAGAAGATTTATTTTTTCTAAATAAAGCCCTTTCATATGCAACTTTAAGTTCAAAAGAATCTTTAACGTTAAAATAAAAACTTAGTTTTTTCATTAATATGTTTCTTAAATCATTCAAATCATAGGTATCATTAATTATATTGCAAATTGAAATTGCATTTGGTAAATTTTCAAAATTGTTTTGATTTACATTTATACCTATTCCGATAATTGCATGTTGAATACTTTTATTTTTAATTATTAACTTGATTAAAATGCCTGAAATTTTATTATTTCTATATAAAATATCGTTTGGCCATTTTATTGATAGTTCAGGGATTTCTAAAGATTTTAGAGTCATAAAAACAGCCAAAGAAACACGCATATTTATATAAAATTGATTTTTTATATCTGTTTGAATATTCTTTTTGAAAATGCTTATCAAAAGATTCTTACCTCTTTCTGAACTCCATTTTGTTCCGTATTGTCCAAAACCATTAGATTGATAATCAGCTACTACTGCTGAAAAGTCTTCAAGATGTATCTTATTAATTAAATTTTCTAGATAACTATTAGTAGAATTAATAGAATTGAATTTGATGATCTGCACAATATTTTTGTATTAAATTATAATTTAATTAAGATAATAAATCGTGATTTTGACTTAAAAAAACAATAAATTTGCATTGCAACACGAATATATGATAAAAAATACATCTGATTCAGATTTACTTATTGGACTTATTATAAAAGGTATGGAAGAGATTAAAGGTAAAAATATCAATCTACTCGACCTTAGAAATATTGAGAATGCATTTTGTGATTACTTCGTCATATGCGACGGGAATTCAAACACCCAAGTAAATGCGATTACAAACTCAATAAGTAAAATTGTAAGTAAAGAAATTATGGAAAAACCTTACCAAATTGAAGGTGTAGAAAATGCTGAGTGGATATTGATGGATTATATTAATGTCGTTGTCCACATATTTCAAAAACATAAACGTGAATATTACGACGTGGAAAACTTATGGGGTGATGCAAAAATTACAGAGATAGAAACTAGTTATTAATAAAAAATATGTCCAAAGATAAAAAACAAAATAACTTTAAATTTAATAATTGGTGGGTTTATGGGTCAGTAATTGGGATTTTCGTGATTTTCCAGATATTTTCAGGTAGTATTGGAACAACAAATGGTATCACAACCACACCTTCCAAATTTTTTAATTTCCTAAGAAATGGTGACGTAAAAAAAGTTGAAATTGTAAATAAACGAAAAGCTTTAGTATATCTTATTGATAAGGCTTTATCGAAAGAAGTGCATAGAAAATCAAAACCTAGTCAGTTTCTTCCAATAGGTACTATACCTAATTATAATTTTGAATTTGGAGACGTTCAATTATTTCAAAAACAGTTAGAAGAAACAATAGAGGAAGAAAGATTAAATACTGAGCTGAACTTTAGAACTGAAACAAATGCATTTGGAGATATAATTATTTCAATTATCCCATTTATTGTAATTATTGCCATATGGATATTTATTATGAGAAGAATGTCAGGTGGTGGTGGTCCAGGTGGTGGTGGACAAATTTTTAATATTGGAAAATCAAAAGCAAAGTTATTTGATCAAAAACTAGAGACTAAAACTACGTTCCAAGATGTCGCTGGATTAGAAGGTGCTAAAGAAGAAGTCCAAGAAATTGTAGACTTTTTGAAAAACCCCGATAAATATACAGCTCTAGGTGGTAAAATACCTAAAGGCGCTCTACTTGTAGGTCCACCTGGTACAGGTAAAACGTTATTGGCAAAAGCAGTAGCCGGTGAAGCCAAAGCACCTTTCTTTTCTCTATCAGGTTCTGATTTTGTTGAAATGTTTGTTGGAGTTGGTGCCTCTAGAGTTCGTGACTTATTCAAACAAGCAAAAGATAAATCTCCTTCAATAATTTTTATTGACGAAATTGATGCAATTGGACGAGCAAGAGGTAAAAGTAATTTCTCTGGTTCTAATGATGAGAGAGAGAATACGTTAAACCAACTACTTACTGAAATGGATGGTTTTGGATCAAATACTAACGTTATAGTTTTAGCTGCCACTAACCGTGCAGATGTTTTGGATAAAGCACTAATGCGTGCCGGTAGATTTGACCGCCAGATTTATGTTGACTTGCCTGACCTTCGCGAGAGAAAAGAAATTTTTGAAGTGCATCTGAAGCCTCTGAAAAAATCTAAAGATTTGGATACAGACTTTTTATCAAAACAAACCCCTGGATTTTCTGGTGCTGACATAGCAAATGTTTGTAATGAAGCTGCATTAATAGCAGCAAGAAAAGATAAAAAAGCAGTAGGAAAACAAGATTTTCTAGATGCAGTTGATCGAATAATTGGAGGGTTAGAAAAGAAAAATAAAATAATCACACCGGAAGAAAAAAAAGCTGTTGCATTTCATGAAGCTGGACATGCTACTGTAAGTTGGATGTTAGAACACGCTGCTCCACTTGTAAAAGTAACTATAGTTCCTAGAGGCCGCTCCCTTGGAGCAGCCTGGTATTTACCTGAAGAACGTCTAATTGTAAGACCAGAGCAAATGTTAGATGAAATGTGCGCAGCACTGGGAGGGAGAGCTGCTGAAAAAGTTATTTTTAATAAAATATCTACTGGAGCTCTGAGTGATTTAGAAAAGGTAACTAAACAAGCCCGTGCCATGGTAACAATTTATGGTCTGAGTGATAATGTTGGAAACTTAACTTATTATGATTCATCAGGTCAAAATGAATACGGCTTTACAAAACCATATAGCGAGAAAACTTCAGAGTTGATAGACAAAGAAATTTCAGATATTATTGAAAAGCAATATCAGCGTGCAATAGACTTATTAAAAAAACACAAAGCTAAGCTTACTGAGCTTGCTGAAGTATTGCTTAAGGATGAAGTGATTTTTAAGGACAACCTTGAATCCATTTTTGGTAAAAGACCATTTGAAAGTTCTAAAAAAGAGTCTACTATTCAAGAAACAGGTGAGGAAGAATAACATTTTTTAATAAAAATTTAATTTAATGTTATGTATAATTTTTATATTTGGTTTATATATTTATAACCTTTTTCTTCCATATGAATTTATTTAAAAAAATATTTAATTCAAGAAAAACAGGACTTAAAAAGGTTTTAAAAAAAGAACAAGAAGAGCAGTATTTAGAAAAAAATGCTTACGCTGTTGATGAGCTTTTTACAATAAATTTTAATAAAAATGGCGGAAAATTCCTTTATTCTACATCTATTGATGAAGTCCATGTTTTTTTAAAGAAAATTCTCGAAGAAAATAAATGGGATGACAAATCTGTTTTAATTTTGAGTTCAAAATTAAAAAAACAATTTAGTAGTTTTCATTGGAAAACAACAAAAAATATTAGTGATGCTCAACTTTTATTTACTACCTGTGAATATTTAATTGCTTTTGACGGTTCTTTACTTATATCGTCTAATCAAATCGCTGAAAAAAAATTAAAAGAATTACCTAAAAACTTTATCGTCTTTGCAAGTACCAGCCAAATTGTACAAACTATTGGCCAGGGGCTTCAAGGCATTAAAGCTAAAAATAAAAAGAATATTCCATCAAATATTACTACAATTAAGCACTTTAAAATTGACAAGGACAATAATTTTATGAATTATGGAAGTAGTTCAAAAAATTTATATTTAATATTATTAGAAGATTTATAATTACGTTTTGAAAGAGTTTTTACTGCGTTTAGTTTCTGGTGTTTTGTTTGTAACCTTAATGGTTAGCTCAGCTATGAATAAATTTACTTTTCTGGCTCTGATGTTTGTCTTTGGGTTTATTTGTTTAAAAGAATTTAATAAATTAATTGAACAAAAAAACAGTTTTTCATATTTTATTTTTTCCTTACTATTCTTTGTTTTTAGTTTTTTGGAAATGTTTATTGAAAACTCATTAGGAATTCATGAAGCATCTCAAATACTTCATGTTATTAGTATTTTTGTTTTACTTTTTTTAACCAGGGATCTTTTTTCTTCAAAAAGCTTACCTAAATTGTTGACCAATAGATATATAAACACTACTTTCTATATTAGTGGAGGTATTATTTTTATAGTCTTAATTCCTTTTAGCTCTGGAATTTATAACCAACAAATAATTATAGGAATGTTTGTACTTATTTGGATTAATGATACGTTTGCATATTTAATCGGGAGTAATTACGGTCGTCAAAAATTATTTGAAAGTGTATCTCCAAAAAAAACAGTAGAAGGTTTTTTAGGTGGTGTTTTTTTCGCAGCTATTGGGAGTTATTTTATTTTTTTATTTACAAATGATTTACAATTTTCCAGTTGGCTAATTATGAGCGTTATAATTAGTGTCTTTGGAACAATTGGAGACTTGATTGAGTCTAAGTATAAACGCCAAGCAGAAGTAAAAGATAGTGGTAAACTTATGCCTGGTCACGGAGGTTTATTAGACAGGTTAGACAGTGCTATTTTTATTGCACCTTTCATTTATTTATTTTTAAGATTATTAAATTATGTTTCATAAAGAAGGTAGAACCATTATTTTTATAAGTATGTTAATTGTTGGAAGTTTATTCTTATTGATGGATTTCATTGGGATTCCATGGTTGATTAAAACACTCCAAATTGGACTGTTACTTATTTTTATTTTAATCTTACAATTTTTTAGAAATCCCAAACGCAATATTCAACTCAACGATGCACAAGTTATGTCTCCTGTAGATGGTAAAGTGGTTGTTATTGAAGAAGTTCTTGAATCTGAGTTTTTTAATGATAAACGCCTGCAAGTAAGTGTTTTTATGTCTCCAATCAATGTACATGTAACACGATACCCTATTGGAGGAAAAATAATTTTTAGCAAGTACCACCCTGGAGATTATTTAGTAGCCTGGCATCCAAAATCAAGCGAAAAAAATGAACGTACAACTGTGGTTGTTGAAAATTTTAAGTTTGGTAAAGTTCTCTATCGCCAAATTGCTGGAGCTCTAGCAAGACGCATAGTTAATTATGCTGAAGAAGGTCATAATGTAGTTCAAGGAAGTGATGCTGGTTTTATAAAATTTGGGTCAAGAGTAGATTTATTTTTACCTTTAGACACCAAACTCAATATTAAACTCAATCAAAAAGTTAGAGGCGGTGAAACAATCATTGGAGAACTTTAAAATGGGGCAAAGTAATTTAAATACTGAATTTGATATGGCAGTTAAAAGCATCAACGATCACAAAGATCCATTTCCTGCGGACACCTTATTAAAGTTGTATGCTTACTACAAAAAAGCTACTAATAATTACAATAGACCTGGCAGCAGTAAAGCCATAATTAATGCATTTAAAACAAATGCACTTTTCCAGGTTGAAAACATATCTGAAGACGAAGCAAAAAGACGATATATAGACCTAGCAAAAAAATATTTGCTTTACAGAACTTAAAATCAGGTCAAGTTTTTCAAGCTCTTCTCTAAGGTTTCAATCTTTGCTAAGGAATCGGCTTCCTTTTTCTTTTCACTAGCCACTACTTGCTCAGGAGCATTTGACACAAAACGAATATTTGAAAGTTTTTTCTGGACAGATTTTAAAAATCCTTTAGTATAATTCAATTCTTCATTGATCTTGGCAATCTCAGCCTCTAAATCAATTGCTATATCAGCTACTAGAAAATACTCATTTGACTTTACACGGAACGAAAATGCTTTTTCAATGGAAATATCTGTATAATTAATTTTGGAAATATTGCCAAGCTTAGAAATCAAACCATCAAATTTTTGAGTACTTAAGAACTTATTGATGACATGAAGTTCAACTGTTGTTTTGAATGGAATTTGTTTTTGTTTACGTAAATTTCGGATGCCAGAAATCACCTCCGAAGCAAAATGAAATTCTTTCAATAAAGAAGTATCGTAAGATCTTGATGCAGGCCAACTAGAAACAATAAGCGCTTGATCTGGAGTACGTGTTTTTAGGAGTTGCCATATTTCTTCTGTTAAAAATGGCATAAAAGGGTGTAAAATTTTCAAATTTTCTTCCAGCAAATGTACAATAGTAGCATGTGTTGCACTGTCAATAGGTGCGCCATAATCGGGCTTGATCATTTCCAGCAGCCAAGAACAAAAATCATCCCATACATGCTTATAAATGGCCATCAAAGCATCACTCAAACGGTATTTACTAAAATGGTCTTCAATCTCGGATAAAACTTTTTGAAATTTAGAGACGTACCATTCCAATGCAATGGCCGCATGTTCAGGCTGATCTATTTCAGCAATTTCCCATCCATCAATAAGTCGAAATGCATTCCAAATTTTATTTCCAAATGCTTTTCCCTGTTGACAGAGTGATTCATCAAATAATAAATCATTGCCCGCAGCAGAACTCAATAAGAGCCCTATGCGCACCCCATCAGCTCCAAAATGTTCAATTAATTTTAAAGCATCGGGTGAATTGCCCAAAGATTTACTCATTTTTCGACGTTCCTTATCTCGAACCAATCCCGTCAAATAAACATTTTTAAACGGTTTTTTATCTCTAAATTCAAAACCAGCAACAATCATTCTAGCCACCCAGAAAAACAAAATATCTGGACCAGTAACCAAATCATTGGTTGGGTAATAATAATTGATCTCTTCATTGTTGGGGTTTCTTATACCATCAAAAACAGAAATAGGCCAAAGCCAAGATGAAAACCAAGTGTCTAAAACATCGGAGTCTTGTCTTAAGTTTTCAATTTTTAAGCTCGTATTTTGAGTTTTTTTATGCACCAATTCAAGCGCAGCTTCTTTGGAAATTGCTACGACAAAGTCGTCTTTTCCATCCCCGAAATAATAGGCAGGTATTTGTTGCCCCCAATACAACTGTCTTGAAATATTCCAGTCACGAATGTTCTCCATCCAATAGCGGTAGGTATTCTTGAATTTTTTAGGAAATAATTTAACGGTTTCATTGTCTAAAACAGCTTCAATAGCAGGTTTTGCCAAGCATTCCATTTTCAAAAACCACTGGTCAGAAAGCCGCGGCTCAATAACCACTTTGGTACGCTCAGAGGTTCCCACCTTGTGCAAATGAGATTCCGTTTTAACCAAAAAGCCTTTGGCTTTTAATTCTTTTGAAATTTCTTTACGCACTACAAAACGATCCTTTCCTTCATAATGCAATCCGTGACTATTAAGAGTGGCATCTGGGTTAAAAATATCAATGACTTCTAAGCTGTACTTATCACCCAATATTTTGTCATTCTCGTCGTGGGCAGGGGTTACCTTCAAACATCCTGTACCAAATTCTATGTCCACATATTCATCTTCAATAATTGGAACAACTCTGTTACAAATAGGAACAATCGCTTTTTTCCCTTTTAAATGCTTGAATCGATCATCGTAAGGGTTAATACAAATAGCTGAATCTCCTAAAATGGTTTCAGGACGCGTGGTAGCAATGGTAAGCTGCTCATCGCTGCCTTGAATTGCGTATGTTACATGGTATAAATTGCCTTGTCGCTCTTCG
>NZZM01000027.1:6751-13304 GCA_002698705.1 Formosa sp. | reverse complement strand
AAATGCCAAATCATAACTGGCGCCAAAGTCATTGGCTATTTTTTCTAAGGTGGCACAGACCGTGCGGTCTTTATCAATTGAGAGTAGTGCTTTATCAACCGCTTTTATATTAGAAACTATAAAGACACGCTCGGCTTCTGTCTGAAACGCTTTACTGCCTTTTAAATCTCTTTGAAAGTCAGAGTTTACAATCACAAACAGAACGTCTGCTAGGGCCTTCGCATTGTTAAAATATTCTAAATGCCCTTTGTGAATTGGATTGAAATACCCCGAAACGATGATGGCTTTTTTCTTTGACATAAACCCTTAATTCTAATTATTAATTTATAACTTTTTACGGCTTCGCCGTAGGGTGTCCCAACGAAACACTCTAAATATATTAAAAAAAATCACCAACTTTTTAGCTGGCCAATTTAAATTTTATTGTAAAGCGCCCACAACTGGAAATTGCGCTGCACATTTTATTTTTATCAATCTTTATCAACTCTGCAGAGGTGCCTAAAACAGGGGTCATAAACACGTCCCCAGCTTCAAAGACTTCCGCTTTGTATGCCTGAATACAATAATCCTTAAGTCGCCTGATTTCGTCTGGCCATACTTTGGCACGCTGTCCGAATACATTCAAATATCCCGTTACACTTGGGGAATCAAAAACGATACGCTCATCCTTTATTGGGATCTTAACAAATATATGTTTCGAAATTATTGCTTTTTTAATTTTTTTCTTACGGTCACTCCATTGGCGCAATTGGTCTACATAAGGAGTGTAGGCGGAGACCCCCATTTTTGACAAGTCTGATACTGCCTTTAACTCGTGTTGTGGCTTTACTTTTAAAACACACCAATAATCCTTAGTATTTATCACAGTACAAAATCTTTTCTATGGTTTGAAAAATAGATAAGCATGCGTTGGTCTTTGCTACTTTTCTTTGAACTTACAAATTTGTTAACATCTAAAACTTTGGCTAATTTATTGTTTAAAGAATTGATAACTTCCAGTTTGATACGGTTGTTTTGTGGAGGGCTTAGATTTGAATCATAAATTGCATCAAGTAAAGCCTTTGAATCGACGGTTTTATTGTGAACCATAAGAGATAAAACTTTATATTCTTTTACAGACAATGGATAATGTACTCTTTGGAAACGAAAACCAGAATCACTCAGTTTAGGCCTTTGTCTGTTCTTTGAATAAAGAAATAATAGAAATACTATCATCAAGAGCATGATAACAACAACAACGCTAGACAAGCCCTTAGACAAAGAAATGGAATCCATATAAAGAGGCTTCGCACTCTTGTCTAAAATCATAAAGGAGGATAGACTTCTTTTTTTTAATTTATTACCTTCAAGTGTAAAAATACTGTCGTTTTTATGAAAACTATTAGCAATTGAAAAATCGAATGAATTCTGAATTGGAATCATGAGGTTTTCATTAAAATCTAAAATGTAGTTGGAGGACGCTAGCTTTTCATCTGAATAAGTGGCAGCCAAATGTCTGTGTTGACCAATGTCAATAAAATCATAGGTCTTATAATCGAAAAATTTAGAGATCCCCAAATCAGACCATGATTTAGAATCAAAATCAAAACGCCATATAACACTGTTGGATCTAGATGTTGTTCCGGTATGACGATTTACAGTAGACCCTCCAGAAACAAAATACCGATCGGAAGCGTAAGAGGAGTCCATATCGAACAATCCAGGAGGCAAAATGCTTTGTGGGTTTATGGGATAATATTCCCAATGGTTAGAAGTTTCAGAAAAATAACTGAAAAAATTACGGGAAGACCAATAACCATAACCCCCAAATTTAAAAATAGTATCTCTGTGTACAAATACACTAGATTTACTTGTCATTTTATGAAAGTACGACTTGTCTATTCTGACAAAAGTATCATTGATAATTTTCCAAACCATACCGCCACCACTTGAAACAATATATGGCGTATTTTTTTTTGAAACGATCTTCAATTTACTTTTTGGAGCTAGGCTTTGAATGTAAAAAGAATCTAAAAGAATATTTTTAAAATCCTTTTTTAAAATGTAATCCTCTTGAAGCATCCAAAAATGTTTCTGCTGGACATTCACATCAATCCCATTAAATTCTTGCCCTAATACATGGATTAAGCAGGCGAAATACAGTAAAATAAATATGCGCAATTTCATAATACAAATATAATAATATATATCATAATATGATCTTATATTTTAAAATCATTTGTTTAAAATAGAATATTTATAAATTAAACATAATTTTTGATTGATAATATTTAGAAAAAAAACGCAAATTGCTTATGTAATCATAAAATTAATATTATGAGTATAAAACAAAGTTTAAATAATATTATATATTTGCTTCAAAAATAAATTTTGTTTAAGATTTCATTTATTTCACTTCTTATAATTCTTGTCTTTTTAATAAGTACTTTATCCATTAATGTCTACCGAAAATTTATTTTAACCTATCGGATTTTTGGAAAAAGTAAAAGAAGGGATTTACATAAAACCCCAATACCCAACTCATCAGGAATTGTTTTTTTATTTGTATTTATTGTTAGCTTATTTACCATTGAGTCATTCATTAATATTCGTGAACTACTAATCATTGTCATAGGCGCTATTATAGTTTGCCTAAATGGCTTTTGGGACGACTTAAAAATAATTAATCCCTATCAAAAATTATTTTATCAATTTATCGCAGTTGTAATGGTTGTCTATTACAATGACCTAGCGGTTTACAATCTACACGGCTTTATAGGAATTGGCATCATCCCGTACTGGTTAGGATTTGGATTTGCAATATTCATTGGTTTATTTATGATTAATTCTTTCAATCTCATTGATGGGATTGATAGTTTGGCTGGAACAACAGCCATCTTATCTTTCGTAGCCTATGGCGTCCTTTTTTGGATATTGAATTACAAGGGATACTTTGGTATATGTGTAATAATGATTGGGGTTATTCTCTCATATTTACCATATAACTTAAGTAAAAAAAACAAAGTATTAATGGGTGACTCAGGTGCACTTTTTATTGGATATATGCTATTTATCATGTCAATGTTGGTTGTAAATAATAATGAACCTATAATAGACCGATTGATTGACCGCACCATATTACCCATCGCACCTATGGCTATTTTTATTTTACCGATGGTCGACAGTTTCAGTGTATACACTTACCGTTTGTATAAAGGAGAAAGTCCATTTGTGCCAGACAGCTATCACATACATCATTTGGTATTGGCCGTGACAAAATCTCATTTAATGGCATCAATCATTATAAATCTTTTCTGTCTATTTTTTCTTGTAGTTTTTTCATATTTAGCGTTTAACATCGATTCAAACACCTATATTATTTTGTTTTTCGTTTTATTTTCTTTGATGGTAATCTTATCCTACGCTTGCAGGTTAATTTTAAAACAAAAACAGTTTTATATTAAAAAATAAAAATCTAATATGCTTTTTAAAATTTTTTGTTAAAGGATATCTTTTTGGAAATAAATTGGAAGTTTTTTATTAATTTTGTGAAAGATTTAAAATGAATAACAATCAACATTTTATTAAACGTATTTTAGCCCTTTTTTTGTTGGGTATTTTGCTTTTACCCTCATTAGTAAATATCATACACCACTGCGAAATACACGCTCATTTTGAATGTAATGAGCAAAAAGCACATCTTCACCAATCGGAAACAAATTGCGAAATATGTGACTTTAATTTACTTAATTTTAATTACGAGCTCGGAAATCGCGAAAATTTAGAAAAACCCCAAATTTTTGAAGCTTTAAACACTTTTTACACCCCCCTTCAATTTCATTCATTTCTTCATCAAAGTATACAACTGCGCGCACCCCCTGTTATGAGTTAAAGACACTCTTCTTTTTCAATAACACTCATAAAAACATCAAATGCGTATCTTCATTAGGTTAGCACTGCTTCTTTTAAGCTTTGTATCTACCTCTCAAAATTGCAATAACTCCGTTTCGGGTAAGGTCACTGACTTACACGACGGATCCTTATTATCTGGAGCGACCCTGGTTTTCACAGAAATAAACAAAACTGTTCAAACGGATATTGAAGGTTATTACATCATATCAAGCCTTTGTGAAGATGAGGTTTATATTATAGAAATTCTACACCCTTCTTGTGAAACCATGAGCTTTAGACTCAAAGTGTCTGGAAACATGACCCGTGATTTTAAATTGGAGCACCACATTGAGGCTCTCAATGAAATTATTGTGAGTGGAAAAGCTTATGAAGAAAACAGCAGTTCTGTTTTTGAAAATAAGGTTTCAACTGAAACATTAGAACAATTTAGCACAGCTTCACTTGGAGACGCCCTCAAAAGCCTGAGCGGGGTATCTTCCTTAAACAAAGGTAATGGCATTGTCAAGCCTGTGATTAATGGACTACACAGCAGCCGCATCATTATGATTAACAATGGAGTTCGAATGCAAGACCAGGAGTGGGGAAAGGAACATGCACCTAACATTGATGTCAATGCCGTTGGTAGACTGACTGTTGTTAAAAGTGCGAGTGCACTGCAATATGGTGGTGATGCTATGGGCGGAATTGTTATCGCTGAAGGATTAAAAGTGCCTGTCAAAGATACGATTTATGGAAAAACCATGCTTTCTGGAGCTTCCAATGGTCGCGGTGGCGTTTTGACTTCACAGCTTACAAAAAGCCACAAAAATGGTTGGTATGGTACAGCACAAGGCACCCTTAAACGATTTGGGGATGTTGAAACTGCAGACTATGTAATGAGTAATACAGGTCTTATTGAAAAAGACCTATCACTAAGACTTGGGCTCAACCGCTTTAATTATGGGCTGGAAGCTTATTATGCTTATTACAATACAGATTTAGGGATATTGCGCTCATCTCATGCTCACAGCCCTTCAGATCAAATTAGAGCCATTAATAGCAACATTCCTTTGGTTGTTCGTGACTTTACTTATGACATCGGCTATCCTAGTCAAGATGTTAAACATTATCTGGCCAGAATAAAGGCATTTAAAAAATTTAATGATTTTGGAAAATTGAGTTTCCAATATGATTACCAAAATAATAGACGCCTTGAATTTGACATCCGAAGGGGAGATGACAGAGACACTCCTGCACTAGACTTGAAATTAGACACCCATACCATCATGTTGGACTATAAAAACGATTATGAAAACTTTGAGTTCAAAACTGGTATTATGGGGCGCTTTCAAAACAATTTCGCCAATCCAGATACTGGAGTACGAAGATTGATTCCAGATTATGATAAATATGATTTTGGAGTCTATGCAATTGGAGATTACAAAATTAACGACCAATGGCAGTTAGAGGCTGGTGTCCGTTTTGATTACGTTTATATGAATGTATTTAAGTTTTATAGAAATTCGTTTTGGGAAGAACGGGGTTATGGGGCTATATTTCCCGAGATTGTCGTGGAGCAAACTGGAAGTCAAGTTTTAACAAACCCAAAATTAGATTTTAATAATTTCTCAGGAACTATAGGTTTCAAATATAAAATTAATGAAAGTTCTACACTGTTTTTTAATCACGCCATGGCCTCCAGAGCACCGAACCCCTCAGAATTGTTTAGCGAAGGCCTTCATCACGCAATAGCTCGGATCGAACTAGGTGATCTGCGTTTTAAGTCTGAATTCGGACATAAAACATCTTTTACTTACGAATTAAGTAATGAGAAATTTAATTTGACTGTAAATCCATTTATAAATAATATTCAAGATTTTATTTTAATAGAACCTACCCGAATTAGCCAAACGTTGAGAGGTAATTTCCAAGTATGGGAATACCGTCAAAGCGATGCACAGCTTATGGGAGTAGATGTAGATGCCGCATATAATATTAATAATAATTTTAATATCACACATCAATTATCTGTTGTAAAAGGCTATGAACGCAGTAGAGATTTACCGCTGATAAATATGCCGCCATTTAGTACAAAAAATGAAATTTCATACAAAAATGAAGCCTTTAAAAATTTCAAAATATCATTACAAAGTGAATATGTTTTCACCCAAAATGAGTTCCCAAATAATAATTTTGAAGTCTATCTACCAGTTTCTGAAACAACTGAAGAATTAGATATAAGTACACCCCCACCAGCCTATCATTTGTTAAATCTAAATATGAGTATGGATTTTAAAACATCAAAAAAATCATCCCTGAACGTAGGATTAGGGATTAATAATTTATTAAACACTTCCTACAGAAATTACCTCAATCTTCTGCGATTTTACGCAGATGACTTGGGTAGAAATTTTTTACTAAACCTTAAATTCAATTATTAATTTTTAAAACAACAACAATGAAAAAGCAAATTCTATTATTACCAATTTTGATGCTAGTATTTATGTTCACTAGCTGTACAGACGATTCAGATCCTGTTAATGAAGAAGAAGTCATTACCACAATGACGGTTACTTTGACACCAGATAATGGTGGTACAGCTGTAGTTCTCCAAACTAGAGATTTAGATGGTGAAGGAGGAGAAGANCCANNTGTAACTGTTATNGGAGGGCCATTAACATCA
>NZZM01000027.1:0-6746 GCA_002698705.1 Formosa sp. | reverse complement strand
ANCTTATAGCGGATCAATAGTATTATTGAACGAAACTGAAGATCCAGCTGAAAATGTAACTGAAGAAATTGAAGAAGAAGATGACGAACATCAGTTCTTTTTTGTAGTAGGAAGCAGTCTTGACGTAACCACATCTTATAATGATCAGGACGGTAACGGAGATCCCGTAGGATTAAGTTTTATATTAACAGCTGGAACTTCCAGTATTGGAGATTTCACTGTTACCCTTAGACACGAACCAAACAAGCCTAATACAGGCATAAATGATGCAGGTGGTTCAACTGATATTGAGGAAACTTTCGAAATTACAATTGAGTAATCTATTTTAAATTAGTCAAAAAAACCCAATGCAGTGCATTGGGTTTTTTTTAATTAATTAATGTTGTTTTTATTCTTTAGCAGCTTCAGGTTCTCTAGAATAAGCATAAATCTTCTTGATCTTTCCATCAACAAACTGAATATCATGAACAAGATGAAGTAAGATTTCATTACCCTCAGCATCTACATCCTTTAAATCGTCCCCAGTGGCCAGCCACTGAGTCATTTCACCAGTTTCATCAACACCAGCATTGGCAATCATCCACTTGGTTTTCCATTTTGGAGATGAAGCCTCAAACCAACCCTTTAACAATGCCTGGTGAGCTTCATTACCTTTAACAGCTCTGCCATCAAAAATATAAGCCTCCCAATCATCAGTATTCATAGTTGCAATTTTATCTAAATCCTTTTCATTGTGTGCTTTAATGTATTCCAACCAAATTTGTCCGTTTTTGGTATCTCCCGCAAGAATGGAAGTGGTTTCTCCATTGTCAAGATTCCAAGTACCAATAACGGCTGGGTCTGAAGCTATATTAATTTCTTTTTTAACCACTGCATCACAAGACAAAAACAGAAATGCAAATAAAGTGAAATAGGCGATATTTTTCATTTTTAATATATTTTAAATTAGCGAATTAAATGTATGAAAAAATAGTGATTTAGGTTCCAAAAAACAATTAATAAACTCTTATTGCCATTCCAGCGGAGGCCGTATATTGCTTCCACTGAGTTAGTGAAAAGTTTTAAGCTGAATTTCAAAACACAAATTCATTAAATTAAAAAATCCCCGCAAAAGCGAGGATTTTTTAATTGAGTGTTTTGAAAAGATTTACTGCTTCAAAACTCTAACCGTTTGAGTGTTATTCCCAATGGAAACTTGAACAAAATACACTCCCGTTCTCATTGAAGCCATATCAACTAAACAGTTTAGACTATAAGGACTTTGACTTGAAACAACTTGACCTAACATATTAAACACAACAATGTTATCAACATTTGTTTGTGCATTAATCGTTAGTTTGTCATTAACTGGATTCGGAAAATATGTGAATTGTAATGTGCTTAGGTCTTTAATACCAAGTGAAGTTGACGTAATTTGGAAATCGTCAATGAAGAAATCATAATCTTCAGGGTCATTAATTGTACCGTCACTCATTGTAATTAAAAACTTAACATTAGCACTTGAATAAGCATCTAACTCAACTTCCGGCATGTTAGTACCGGATGGACCTGGGTTATTTGACTCATTCCATGTATGTAATACATCATAATTACCTCCATCAACAGAAACAGAAACAGAAACAGAATCGTCTGATCCCATAGCAAAAGCATTTATATTACCCCATTGAGTTACTGCTGCCTTCANGTTCAAGTAATAAACCCCTCCACTTAAATCAAAAATTGGNGATTCTAAAACTTGAATATTGTTTGAGGAATATATATTTGACTTGGCAGCACCTGTGGAACCATCATTTGCAAAACCATCGGCTAGCCAAGGCGAGGCAAAGCTATTTGTTGGAGATCCTGTTGACCATAAATCACCTGGGAATGTACTAAAATCATTAGTATAATCAGGAATAATAGGCAAAGGTAGTGTAGTAAAACCAGTACTTACCCATTCCGAAAGATCGGCGCCGCAATCAGTTTGAACATAAACTATATACGCGTTGTTATCTAACAACCCTGTAAGTGCATAAGGGCTTGTGACGCCAGAATACGTTGCTGTACCTGTAGCAGTACCTCCACCAGTAATATCTACAACTTCAATGTTGAATGATGAATCTCCTGATGTCCATGAAATATCTGCTGAATCAGTCGTTATACTAGCTGCTTCTAAAGCTATCGGATCTAGACAAGCAGGAGCTTCAATAACTACTGTGTCCAAAGTATAAGCGGTGGTTTGTGGACTAGCCCAAGTAGAAATATGTATATAATAGGTCTCACCAGCAATAAGGGAGTCAGATGTAAAGCTCTTTTCACCTGAAGATGTACTAGATGCAGAACCAACGCATGTATAAGCTGTTGAGTCGCCTGAGGGACACCCTAATGACATTGAAACTCCTCCATAAGTAGCTGTAAAATCTACAGTTACAGTCATAGTTTCACCATCTTCTGTGGCTAGGTAAGAATAAACAGCATCATCACCACCGTCATAATAACCTAGACATAAGCTGTCATCAAATGTATCACCAAAATCAAGAGTATTTCCAGACTGCTGAGTTCCAGGAGTTAGTGCTTCAGCGCTATCACATGGGGTACATACAGAAGAAGATAATGTTATAGTTTGTTCTACACAACCCTCAGCATTTCCATTCAAATTGTATGGCGTAACAGTGTAATAGTAGCTTTGTCCAGGTACAGCAGTAAAAGCGTAGGACGTTGACGTTGCATTGTCGACTGCATCAGCAAGGTCATTACCACCGGAAGTCGTTCCAGCAGTAATCAAATACCCGCCTGCACCATCTACAGTATCCCATGAAACACTGAAATCCTCGTTTCCACAATTGTCATCAACTGTATTTGTAAAATTAGTTGCACAATTAGGAGCTGTGGTAGGAGGATCATAACAACTAAATGCAAATGTCATTGTAGTACCATCTCCTAGTCCGTCAGAACCTGGTGAATATGAGNNGTCCGAGTAAAGATATACATTAATGGTTCCGTCTGTAGATTCAATTGTTACTCCAGTGTGATCGCCTGTTGCACCTGAATTAGTGCTTGAGCCCGCACCAACATTATCTCCTGTTCCGTATAAATACGTTCCTGAGCCATCTGTTATGTATATATAGTCATATCCAGTTTCAGTTGATCCAGTCATTGTAACAGAAACATTTTGGCCTGGTGAAGAAACACTGTACAGGACTCCTTCTTCACTATCACCATACGTATATGTAGCAGTTTGTCCACAAGAAGGATATGTAGTGAAACTTCCAGAAGAGCTTTCCGCACCAGAGCTACAAGTAGATGTGACTGTAAAATTATATGCTGTGTCAGCACTAAGACCAGTTATGGTGTAAGGGCTTGTAACGTCCGTATCTGTAGTAGCTGTTCCGGTAGAATCAGTATACTCAATATCAAAACTATTTGAACCGGCGGGTGAATTATCAACCCATGTGATTGTTGCACTGTCGTCGGATATGGATGTTACTGTGACTGAAGGTGCTAGACAAGCATCAGCAGCTGGACAAGCAGCAGTAAATGGCCCTGCGGCTCCGTAAGCACCGCTACTAACTGTTGAAGCATCTCCTCCAACAATATTCCACTCAACTTCACCAGAATAACTACCCTGTGTCCAAGATAGGGTTATAGCATCACCCGTTGAAGCATCAAAAGCAAAAGATCCTGAAGCGCCACTAGCAATGGTTTGGTCTACTGCGACAGGATTTCCATTTACATTTACTGTTACAGCATTACCGTTCCAACCATCACCATAGGTGTCAATCATGTTGAAGGTGTGGCTACAAGCCTGAGAGTTTGCCGTGTTGACAAAAGAAGTAGCAAAAAATAATGTTGTAAAAAGTAAAAATATTTTGTTAAAATTTTTCATAATAATATCTTAGTTAGTAGCGTAATTTCGTATGAGGTAGGTAATACTAAGGTAAAATTGGGGGGAAAAATGTTTGGCAAATTAAGGATTTACTTNAACAAAAAAAAGATATTTTTAAAAAAATTAATAAAATGTTAAAGAAAAACAGAAATTATATAATTAACTTCTTAATTAAGAAAAATAATTAATGCATTGTGTGTAGCGAAAGCAACAAATATTTAAGAATAAACTTTAAATAGTACTAATTTTTGAATCCTTTTCGGGCAAGAAGTGTGTTTTTTAATAGCATGGCAATAGTCATGGGGCCTACCCCGCCTGGAACAGGTGTAATGTGGCTTGCTTTTTTAGATACGGATTCAAAATCCACATCGCCAACAATNCTATAACCCTTTTTTTTGCTGGGGTCATNAACTCTTGTGATTCCAACGTCAATCACTACCGCATCATTTTTGACCATGTCAGCGGTTAAAAATTCAGGAATCCCTAGCGCTGCAATGACAATATCCGCTTTTTTTGTGAGTGCTTCTAGGTTTATTGTTCGGCTGTGGGCGACCGTAACGGTTGCATTACCAGCTTTGCGTTTTTGGCTCATTAAAATACTCATTGGACGGCCTACAATATGACTTCTTCCAATGACCACGACATGTTTCCCAGAAGTNNGAATATCGTAACGTTCCAATAATTCCATAATNCCATAAGGGGTTGCGGAAATAAACGTTGGCAAGTCTAAAGTAAGACGCCCCACATTAACTGGATGAAACCCATCCACATCTTTATTGGGGGCTATTGCCATCAAAATTTTCTGATCATCAATATGCTTAGGAAGTGGCAACTGAACGATAAAACCGTCAATATCAGGATTGTTATTAAGCGCTTTAATTTGATTTAATAATTCGTGTTCTGAGGTGTCTTCAGGAAGTTCTATAAGCGTTGAATCAAATCCTACCAATTCGCAAGCCCTGACCTTGGCCCCAACATAGGTCATGCTCGCTCCATCCATCCCCACCAACACAGCTGCTAAATGAGGTACACGCTGATTTTGTTGTTTCATTTGTGAAACTGTAGCTGCGATTTCTTCTTTTATTTTGGCACTTGTTTGTCTTCCGTCTAGTAATATCATAATCCTGTAATGGGTCTTATTTTGGCATATTTTTCATCATCTGCATCATGTTGCGGCCTTTAGCGCCTTGCATCATTTTCATCATTTTACTCATTTGACTAAACTGTTTCATTAATTTATTAACTTCTTGAACAGAAGTTCCAGAGCCNGCACCGATTCGTTTTTTGCGGCTTGTATTGATAACAGATGGATTGGAACGCTCTTTTGGAGTCATGGAATGAATGATGGCTTCAATGTGCTTAAATGCATCGTCATCGACATCAACGTCTTTCATCATTTTACCCATACCTGGGATCATCCCCATAAGGTCTTTCATACTCCCCATTTTCTTAATTTGCTGAATTTGGGATAAGAAATCATCAAAACCAAACTGATTTTTGGCAATCTTCTTTTGAATCTTGCGGGCCTCTTGCTCATCAAATTGCTCTTGGGCACGTTCTACCAATGAAACGACATCCCCCATACCCAAAATACGATCGGCCATTCGAGCGGGATAGAAAACATCTATGGCATCCATTTTCTCTCCGGTACCAATAAATTTTATGGGTTTATTGACAACCGATTTAATAGAAATGGCAGCACCACCTCTAGTGTCCCCATCTAATTTTGTAAGTATGACCCCATCAAAATTTAAAATATCATTAAAGGCTTTGGCTGTATTTACCGCATCTTGACCCGTCATAGAATCCACGACAAAAAGGGTTTCTTGAGGCTGAATTGCTTTGTGAATATTGGCAATTTCAGTCATCATTTCTTGATCGACTGCCAAGCGTCCTGCAGTATCAATAATGACAACATTACACCCTTTTGATTTAGCTTCGGCAATACCTGCTTTGGCAATGGCTACAGGATCATTATTTCCAGGGTCGCTGTAAACCTCAGCCCCTACCTGCTCGCCGACAATGTGCAACTGGTCTATGGCCGCTGGACGGTAAACATCACAGGCAACCAACATGGGTGTTTTAGATTTTTTTGTTTTGAGAAATTGCGCTAATTTTCCAGAAAAGGTCGTTTTTCCTGAGCCCTGCAATCCAGACATTAAAACAATTGAAGGTGCGCCAGAAAGATCTATACCAGCGGCATCTCCACCCATAAGTTCAGTGAGTTCGTCTTTGACAATTTTGACCATCAATTGACCAGGCTGGAGCGTCGTCAAAACATTTTGTCCCAAGGCCTTTTCTTTTACCTTGTTGGTGAACGCTTTGGCAATTTTATAATTTACATCGGCATCCAACAAGGCACGACGAACGGCTTTGAGTGTTTCGGCAACATTAATTTCGGTAATGCTACCATGCCCTTTTAAAACGTGTAAGGCCTTATCTAATTTTTCACTTAAATTATTAAACATTAGGGAAGTTATTTTGCAGTTACAAAAGTAACGAAATATTTTTTTTATTTCCGTTTATCAACTTGATAAACAATACTAGGGCGTTGAACTGGAAACTTGGAGGAGTTTGCCATTGTAAAACTGCTGACCTGTTTTTGAGAATTCAAAAATATAAGCTGCCATCTCATTGGCGCTCATCGGTGCTTTGTAGCCTGGAAAAGCGGCTTCCAGCATTTCCGTTTGAACTGCCCCCAAAGCCAAAACATTAAAAGATGGGCCTGTATCTTTATACTCCTCAGCCAAAAGTTCTGTTAATGTTATAAGGGCGCCTTTGCTGGAGCTGTAGGCAGACAAACCGGCAAACTTAGCAGAGCCTTGCACCCCGCCCATTGAACTGATGTTAACAACATGACCACTGGAGCCCATAAAAGGAA
>NZZM01000026.1 GCA_002698705.1 Formosa sp. | reverse complement strand
CACTTGTATTTACAGGGTGTTCAGACGATGATGATCCAACGCCTGACCCAGTTAATGAACAAGAGGTTATAACACTAGTCACAGTTGAAATGACTAACCAAGAAAATGGTGAAACTGTTACCTTTAGTTGGGGTGACCCTGAATATGGTGGTGCTGGGTATGAAGGCCCAACTTCAATTGCACCCGTCCCACACAGTTGTGTAGTTAATGCTTATAACACAACACTTGATCCAAGTGATGAGGAGTATTTAGTAACAACTGAAATACTAGAAGAAGAATTAGACCATCAATTTTTCTATTCATCTGCCCCATCAGACTTAGTATTTGATTTTGTTTATCAGGATCAAGACGCTGAGTTGAATCCCATAGGACAAGTATTTGATATACTGCCTTCGGCTGATCAAGCAGGTAACTCAGGTACTTTTACTGTACTTTTGATACATGAACCTAATAAAGGTGCAGATGGTGTTTCATCTGGAGATCCAACAAATGCAGGTGGTGAAACTGATTTTGATTTGACTTGGGACTTTGCCTGGGGCAACTAATTAATTTCAATAAAAAAATCCCAATGTTATACATTGGGATTTTTTTTATATTATTCTTTTTACTACTCAGATGCAGATTCCCTTGAGTAAACATTAATCTTTTTAATCTTACCGTTTACAAATTGAACATCGTGAACATGGTTTTCTAAAACTTCATTTCCATTTTCATCCAAAAACTTTATATCGTTACCGGTAGTTAACCACTGTTCAATTTCTCCTTCTTCATTTTGCCCTGAATTGGCTATCATCCAACGAGTCTTCCAACGTGGAGATGAGGCTTTAAACCATGCATCTAAAAACTCAATTTGAGCTTCAGTACCTTTTAAAACAGATCCGTCAGGAGGGTATCCTTCCCACCCCTCTGCATTCATAGAAGCAATTTTATCCAAATCCCTTACATTATGAGCTTTGATATAATCTATCCAAATTTGTTGATTTTTTAAATCTCCAGGGAAAGCAGAAACTGTTTCACCATTTTTAAGATTCCAAGTTCCAATTACTGATGAATCGGAGGATTTAGTTGAACTTTTATCACCATTTGAATTACAAGAAACAAAGATTATCGCTGACAAAAGAAAAGCAAAATATTTTTTCATAATTATTTTTTTTTAAATTTTCCCTAAAGTATAAACAATAAATGAATTTTTGAAATTAAATTTAACCTGCTGCTGCACCAGAAGATTCATTTCGATGTTTTAAACTAATTAGGATTAAAGTATAAATTAATAAATCGTAATTATCATAAATCGATTCCTTTACATCTGCTTTAATTATCTGCTTCCATTTTTTCCAATTATAATTAATGGATAAAATACAATTACCATTATTATCATTCAAAATATACAGCGATTCAATTCTAAACCATCCACGTGGTTTTTTACGTGACATTGTGTAACGAATTTTCTCACTACCATTTTCAACTATTGATATGTAATATTCATTTTTCCATGAGGAACCGAGTTCACCAACAATTAATCCGCTTTTAAATATATTATACTTTCTACCCCAAAAATTCTTTGCTTTGATTTGGTAAGATTTGCTTTTGAAGAAAAAATGGGTCTCGAGTGAGTACCACTTGGGTCTTGAGCCTTTTAAAATTACTTGATTATTTTTAATAATTTTAAACTCCCTTCCAAAGCTACTTGTAATTACATCAATATCCATTTTCCTAATTTAAAGATTTTTAGCACAAAATAATCAAATAAAAAAATCCCCATTAAATGAGGATTTTTTTATTAGAATTTTTAAAAAATTTAGTTTTTAAGAATTCGTACTGTCTCAACGGAATTATCAATTGAAACTTGAACGAAATATGCACCAGTTTGTATTTCAGCCATATCAACCATAGTCTCTAAACTATTTGGCGTTTGACGTAATACAACTTGTCCAATCATATTATAAACAGTTATCTCATCAACATTTTTCTGTGCTCTAATTGATAATTGATTATTAACAGGATTTGGGAAATATGTAAATAAATTACTTGATAAATCATCTAAACCTGCTGTTGTACATGAAAGTGTAAATACTGGAATGTATAAAGAATTAGTAGTTGAATCAACTGACGCATCTGAAACTATATATATCCCAAGTTCACCAACACCAGTCACTTCAACGCTATCAAAAACCCCTGAAGTTGGTGTTAATAATACTTCTCCTGTAGACATCTCTACTATGTAAACATAGTCAAAATCAAGTTCGGTCTGCCCAGTAATTGTTATGGTATTAGAAACACCAGTACCTGGATTAGTAGTTGCTTTTAAAAAAAAGTCCGTCACTTGAGATGAATCCCATTGACCTGGATAAGTAGATCCAGTTGAAACAGTTGGATTACTTCCATATGGAATGCCAAATGATTCTCCACAGCCTAAAACAAATCCTGTAGAATACGAATTTGGACCAATATAATTACCAAAGACACCATCTCCACAATCTGATCGCATTGCAAAGTAATAAGTTGTACTTGCATCCAAACCGGTCAAAGTGTACGGGAATGATTCAAAAGTGACAACAGTCGCCGTGCCATCACCTGGCGTAAATGAGGATGTACTATACTCTAATTGATATCCTACAATAGAATCATCATTGGTTCCTTCAATAAACACATCATAATTACCCATCGTCCAACCAGTTATTGCCGGATTTGGACATGCGGGAGGAAAGCATAGAGCTGTTCCAACAAGTTCAGTACCTACAGTGGGAGTTGAACCACTTCCAATTAAAGTACCATCATTTCCGTCAAGAACTGACCAAGAAATTTCATTAGCATAGGTTCCTACGCTTGTCCAGACAAGTTCAATAACTTCTCCCTCTGCAGCTGCAAATATTAAATCTTGTGTATTAGTAGCAGGACCAGTTGCTGTAGTCACAAATGTACCGCCAACTAAGATATCAACTGATGCACCGTTCCAACCATCTCCCCAAGAATCGTTCATTACAAATGTGTGGTCGCACACATCGAACTGTGCTAGAGCAAAAAAGGGTAAAATTAAAAATAGTAATAGTTTTTTCATAAGTATATATTTTTATTAGTTAATATCAATATAAACAATGATTTAAAATTATAATAATAATTAACTACAATGTTTAAAATTTTAACAAATTATATAATTTACAACGATTTAGTTTTGTTGCAAATAACAAAAAGGTGTAATAAATTGCGAAAATGAAAATCTTGTTTTGTGAAAACTCAAAAAATATCTAGCGGTTTGAATATTCAAATTGAGTTTTAATTGGGACTCCATACAGAGATTCCAATTCTCCAATATTCTTTCTATAAAATTTAGTCTCTGGCGGAATGCTTAAGTTGTTCCAAAAATCTTTATCATATGGTATCTTGTATAACGTCATATCCTTTTGAACTGTTTCACCATCAACCTTAATTTTACCATCTTTGTCTTCTAAATTTAAAACGAAAATTTCATGCCTGTAAGAAATAGGAATATATTTTCTTTCCCTCTCACCGGCTTGAAGCATTGCTCTTTTAACGTGATCTGGAGTTGGAACAGCTCCATTCCACTCACGATTGTGATAACTAAGATAAAGTTCACCCTTATTGTTGTTTTTATATATATAAAGTGCAGTTAGACTTTTACCAATTTTCATTGAGGTAATATCTTTCTCGATTTTATAGATTTTATTGGTATCAAATCCAACATAAAAAGTGATATTGTTACCATTTCGCATAGTACCTTGAAGCACAATAACATCTTCATTTTCATAAAAAGTATCATCAATTTTTTTCCAAGTGTAAGATGACATTGGGGGCCCACTTCTAAGTGGATTGTTCTGTTCCATATACTTTATAGCGTGGATATTTTGCTCATTTTTAAGAAACCTATAGTCTGAAGAATTTCTACTGTGAAGAACGTCAAAGGCTTGGATATATGACCAAGGACCACGATCTAAAACATCTATATACTGTTCTATAAAATAGCGACATATATTATCCTCCACAGACCATCTCCTGTATAAAACACCTAATTTATGCTTATCACTAAGAGTGTTGTCTTTTAGTTTCTTTAACGCCTTTTTTACAATATTTCTAGGACTTTCAATAGAAACCTCACCTAGTTCAGTAATCATTTCCTTCAAAACGAAAGTTTTATCACTTAAATTAATAAAATCCTGAACACTAATTTCAAACGATTCAAACCCAATTGATGAAATTTCTATAATATCAGATAATTCATTATTTGTAACATAAAACTTAAAACTTCCTTCTTCTGTAGAACTAGTCCCAATATTTTTTTTAACAATCCCAATAGATGCATATGGGATTGGATAATCGAATTCGTCATAAACAACTCCTTGGATATTAATTTTGTTTTGGGCAAAAACAGGAATTGAGTGTATTATTAATACTAAAAGAGAAATTAACTTAATTTTTTTTATAAACTGTTTCATAGGTTAAAGCTTAATTATCTTAAATAATATTATCCAGTGAAATAACATAAAACAACTACAACAAGTAGAACTAATATTATTGAAAGTACTACATCTATCTTATCATAACTATTCTTATTTGCTTGTTTTTGTTCACTACTTAGTGTACCAAATGATAAACCAATAATTGTTTTATAATCAGGAGCTGTAGTGACTAAACTTACAGACACACATAAAATTATAGAAAATACAAACATAAAAATTGCCATATGTGCAAAATTAATAGTCGCAAAATAATACAATGTATGGTTGACGACTTCGTCAGCTAAAATCTGGGGTTGAAAATAAATTTCAGAACCTAGACGCAAAACTAAAAGAACAAATCCAGCTAGTAAAGTTGTAATTGAAGCAGTGGAGTTAACACGTTTCCAGACAATACCGAGCAAAAATACAGCTGTTACCGGTGGTGCAATGTAAGATTGAACATTTTGTAAATATTGATACATTACTCCTCCTCCAATTTTTTCCATTATAGGAATCCAAATAATTCCTAAAACAACTATAAACCCAGTAGCTATTTTACCTGTCCTCAAAAGTGAAGCTTCAGATTTATTAGGTTTTAGTTTTTTATAAATATCAATTGTGAAAATAGTTGAACAAGAATTAAATACTGAAGCTAATGAACTCATTAATGCTGCCATTAATCCTCCCGCTACTAATCCTTTAAGGCCAACAGGTAAAAGAGTTTTTACAAGCATTGGAAAAGCTCTATCTGCCTTTTCAACTGAAAAAACCTCTGGATTTTGAATTGATAATGCAAATGCGATAATTCCGGGAACTAAGAAAATTAAAATTGGAAATAATTTTAAATAGGCACCAAAAATTGCTCCCCGTCTTCCAATCTTAATATTATTGGCTGCTAAGGTACGTTGAACAATATATTGGTCTGTACACCAGTACCAAATCCCAACAATAGTACCTCCAATTAAAAGACCTGTCCAGGGAAAATCTGGATCACTCATTGGCCTCCACATATTAAAATGATCAGGACTAACAGCAATAACAGTTTCTCTTAATTGATTCCATCCCCCAACCTCTTGAAGACCCAAATAAGTAATAATAACTGAGCCTAAAATTAATACGACTGTTTGAAGAGTTTCCGTATATATTACAGCTTTCATACCTCCAATAACGGTGTATATGCCAGTGAATATAACAATACCAATAGCCCCATACCAAAATGGGATAGCCAGTAATTCAGAAACGACAATACCTCCAGCATAAATAGTAACTGAAACTTTTGTCAAAACATAAGCTACCAATGAAAATACAGAAAGAAACCAACGAGATCGACTATCAAATCGTTTTTCTAAAAATTCTGGCATTGTAAAAGCACCACTTCTTATATAAAATGGTAAAAATAGCCATCCAAGCAACAGAACAATCCAAGCATGTAACTCGTAATGCGCCATAGGAGTTCCAGATTCAAATCCAGTACCAGCTAGTCCGACAACATGTTCTGAACCGATATTTGAGGCAAATATTGAAGCACCTATTACAAACCAACCAACATTTCTACCGGCTAAAAAATAATCTTCAGTATTTTTATTTTTTTGAAGTACAACCCATACAGCTACTGCAATAAGAGCTAAAAAATAAATACTCAAAACAACCCAGTCTAATCCTTGCAAAACAGAAGAGCTTGATAAAAATAAATGCTTCATTTTTATAAAATTTGAGTATTATATGTATTGATTTATGATATTTTCAAAGAGCTCCTGTTTACCACTTTGTAAATCTAGTTCTCCGTTTTCTAAAGCAATTTGATATAAGTCATTGAGATTTAGAGATCCTGCTTCAAATGCAGCACCATTATTTGAATCAAAAGATGAATAACGATCTTTTCTTAATTTTCTGTAAGGGGAAGATGTTAAAATCTTGTCCGCAGTAATCAAGGCTCTCGCAAATGTATCTGCACCTCCAATATGTGCTAAAAACACATCTTCCATATCAGTTGAATTTCTTCTAATTTTTGCATCAAAGTTAATACCACCACCTTTCAAACCACCTGCTTCAAGAAAAATTAGCATTGCTTCAGTGGTCTCTTGTATGTTATTTGGAAATTGGTCAGTATCCCATCCATTTTGATAATCACCCCTATTGGCATCAATACTACCTAACATATTAGCTTTGGCTGCAACAGCTAATTCGTGTTGCATGGTGTGCTGAGCTAATGTAGCATGATTAACTTCAATATTAAGTTTAAAATCTTTATCCAAGCCATATTCTTTAAGAAAACCTATTGCAGTTGCTGAGTCAAAATCGTATTGATGTTTCATAGGCTCCATGGGCTTTGGCTCAATAAAAAATGTACCTTTAAATCCTTGAGCTCTAGCATAATCCCTTGATATGGTTAAAAATTGGCCCATATGATCGAGCTCACGACCCATGTCAGTATTTAATAGAGACATATATCCTTCACGGCCACCCCAAAAGACGTAGTTTTCACCATTGAGTGAAATAGTGGCGTCCAAAGCTAGTTTAACTTGTGCACCTGCTCGTGCTACAACATCAAAATTAGGATTAGTTGAAGCCCCGTTCATAAAACGTGGGTTTGAAAAACAATTAGAAGTTCCCCATAAAAGTTTTACTCCTGAATCTTGCTGTTTACTTTTTAAATAATCAACAATCGTTGATAGACGTTTTTCAGAATCTAATAAAGTCGTTCCCTCAGCAATTAAATCGTAGTCGTGGAAACAAAAATAATCGAACCCCATTTTAGTAATAAACTCAAATGCTGCATCAGCCTTATCTTTTGCAGCTTGTACAGGATCAGTTGATTGATCCCATGGGAAGTTCTGAGTCCCTGGTCCAAAAGGATCTGAACCTTGACCGCAGAAAGTATGCCAATAAGCAATAGCAAATTTAAAATGTTCTCTCATTTTTTTACCTGCAACTACGCGTTCAGGGTCATAGTACTTAAATGCCAATGGGTTATCAGATTCTTTACCCTCATAGCGGATTGCATCAATACCTTTATAATATTCTTTGTTTCCAGTAAGTATCATTATTTTAATTTAATTTGTTTTTCTAATTCTTTTTTCCAATTTAGGTAAGCTTCCTTGTATAGAGTCTTATTTTCAATGGGTTTATATGTCATCACATGATCATTATTTGATATATTTTTACCAAAACTTTCAAAATCTTTATTTGTTAATCCTGCAGCCCTAGCAGCACCTATAGCTCCAGTAGTATTATAAATTTCAATTTCGTAACCTATAAGAGTTGAAAGTGTCTTAGCAAAAATCTCAGATCTAAAAAGATTATCATTACCAGCACGTATGACATTAATTTGAGCATTATCATTTTTTAAAATTTCCATTCCATAAACAAACGCAAAAGCAATACCTTCTAATGCAGCTCTGTAAAGATGTGCTTTTGAATGTTTATTTAAATTTATGTTACAAAATTGAGTGCCAACATTATTGTTGTCTAACATACGTTCCGCGCCATTACCGAATGGTAAAATCACAAGACCTTCCGAACCAATAGGAATTTTTGAAGCTTTTCTATTCATAGTTTCATAAGACTCAGCTGAGCTCTGATTACGCAGCCATCGGTACATTATTCCCGCACCATTAATACATAATAACTTACCAATTGTTGGTTTTGATGTAGTGTAATTTACGTGTGCAAAATGATTAATCCTACTAGCTTCATTAGAATTTTTACTTTCAGTAACTGCATAAATAACTCCAGAAGTTCCTCCTGTGGCAGCAACTTCTCCAGGATTAAATACATTTAAAGATAATGCATTGTTAGGTTGGTCTCCAGCTCGGTAAGTTATAGGAATTCCAACAGGCAATCCTGTTTCCTTAGAAGCTTTTTTGGATATATAACCTTGAGGAACAAAATTCTCAACAATATCAGGAACAATATTTTCATCAAATCCAAAATAATCTAACAACCAACTAGCTACACAATCAGATTCATAATCCCAAAAAATACCCTCAGATAATCCATTTTTTGTAGTTGAAATTGAACCCGTAAGTTTTAAAGCAATAAAATCGCCTGGAAGCATAAATTTATGAATTTTATCAAAAATTTTAGGTTCATTTTCTTTAACCCAGCTCAACTTTGATGCTGTAAAATTTGCTGGGGAGTTTAACAAGTTAGATACACAACGCTTAGTTGTTAAATTTTCAAATGCTTTTTTTCCAATGCTGACAGCACGACTGTCACACCAAATTATTGAATTTCTAAGTGGTTGCATTTTTTTGTCAACAATAACCAATCCATGCATTTGATAAGAAATGCCAATAGCTTTAATTCTTGAAGCATCTATTTTTGATTCATTTATAGCACGCTTAGTTCCTTTACAAATATAAGTCCACCAATCTTCGGGATTTTGTTCTGCCCAATCAATTTGTTCTGATAAAATTGACATTTCATGTTTAGGCTCGTGAAGGCTTAATATGTTTTCACCTGTTAATGCATCTACAATGGCAACCTTAACAGAAGAGCTTCCTAAATCAAATCCTATATAATATTCTTTTACCATTTAATCATTTTTTTTTGATAAGCATACTAAAATTAAAAGTCACCGTAAGGGTTTAAGGTAATAATAGAGCCGTCCTCACGGTATTTTATTTCCGCTATCTTAATGCAACGTAAGTGGGTAACTCCTTTTGAAAGTGAAGAATCGTGATAAAACAAATAGGTTTTTCCACCTATATCACAAACAGAATGATGCGAAGTCCAACCTACTACAGGATTAAGAATTCGGCCTTTGTAAGTAAATGGCCCGTATGGATTATCTCCAATTGCATAACATATAAAGTGCGTATCGCCTGTTGAATATGAAAAGTAATAATTTCCATCATGTTTATGTAACCAAGCTGCTTCAAAAAAACGTCTATCATTATCACCTGAGAGCAAAAGATTTCCATTTTCATCAAGAATTTCAACAGGTTTTGGAGCTTCATCAAATTCTAATAAATCGTCGCGCATTTTCGCGACGTAAGGAAGTAATGCTGCTTCATTGGGTTGGGGAATAAATGCAGTAGGGCTTTCTGGTTGATCGGCATTAAAAACACCTTTATTCCAACGTTGAAGTTGACCACCCCAAAGACCTCCAAAATACATATAATAAGAATTGTCATCATCCTTGAAAACAGCAGGATCTATTGAAAAACTATTTTTTATAGGATTTGGTTGAGCTTTAAAGGGTCCTGTTGGTAAATCACTAACTGCTACACCTATTTTGAAAACGCCTTCAAAGTCTTTAGCAGGAAAAAAAAGATAAAACTTTCCATCCTTTTCATTAGCATCAGGAGCCCACATTTGTCGCTCAGCCCAAGGCACATCATTTACATGCAAAGCGATACCATTGTCAACGGCTTTACTTTTTATTGTATCCATAGAAATAACATGGTAATCTTCCATTGCAAAATGACTCCCAAGATCATCAAAAGCTTCTCCTGCGTCAATATCGTGGGATGGATAAATATATATTTTACCATTAAAATAATGAGCAGAAGGATCAGCTGTATAAATATGTTCAACTAACGGTGCTGAAATTGACTTCTTGTTTAGCTTATTAAAATCAATATGTTCGATACTTTCTTCAGGCATATTTGTTAATTATCTCTTCTTTGCATTAGTTCTAATTCAATTTGAGTTTCCATTTCTTTATTTATTTCGTAGAAAAATAATAAACCAGCCCCAATCAAAAACGGAATTGCAGGATAAATACTTACTAATAACTTTATTCCGTTAATTGCTTCTAGGGTTTGACCCATTTCGCTATTGGCTAAATATCCATAAAAGTCTAAAATTATGGTTATTAGAGAACTTCCAATTGTTAGACCAAGTTTTAGCCCCACCATCATGGCAGAAAATATAATTGCTGTTGCTCTTCGATTATTTTTCCATTCGGAGTAATCAGCAACATCTGCAATCATAGCCCACAATAATGGTATAGTGATACCATAAAAGAACCCATGTAAAATTTGAGACATAAAAATAAGTTCTATATCAGTTGTTTTAAAAAAGTTGAATAGAATTATAAAAACAGTAGAAATTAGAAGAAATACGCCAAAAATATTTCGTTTTCCATACTTATCAGCTAATGGTTTGGACAAACCAATACCAATTATCATAAATATAATTCCTCCAGCATTAAATAAACCAAATCCGGCTGATACAGGATCATTACCAAAAAAATTAATTCCAATGTCTGAAAGCGAATTTAGAATTGGGCTAATAAAGTCGGTTAAGCGATTAGAATCAATATAATTTTCAAAATAATAAACATAACTACCCCCTTTTAAGGCTAAAGAAACAAAAGTTAGTGTTGTTAAAAATAACATAATAACCCAAGGTCTATTATAAATCAAATCTTTTAAATCTTCTACAACCGTAGACTTTTGTTCTTCAGTGGGTACAACGCGCTCTCGAGTGGTTATAAAGGTTATTAACAGCATAACTGTTCCAATGATAGCCAACCAAGTCATTACAATTTCAATTCCGACTGCTTTATCACCCTCCCCAGCATAGATAATAATTGGTAACATAAAAACTTGAACAAAAAATTGGGCAAACATAACCGCTACAAATCGATAGGAAGAGATGCTATTGCGCTCTTTCATATTTCCAGTGATAACTCCACTAAGCGCGGAGTAAGGCAGGTTACTTGAAGCGTATAGTAAAAGCAGTAATGTGTAAGTGACAACAGCATAAATGACCTTCCCCTGGTAGCTGAAATCTGGTGTACTAAATGCCAAAACTGAGATAATTCCTAAGGGTACAGCTGTCCAAAGAATCCATGGTCTGAATTTCCCCCACCTAGAATTTGTTCTATCCGCTATGGCCCCCACAATTGGATTAAATCCAAAAGCAGCAATTAATCCAACAAACCACATTACAGCAGTAGCATCACTAGCCTCGAGTCCATAAATGTCCGTATAGAAATAGGCCAAATAAGTAATCAAGGTTTGAAAGACCAAATTAGCAGCAAGATCACCTAGACTGTAACCAATTTTTTCTGTTATGGATAATTTTTCGGAAATAGATTTCATATGAAAATTATTAATTAGTATTCAAGTCTAAAAGTCGTTTGTAAGCATACTTGGGCTGATAGTCCCTGTTAAATAAAAGTGGATAATTAGTACGTCCTTTAATAGGCCAATCGTTAAGCCATGAATGTTTATCCATCACACCCCAAAAAGTAACTCTTTCAATTTTATCGTTATGCTTAACAAAAAGATTGAAAATATCTTCATATCGCTGAGCTAATTTTTCCTGGATATTGTCTGGTAATCCGTTTGGATATGGATCCATTTTAGGGTCCCCTTCAAATCTTGAAAAGTTCTGGGTAACCTCTGCTCCAACCATCTCCCATGGGTTGGGTAATACAGATATATCCAGTTCGGTAAAAGAAACACTTACACCAGCATTATAAACATCTAAAATAATTTGCTCTATCTCTTTTAAGCTTGGAGATTTTAAATCCCAATGAGCCTGAACTCCGATACCATTAATTTTGGTTCCATTGGCTTTAAATTGTTCGACCATTTTTAAAACTGCAGCTCTCTTCTTAGGCTTGTATAGGTTATAATCGTTGTATATCAAACTAGCTTTTGGGTCTAATTTCTGAGCAAGCTTAAAAATATCTTCTATATAATTTTCACCCATATTTTTATAAAAAACTGATTTACGCAAACGACCATCTTCTTCAAAAGCTTCATTAACTACATCCCATGCGTTAATTTTACCTTTATATCTAGTAACTAGATTATTGAGATGATTATTAACATGGGATTTAAATTCTTTTTTATTCTTAGTGTTTTGCATAAAATCAGCTAACTGGGCATGCCATACCAAAGCATGTCCAACAATATACATGTCATTATCAATTCCGATTTGGATATATTTATCTGCTGCTTTAAAATTAAATTGATTAGGTTTAGGTTGAATAAACATCCATTTTAACGAGTTTTCAGGCGTTATAGAATTAAATTGATTAATTACAATCTTTTTGGATTTAGAATCGTTGCCTAAAATAGTAGGCTCGTTAATAGCAGCTCCTAAGTAAAATAGGCCTTTAAAATTTTCTGCAAGTGATATTGAATTATTTTGATGATTAGAGTTAGTATTTGCACAACTAATTAAACAAATTATCAATGTAAATAGGGTAATGAATATTAGTTTTTTGACATTATTAATCATATGTAAATTATTGTTTAATTAGTCTAAGAGTTTGAATTCTATTGGTCTTATTATTTACAACTGTGATTAAATACAAGCCTGAGCTTAAAGTTGACACATCTAATCTGATAGTATTTTTTTCTAAATTTTGTGTTTGAGATAATTGATAATTTTTTCCCAATAAATCAGATATTAAAATTCTATCATCAATAGTTAAATTTGAAATCGAAACATAGTGTTTGGCGGGATTTGGATAGGTGAAAGCTTCAAATTGATTATTAATTATTTCAGTAGTACCAAGCGATGGATTAACATACTCATAGGCTCCAATATCAACTACATCGTCATCATCGGTATTTGAAAAATCAATTGCAGGATAACCTTGAGGGACAAGTGAAAAATCATCAATGAAATAATCACCACCACCCTGATCCATTGTGGGACCTTTTACATAAACAAATAAATTATCGGGAGCAGCGTAGTTGTATTCTCCACTTAGAAGCGTCCACTCCTGATTTGAAACAAGAGTGCTTGAAGAAACGCTAGTATAGGTGTTTAAAGAGGTGTTTTTAATTGTTATTTGTGAATTTCCTGAAACACCATCAGCTAATTTTACCCAAACGTAAAAAGTATAAGTATCGCCAACGGTTAGTAAATTATCTAAAACTAATTTAGGACTATGCCAATTCAAAGTTCGATCAGTAACTAGTAGGCTCGAACCTCCCGATCTAGAAGTGGTTTCAGAAGATTGAATCGTTGAGCCAAATGCGCTCCAGCCTCCAGTTGAGTTTTCAAAACTCGATGATGAAATAGCATTGGAAAGTGCGGGTCTTGGATTACCCAAAATATCATATATTGGAGAGTAATTGAAATCTCCTGCATTGATTGCTGGTGAGTTTTCGTTGAGTGAAAAATCAGCTGATGACATATCGATAGGCCCTTCAGTATCATTAGGCGGTAAAATAAATTGAGGATCAACATCAACTAAGTTGTTAGTGTCTGTCGCAGGCCACGCGTAAGTACCATTCACAAAAATATTATTGTTAGCTATTCTTGTTCCACTAACTTGATTAAGTTGGAGTGCAGAAAATCCGCTCTGATAATAAGACGGAGCTGCATCCAAAGATCTTGTTACAACTATATTATTAACCACTGTTGCATTAAATACTCTATTGGCCTTAATTCCCGCAACATTTTGACCACGATGAGCAGGGTTTCCGTCTGCTACAGATAAATCCTGGATATATTCATGAACTCCATTTAAGTAAAGTGTATTATTTTGGTAGATGGCAGAAGCAGACAATGAGTTGTCAAAATTAATTCCATTTTTTCCATTGTTAACACAAATATTATTTTCAAACAAAAACGTACCATTATAGTTGTCATCGCTTCTGGTGACATAAAGACCCTGGCCATCTAAAATACTATTGTATGTAGCAGTTCCATAATTAGGATTTGTATTTCCAGAATTATCAGGAAGTTGAGTCACATAAAAAGGGATACGATTCCAATTGTTGTAAACTATATTTCCTCTCATAATCATTTTTATATCATAGCCATTGTCAGATTCTGAAGCCGAAATTGTTTCGGCATATACAACAGCACTTGAAGCCGAAGATGTCCACCAAGTAGCGTTGTAAACAGTGTTATATTCAATAGTTATGTGATCAGAATCATTAAAACGAATTGCAGATCCTGGAGTGTCGTGAACAATATTATTTCTGATAATGATGTGGTGGTGAGCTCCATAACCACCCCAAATTCCTTTTCCAGAAAAATAATTATGGTTATAATTAGTGCTATCATCGTCGTCCTCAGCAACAGAAACTTTGTATTCCCTGTTATCCATCGCCATATCATAATTAATGTCTTGTGATGGACCCTCTACTTCAAAACCATCAATAATAATATAATTCATATCATTGGAAATTAGAATCCCCCCCTTACCATCAAATTCTATTTTAGGTAAGTCACCTGGGTAATTTCTTAATGTAATATAATTTCCTTCTGTTCCCGATTTATTTATTGTAACAACATGTGGGTTACTCATATTTGTATAGTTAGATACATTAACACTACCAAAATTATTGTTTCTATATATTCCTTGCATCACATAAATGGTACCACCTGGATTTACCGAAGAAATAGCTCGATTAATTGTCTTAAATGGCGCAGACTCTGAACCACTATTAGTATCTTGACCTAGATTATTAGATACATAGAAATCCTGCCCAAAGCTAAAACCTGAAAAAAGTAATAAAGTCAAAAAAAAGAATCTAGAAATCATAATAGATAATTAATTATTTTCTTTAAAGTAAAATTTTACAACTTAAATAATTGATGAACAAAGTAAAAATATAAAAATTGAACCAATAAATATTATTACATAATTCAAAAATAGTTCTAGTTTATTTATTTTCTAATGGATCTTTATTTACAAAATCCCTCATAACCTTTAATTTTTTGCTATACTTTTTCACTAAAGCTTCGCTTTTTGACAGTTTAGATATGTCTGTATTTTGTCTTTTATCTTTATTTAAATCAAACAACATATTACCTAAATATTCTTTTCCTTGATAAAATTCTGTGTAAGAAAAATCTTTATCAATTACTGCCTCGCCTTGTTTATATCTGGTATAAATCTCATTCTTAATGTGCTTTTTTGAATTTTTCAAAACAGGTACCAAACTCTTTCCATGAATATAATTTGGAGGCTTAATTCCTGTCAATTCACAAAGAGTTGGATAAACATCAATAAGCTCAGTAAATGATTCAGTGGTTTGATTTTTCGAATAACCCGGAGAAGAAATAATAAATGGTATTTTAACCGCTTCATAAAATGTACTGTGTTTACACCATAAACTGTGTTCTCCTAAAAAAAATCCATGGTCACTCCACAAAATAATTGTGGTACTATCTCTGAGTCCCATATCATCAAGACCTTCGATTAAATCTCCTATTAAAACGTCCATATAGCTTACGCTTGCATAATAGCCGTGAACTAAATTTCTTGACATTTCATCACTTAGAGGCCCTTCACTTGGAATATCTAAATACATACCCCTGAGTTCAGCAGAATCATGTTGAGATTCCATAGCTACAAAAGGGGAATTTTTTGGTTGATAAGGGTTATCAGCTAATGGAACTTCACCGTGATCGTACATATCCCAATATTTTTTGGGTTGAATAAAAGGCAAATGAGGAGAAACATAACCAACTGCCATAAAAAATGGTTTATCTGAATTTTTTAAATCTTTCATTTTCATCAAAGCCCGTTTAGTAATCTTTCCATCATTATAAACATAGTCATCAACTTCGGGGTATTCAAAAGCAGGTCCTTTTCTACCATGTTCGCCAATTTCTCCATTTTTCTTACGTGCTTGAGCCTCCGGATCTTGGTAATCTGCTTGGTGTGCTCCACCATCACTATCTGACCAATATTCCTTTGTATCATCTGGGAAATGATAAATTTTTCCATATGAAATAGTCTCATAACCGTTTTCCATAAAAAGTTGATTTAAAGTTACTGCCTCAGGAGTATCTTTAGAAGCTCGTGTAGTGTAATCATTGTAGCGTTCTTGACTTGGTCTAATTCCAGTCATAATACTTGCCCTACTAGCGCCACAAACCGCAATATTTGTAAATGCATTATTGAATTGTAATCCCTCAGAAGCTAATTTATCTAAATTTGGAGTAATCATTTGGGACTCACCATATGAGTTTATTTTGGGTCTAAAATCATCGATTGATATAAAAAGTATATTATGTTTTTTATTTAAAATTGGATCTGGATTGTTTACCTCACTGGAAGGAGAACTAATTGATAGTGTTACTTTTTTTTGCTTTATTTTTTCCTGGCTATTTAAAAAATTTGATGATATCAAAATGCTAAGAATTAAAATCCAAATTTTGTTAGATGATTTCATAATTTAATTAGTTAATATATTAGATGCTTTATATCCAATTCGAATTGCACGTGCTCTTATCTTTTCATTATTTTTTAAATTTATTGGAGTTGTATACAGCTGCCAATAATCTGATTCTATGGCATCTCCAGTTTGAAAAGCAATAGATGAGCCTTTAGTTTTACAAGTCAAAATAGCCTTACCACCTTGTCTTTTCATAATAACATTAGAAGTAGTTGGTTGAACCATATTTGGCCAAAATTCTTTAATGAGTTCACTCTCGGGTGTAAAACCTCGGTCATTAATATCTATTTGCCATTGAGAAAGTTGATTTCTAAGTTCTAATAATTTATCAATGAAATTAGGATTATCGGCTAAATTATTTACCTCATAGGGATCAGAACTAAGATCGTATAATTCTTCAATAGGTTTATTTTGCATAAAAATATAAGCCGCGTCGCCCTCGAGAACTCCTTTTGTATTTAGTTCGATTAATTGCTTATTCATCGGAATTTGCTCTCTATATTTGTTTCTATAAATAAGTGGTAAATGTGGCATAAAATTCTTGATGTATACATAGCGTCCATCTAAAACTGAGCGTTGCATATCAGTAGATTCATCAAAACGATCAGCGCTTCCAAATATATAGGTTCGATTATTATCCTCAAACTTTCCCGCAAATGCCTTACCATCCATGTAAGTTGGTGGTTTAATACCCATTAATGACATTACAGTTGGCCCTAAATCCATCAAAGAAACCATTCTATTATCAGTCTGACCTGCTCTAAATCCATCAGGATAACGAACAATCAGAGGGACATGAAGTCCACTATTCCCAACAGCTCTTTTTTGACGTAAAAGGTTACCACCATGGTCACTCCAAAAAAAGATAATTGAATTATCCAGTACACCATCAACTTCAAACTGATTAAGTAACTCTCCAACCTCCTTATCAAAAGCTTCAATATTTGAATATTTTCTTGCGATTCCTTCTCTTACTACTGGTAAATCAGGATAATAGTCTGGAATAGGCACATCAACAGGTGATACCGTCATTGGTTTATTCTTTCGTCGCCAAATTCGTGATTCATGGGTTGTGTAAAAGTTTTTAACATAGAAAAATGGGGTTCCTGTTGGGGCATTTTTATATGATCCACCGCCATAAACATCATCCCATGCTGTAAAGGGGGCGTTGAACTGATAGTCACATTTATTATCGTTTACACAATAGAAACCCTCAGCCCTCAAATATTCTGTAAAAGGTTTTACGTAATCAGGCGTTACTACTTCGTAATCAGGAACGTTATTTCCTAATTTATCTAAAACCCCTTTATCTTCCCTTATCTTGACATCCTCTGGCCATTTAAAGTTATTATGATCTCCAGTGCGCATATTGTGAGCACCCAATCGGGCGGGATACATACCGGTAATGATTGAAAATCGACTAGGAGCACATACACCAACAGTTGAATAGGCATTGGTATATTTAACACCCTGATTAGCTAGGCGATCGATATTTGGGGTCTTTATAGTACTATTACCATAAGCGCTCAAAATTGGCCCCATATCTTCGCAACTTATCCAAATTACATTTAGAGGTTTGTTATTACTCACCTGACTATTCAAACAAAGTGAAAATAATAAGCAAAAAAATAAATATTTAAATAAATTAAATTTATTCATTACTATTTTAATAATGTGATGTAAGATAATCACTTTCATTTAATTTACCTTCTAAATCTGAAGCTACTTTGTTCCAGTTAGAAACTCGGTCTAAAGGGTGTAAAGTGGGTTTAATTAGGGGCATTTTTTGAGTCAATAAAAAATCATTTTGTGAAATCATCCATGATTCTAGAGCATTTGACAGCTGCTCTTTTACAGTTGTAAGTTCCTTATTTTTTATTAAATTATTTTCTTGATATGGATCTATTTTCAAATCATATAATTCTTCGTGGGGAACATCTGGAAACGACTCAGCACCAATTTTTATAAATTGATTAATTACAGGATTATCAGTATAATTTGAGGCTACAACTTCAATAGAGTTGTAATTTCTAATGAACTTATACCTTAAGTCTCTTACTGCTCGTGTAGGAAAAACTTTGCATTCTCTGATGTTTTGTTTAGTGGCGATTGAATATATATACTTGTGGACAGGGCTTGAATCACCCATAAGTGTTTGTTTAAAACTCTTACCATCAATCCCACTTGGGATATTGGCACCAATAATATCTAAAAAGGTAGGCAATACATCAACAAAATTTAATATAGTTTCAGAGACGCTATTAGCTTTTATAACACCAGGCCAGCGAACTATGAAAGGGACTTTAAGTCCTTGTTCGGCAACCCCCCACTTACCTGAAATACCATGATCGGAAGCATATATGAAAATTGAATTTTCAACTAAATTATGAGTTTGTACTATTTCTAGAATACGCTCTAATTGTGCATTATCGTCTTTTATATTTTGATAATACCCTCTCTTAAAATTCCTAAAAAAACCTTTGTCATATGGCAATTGATATATATCATCTTTTGTATAGCTTGAATTTTTAGGATAAGGACCGTGCGGAAAATCTGATGTAACGAAAATACAAAAAGGTTTTTTTACATTTTCCAAATAATTTTCAAGCTTTTCAAAAGGTAAATAACGATGATCTACAGATTTAAAGTATTGAGTCCATTTAAAAACAGAATTGGGTTTCACATGACCTTTGCCTGCTAGAACCACATCGTATCCTTCAGCCTCCATATAACTTATTACGGTTTTTAAATTTGGTTTAACAGCTAAATGATTAGCCATACAACCATTTTTGACAGGATACATCCCAGTGAAAATTTGTGATCTACTTGGTGCACAAATAGCTTGAGATGTGTAAAAATTGTTAAAACGTATTCCTTCTTTAGCTAGAGCATCAACCGCTGGTGTATGAACTTTAGGGTTGCCATAAACACCATAATCTAATAAGTCTTGATCATCTGCTAAATAGAATATAAAATTAGGATTAGTAATATTTGAATTAATCTGAGAATACGAAAAGTTAAAAATTAGTAAAAACAAAAAGAGTTTTATTGTGTAATTAGGTCCCATTAGTTTTCAATTATAAATTTAAAGGTTTTTTGACCTTGGTTAGTTAATGACTCTAAAATATAAAGGCCTGCTGGTAGAAAGCTTAAATCAATACTTAAATTTTTTGAAGATGGGTATATATCCTTATAAACTCTTGATCCATTGTATTGATAAATACTTATTTCTCTATTTTGGCTTTTAGGAAAATGTAATTCCAACATAGATTTTACAGGGTTTGGAAATAAAATAGTAGATATTTTGTCTTCATGCGTAAATTCAGAACTAGAGCTTAAGCTTGTATCAATTGAAAAAACCATACTATGCATTGATAATGCATTTATATTCATCGAAATAAAATTTTCCTGAAGATCTAAATTTTCAGTTGAAATAATACTAAAATTTTCATTACCAGAATTCGAAGTTACATAATGTTCAACAGATGTAGTTCCAAAGGGAACCTCTAAGTCAAAATCTGATAAACTGTTTTCAGAAAACAACTGAACAACAATTTTAGAGTCATCAGGTGATTTAAAGGCTAAAGTCTTTAAATCGCTTCCAAAACTATTTACATGAATTCTCTTATAGCCAATTTTAATAAGATTGGCAAAATGTTTAAAAGCATAATAACGCTTTGGTAAAATTATATCTAAATTCGAATCCCATAAAACTAAGGCAGAAGAACCATAATTTTCTCCTGGATTCACCTCATTTTCATATTCATGTTGCTCATAAAATAAGTGGAACATATATGCAGTCAATCCACCATAATTAAAGCCATCCATAATTCGTTCAATATGATAACTAGCATCTGCCATATTAAAATCAGGACTGTGTAAATTACCTGCCTCCGTAACCCAAATTGGTTTTTGAAGACTTGCACTTTTTAACAAACTCCAGTCGGTTGAACTTATTGAACTTTGATAAGTATGTGTAGCAACAATATCAGTAGCATTAATAACATTAGAATTATTAAACATAGAATTGATATAATTAACAGCAGAGGTATTTGTATTATTTGAATTAACCCTAAAGTTTTCAGGTGAAATTATAGCAACATTAGATAAGTTTTCAGTATTTAATCTATTATCTAAGTTAATTAGTATTGAGGCTAATTGTGAGGGTGTTGTATTCATTGACTCATATGAAACTTGATAATCAGGTTCGTTAGTCGGAGATATGGCAGTAACGTTAATGCCATATCGAGATTGCATTCCATTTAAAAAAGCAATTAAAAATTCACTGTATTCGTCTTCTTGACCAGAAATTAATGTTCCACCATTGTTATGAGATCCATTAGTTTTAAGCCAAGCTGGAGCACTATTACAATTTCCTATAACATGATTGAATCCATTTGTACTTAAATTAAAAGCATTATTTAGTGCTTCAGCAACATAACGCGTCCTGTATGAGCTTGGATCACTGTCATATCTAGTCCAATCCAAAGCACTATTATTCAAAATAAAAGGATTATTGTTATCATTAGGGTCTTCTAAATCATGATACACAAAAAAGCGAATCATATTAGCTTCTAAATCACTAAATGCCAAGTTTTCAATTTGATTTCGTAATGAATTATCTAATGCATATAAATGTTCTGTTCGGCGTTTAATTCCAGCCCCAAAACCATCCACCGTTTGATAAGTTATTGACTGATTAAATGTTATTGAATTTCCAATGACAACTTCAACTTCATCTAAGTAGTAAGTAACACCAGACTCCATATACCAAAAATTTAGCTTATTTAAATCTGCATTATCGCTGACCGTAAAGCTATGGGTGTATTGTTGCCACTGCTGAGTAATCGTCTTATCATTGCCCTGATAACTGCCTGGTGCATCTGATGCTTGAAACACAACTTTCATAGTTGCCGAATTACTTCCACTGACTTTAGCCCAAAATCTGACTGTGTAGGTCTCTCCTGCTTGTACTTGAAATAAATAATCACTTTGTGTTTTTACATGCCAACCATTAGTTCCAAGAGAAATAATTTCACTTTTTTGAGCTTTTGTACTACCACTAATTAAATTTTCAGTTTCAATTGAATAATTGGCTTGACCACCATTAATTTGAATGTTGGACCAATAAGTAAAAGTATTAGTTTCTACATCTATCTCTTCAAAAGATCCGTTGGCAATAGGTAATTGATTTTGGGCATTCAAATTGAATGCCCAAAAAAAATATAAAACCGATAAAATTTTATTCAAAATTAAAAGATCTTTTCTTAGTTAATTAGTTCATTAGTATTAATCTCTGTCAATGGTAAAGGCAATAACATAACCTGATCTGGATCCTCACTCAATGTCAAATCTTTATTACCAAAATTCATATTATTTGTAGCTTGTCCAGGGAAACCACTAATTAAAGGGCCGTGAGTATTATGCGGTATAATTACATTGCTTAAAAAATAATCAAACCCTCTTCTTCTATTATTGTGTGCGTCTTCGCCTTCGCCAAGTAACTCATATCTGTATTCTTTCATAATTAAATCTCTGAAAGAATTTTGATCAGCACCTGCATAAAGCGTATTGGGAAGTCCAACTCGAGATAAAACTTGAGTAACGTATCCTAAAGCTTCACCTGAATTACCTAATTCATTTGAAATCTCAGCAAGCATTAGTAGAAGTTCTGCATATCTGTATATAACAATATTTTTATCATCATATTGGTTACTGTGAGTTATATCTTTCACAGCATACTTAAACAAAAATGGATGAGAATTTCTGAAATTACCTCTTGTCCGTGAAGGCCAAGTTTTTTGAGGAGAACCAAACCAATTATTAGTTGGATTATTATTAGTGTAATCGCTCAAATAGGTTGCCTCCAGTCTTGGATCACCAGGGTATGTTAAGGCATGATCATCATAAATATCAGCATTTACAGTAAACCATCCAAATGCCTGTCCTGCCTTGTAGTTATTAGGAGTATAATTTCTGCCCATTTGACTATTTGAAGCCACTTGGCTAATTTGTACTTCAAAGATAGATTCAGTACTGTTCTCATTTTCAAGGGTAAATAGTGAAGAATAATCAGGGACTAATGCATACTGGCCTTCAAACTCAGCAGCATTGTGAACTTCTTTAGCTGAATCATAGGCTTCTTGCCAAAAATCTAGAGAAGCCAAAGAATCATGTACTAGCTGGGGATTTGTTGCCAAGGTCATATGTACTTTTGAAATTAACATCTCTGCTGCATAGCGCTTAACATAATAAGCTCCAGCAGCACCATTTATATACGTATTCGCCAATTCAGCATCAGCTAAGATTTGAAGATATACGTCTTTTGAGTCAGATAAACCAATCATAAAATTATCTGAAGACGGTAATTGAGTCCAAAGAGGAACATCTCCAAATAAACGCACTAGCGAAAAGTATGACCAAGATCTTATAAACAAAGCTTGACCATATACATCATTTAAAATTAATTCGTCTTGAGTTGCAATTGATGGATCCGTTGGAGGAATATTTGCAATTGCTGCATTGGCTCTTGAAATAGTTGTATATAAACCAGCCCACATCGCAGCAACATCAGCTTCATTTTGTCTGGGCTTCAATGAGAATAAATTTTGATTATTAGGATTGTTTATGTTACCACCCTGCTTTCTTGTGTTGAAGAATCCTGAGTATCCATTTAACACAAATATTCTTCGCTCTTGAGCATTGTATGTAGTTAATGCTGCATAAATACCATCAAGTGCTGAAATAACAATATCAGGATCTGTATATACACTCTCATCTAAAAAGGGTGGATTTTCTTCCAAATCACAGGACGAAAAAATTACAAATGTTGATAATAATAATATTTTTATATTTTTCATTTTAATAAATTTTAAAAATTAACATTAACGCCAAATGAAATATTTTTGGCATCTGGTGATCCGTTCCAATCCACTCCATTTCTCAAACCATCATATAAAAAGCTTGATATTTCGGGGTTATACCCGCTATAGTCTGTCCAGACAAATAAATTTTGAGCCGTAACATAAAAATTCAATCTTTCCATAAGCTTACTATTTTCTACAGGATAATCAAAACCAATAGTTACATTATTTAATCTTAAAAAACTACCATCTTCAATTATTCTATCTGTAATTGCTGTGTCTCCAATAGTATTATATCCAATTCTTGGTTGAGTATTTGAAGGTGCGTCAGCACGCCATGCATTGTAGTATGCATCAGATGTTATATTTTGAAATTGACCACCAGCATTACCAATTGTTAAAAGGTTTCCGTTGGCTATATCATTTCCGTGTACCCCATTAAATAAAAAGCTAGCATTTAGTCGCTTGTATCTAAAATTAAGGTTTAAACCATATACAAAATCTGGATTTGGATTACCTATAAAAGTTCTATCTAAATCGTCAATTACACCATCTTCATTTTGATCTACAATTCTTGGATCTCCTGGTACTGCACCATTTACTAAATCAGTGTCATCTAACTGATAAATTCCATCAGTTTCAAAGCCATAAAATAAACTTGTTTCTTCTCCTTCTACAAAAACATTAGCAGGAGATTGAAAAATTTGCCCTCTACTAATATTATTTCCATAAAAGAATGAACGCTGCTCGGCAACACCATCAATGTAAAAATCGTCAGAAGGAACTCCAAGAGAGTTAATTTGAGTTCTATTAAAAGCAATGTTTCCGCCAAATGACAACTCGAAATCGTCATTAGAAACAACATCAAAATTTAATGCTAGTTCTAATCCTTTATTTGAAATATCCCCTTTATTAATTAAGATATTACTATATCCAGATGATGTTGGAATTGGAATATTTTGCAGTAAATCTTCAGTTGTTTTATCATAGTAATCAATAGTTCCAGAAATCCTATCATTTAAAATAGAAAAATCTAAACCAAAATTTATTTGCTCAGTAGTTTCCCATGTTAAATCCGGATTTGCAATATTATTTAATAAAACTGGAATACTTATACCATTTGTTGGTGTTCCATACTGTACAGCTGAGCTAATTCCATAATTAGATATAGTTCCGTAAGGACGAATCCCATGATTTCCGATTTGACCCCATCCTGCTCTAAGTTTCAAATTATTAATCAGATCAGAATCTCTGAGAAATGATTCATTACTAACATTCCATGCAAGAGCAAAAGATGGAAAGAAACTGTATCTATTATCCCTTGAAAATTTAGACACACCATCTCTTCTGAAAGACGCAGTTAAAACATATTTATTGGCATAAGAATAATTAAGTCTTCCTAAAAAAGAAAAAACTTGTTGTTTAGAATCAAGGTATGTTAGTGGAGTCGTTATTACAGAACCCAAATATGGTTGTTCAGTTCCTAAAGAAGTTGTGAAAAAATCTTCCACAGCGTAAACGCTATTTTGAATGTCTCTTACGTCATATGTAACACCTGCCGTAGCATTGATTCTATGCTTTCTATTGAAACTTCTGTTAAATCTGATTAAATTATTTACCTGAAATGTTTTAGCATCTAAACCAGAAAGTTGCAGAGCTCCATTAGCATTTCTACCTTGAAATGTTGTTTTTCCATAAAAACGTCTTCTATCTTTGGTTCTAACATTACCACCCATTCTATACTGATAGCTTAATCCTTTAATTGGAAGTTTGTATGTTAATGCTATGGAACCAATAAATCGTTTTTCTTTTGAAATATCAGAAAAATCATTAATCCATGAATAAGGATTTGAGGTGTCTAAATCCTCTACAAAATCGTCTACACCAGATGCAATTATTGGTCTAAAAACAAGAGCACTTCGGACAAAACTCTGGTTTGAGCTCCCAATTAAATCTCCAGATTCAGCAAAGTTAGTTTCAGTGAAAAATGCTGTTGCACGCGCTTGTAATTTTAAATTTTTATTTAAATCTTGATTAAGGTTAATTCTTAAATCTCCTGATTTTACTCTTGAATTGGCAACAATACCTTTTTCATCACCAATTCCTCCGGATATATAATAGTTACCATTATCGCTACCACCTGAAGCTGAGGCACCAAATCGTTGACTAAATGATGTATCATAAACTTCATCTTGCCAATTGTAAGTGTCAAGAGGAGTTTCTCCTTGTGTTGTGGAAGTTGTTACTCCGTTACCATCAGAGGTATATTGAAGCGAATAAACTTGGCCTCCATCTATAAAATAAGGAACTCTTGTGTCAACTTCATTATCAATGTTTGGATCTGGATCTGGATTATTAATTCCCCAGGCTTCATTTTGATAACTTGCATATCCAACGCCATTTAACATATCATATTTTTTTCTAATGGACCTAACCGAGGTATTATAAAAAGCATTTACTTTTACATTGCCCTTTTCCCCTTTTTTAGTTGTGATTAAAACAACGCCATTAGCACCCCTTGAACCATAAATAGCAGTTGCTGAAGCATCCTTTAAAACCTCTATGCTCTCAATATCTCTGGGATTAATTCCTGTTAGACCATTTTGAGCTTCTTGCCCTGAGTTACCAACACCTCCTGCAGGTAAAACATCTTCTCCAGCAGAAGCTATAATTATTCCATCAACNACATATAAAGGTTCNTTNTTNCCNCTTAANCTATTNGTTCCTCTNATTCNAACACTNANNCCNGANCCAANAGCNCTNGNNTTNTGTNANACTTGNACNCCNGCNGCTCNACCNTGNAGTANNTGNTCAANTCCTGTNGTTTGATTTGNAATATTTTCNTCAACTTTTACAGAACTAATNGAACCNGTTACATCTTTTTTAAGNACANNNCCATATCCAATTACAACAACTTCATCTAATTCTGCTGTATCTANNTCCATAGATANATTTACNGTATTNGTNTTTGTTACATCGAACTCAATCGTTTGAAATCCAACNTAAGAAAAAATAAGTACNTGNTTTTTAGATGATTTNATATNAATTGTNAATTCACCATCAAANTTTGTAACGGCACCNAAATTATCGGTNCCTTTAACTTGAANNGTCACACCTGGTAAGGGTAATCCNTGATCATCATTAANNACCCCTGTAACTNATTTTGATTGAGNAAAAATTGCTAGNGGTAAAAGCAANGTNGCAACTGNAATTATAANNTTGTTTTTCATTTNTNAATNATTGGTTNGTTNNATTANTNNTNTNTCAANTGATATATAACTTTTCTAAAANTACTAAAATTGTNTTAAAAAATAAANAATACTTTCATTTAAATATCTATTTCTTTAATATTTTTTNAATNANCATAGCTTGATTTTTAAATTTGACTTTNACTAAATAAAAACCGCTTGATAATTTATTGATATTAATTTTTTCACTTTGGTTCTTCATAATTAACAATCTTCCAATGAGACTGTAAATTCCAATAGACTCGATTTCATTAAAGGATTTGATATTAATAAATTCTTTTGTTGGGTTGGGATATAAGACAAAATCTAAATCATCAACTTCTGAAATTATTCCTAATGAGGAATCAATTACATCTATACTAAAGGAATCTAAAAAATAAGTTCCAGTGTGTGCACCTANTAAAACTTGCAATTGAACAAATGAGGAATCATCAGNAACATCATACTGAAACTCATAATACTGGTAAGAATCGGACAANTCAAAAGACTGTGATGGTTGATAGGTTACAATTCCATTTATTTGAGTTCTTATTCTTAGTTTAAAAGAAATATTTGATTCTAACGCTTTTGCGTGACATCCAATAACAAGTGTTTTATTAGTTAAGTCGTCTTCATAAACAACATTACTTAATATTACTTTATTNTAATTTTGTGAAGCAGTAACATCAACTCTAGCAGCATTAGAGCCAGAAAATACTGAGCTATTTTCATTAGATAATGATGCTTCAGCATTACCCTGAACTGAAAAAGTCCANTGACTTGAGACCCCACACTCGAAATTTGGATTTCGAATTATCTCATTATTGTAGGGNCCATAACATTCTGGCCATGTGCCATCTGCTANAAGAGCTTCTTTTACATCATTAACCCAAATACCTGAAATAGCATTACTTGTTGAAGGGTTGTCATTTCGTAAATGAATTGTCTTGGTTGATTTGTTTCCAGCGCACCATGCAGAGAANGAAAATCCTCTATTAATTGCTTGCTCAGCTATATACCTGTGATATTCAACACGATCAGCATTTATGGGACCACTATGTGAACTATAAANCCCTGTGTTATAATTTAAACCAGATTCATTGTCAGCACCGAATTCACCAAGAGTTATTGGAATATTTTTATTTTCAGACCAGNTTTTAACTTCATCAAAATGTAAATCCAAAGTTGATTTATCACTGTTATTACCCCAATTAAAATCATTATATTCTTCTCTAGAGGAAGCTGTAAAATTAAATGGCTTATAATAATGAAATGAGGCTATTAAATTTGAATCAAAATTTAAAACATCGTCACTTATTGCTGTTGGTGCTTGATACGAAGTNGAAGTNCCTCCAGTTATAATAATTGGACGAGTACTATTATTCCCACCTGTTGATCGAATGGCCTCAATAATCATTAAGTTAATAAAATCCATTTCAGAATTACTTATTTCAAAATAAGGCTCATTAACAACTTCAAATAATAATTCCTCAGGGTGATTAACAAACCGATTAGCGATTTGAATCCATATTGATTTAAACTTCATTAGATCTGCAGCACGCTTAGCGGAACTTGGATTTGTATAATTTGAATTATTAAAATTGAAAGTTTCCAAAAATTCAGATTTCAAATCAGCTCCATGAATATCAATTATTGTGTACAAACCCTGTTGTAGAGACCAATCAACAACAGTTTCAACTCGATTTAAATATTCACTACTTACCAAAAAATCAGATTCAGAACCATTAAATTCACTATATGTATTAGACTGACTTGACCAAATTGAGGTATTCCCGCTTGTTCTAGTACCAAAAAAATCTATGGGAATTCTAACATTTGAAAAACCAGCATTTGAAACATCAATAAAATATTGCTCATAAACAATAGGCGCCCAGTAGCCCTCGACAGGTGCACTAAGGGTNTTACCCAAATTTAAACCCCTACCCATTGACTCAACTATTTCCCAAGTAGATGTTTGAGAAAAAAGCATAAAAGGTGCTAAAAGATAAATTGAAAAAAAAGAGTTTTTNAAAAACATAATTAAAACTAAAGAGGAGGCTAAGCCTCCTCTTTATTTATAAAATTATACTGAATTTATTTTGTATTAGCCTTTCTCTCAAGCACAGTTATTTCATCTACTTGAGCTTTACTAAATACATCCATTAACTTTTTACGAGTTTCTACAAAAGCNGAACGGTATATCTGTTTTTTTTCATCAGGAGTTAAATCCTTACCCCTTATTTTTGAAGCATTTGTTGCGTATTTATTGTAAAGCGTTTTTTCCAAAAAAGTAGCATCTGATTCGGAAATCTCCATATTAGATGAAATAAATGAGATTGCATTCGCAGCTCTCTTAGCAGCATATTTATCTTCTTGAGCTTGTACTGAAAGTGTTAAAACAAACAATAAGCATGTTAGGATTATTTTTTTCATTTTTATTTTAAAATTAATAATTAGTATTTATTATTCAATAATAAGTTTTCGAGTAATTTCGACAGCATTATCATGTTTTGTATTTACAATATACAAGCCAGGTGTAAGCTTAGATATATCAANTCTAGAAGTGTTAATTGTTTTTCTAATAATCTCCTGGCCAAGCATGTTAATAATACTTAAAACAGAAATTTGCTTAGAGCTAATAACATTCAAGACATCTTTTGCTGGATTTGGAAATAATTTAAAGTTAGTTTCAAAACTAATTTCATCTGTTGATAAGGGGTTTTCTGTTAAAAACAAAATTCTGTCAATAAGAGCTACTCCAGATGATGTCAAAGGTGCTCCATCTTCTGTGGGTTCAATAATTTGAAATGCAAAGTTATTAATCATTCCATTCCAATTGTCAAGACCAGANATATCAAAATTAACCTCTTGTGGGCTAATAGTATTTGNNGTAATNTCAGCTGAAACAAACTGATTACCTCCNTGAGGAGACACTAAAGTCATTCTAGACTTTGATGAATTATTTTCAGATAAAAATACTGTAGCNTATTTATAAAGGTCTGCATTAACAGAAAATGAACCACTTTGAGTTAATTTTGGATAAGGGCTTGTATCTGATATATCTAAAACTAAATTTCCAGCAGATTGAGATATTGAAACCCCATTTTGTCCTATAAATCCTTCAACATTTTCATTAAAATTATAGTCAACACGCTCTTCAGATGGAATTTCATTTATAAATGACATAGAATGGATTGTAATTGATCCTTCAGAAGTTAAAAATCCATTAGCTGGAGAAGCAGTTACAAATTGTACTTGAATATGATCCATATCCAAATCAGTCTCTGTTTCAATTTCATTGTTATAGTTTACCCAATCAGCATTTGTCAAATCGTAATAAAATGTTTCTTGGGGATCTGTTAAAGCAGGAATATCAAATGACGCATAACGAGCTTCGCTACCATTTGAGCTAGTAGGATCAGTTCCATTTAACCCTTTAAAATGAATAACTCTTATTCTAGTTACNNAATTAGAGGTGTTATGCAATGTCANGCTAAAAATTTTATTATTATTAGCATCAACATTGGCATTAATGTGTTTTAATTTTGGTTTGCGGCCATTTTGCCAGCTTGATTCACCAGGAGCAGCCCAGCTAACAACTAAGCCATCAGGAGTAATTGATAAATCAGCATCTGTTATACCTCCTCCACCAGAAACCCAACCAAATTGGTCTTGAACATTTTGAAAATCAAAAGTTTGAGCTGTTAGTGAGTAACTAAGAATTAATAAAAATAGAATGTAAAATTTTCTCATATTTGTTTTTTTTTGAAAACGTTATAATTATAAAACTAAAAAAAATAATTAAGAATTTACCAGTAAAAAGGAGCTTTTTAATAATTTTTGAATTTATCTCAATAATTTATCTAGTATTTAAGTTTTCTTCATTATAAACTCGTTCTACAACCACATCAGTCATAGCTCTCATTTCATCTAAAGTCATATCATCGTCATATCGAATCTGTAATTTTTTTAATTTTTTCTTTAAANGTTTAACCAGTTTTTTGTATTTGACTTTTCCGTATAAATTATTTATTTCATTTGGATCACTATCAAGATCATATAGCTCCCATTCATCCATATTGTAATAGAAATGGATTAATTTAAAACGCTTGGTACGAATTCCATAGTGGGGCTGTACCATGTGCCATTTTGGATATTCGTAATAATGATAATAAACCGCCTCTCTAACCTGATCAGAGTTTGATATTAATTGCGGTACAAAACTTGTTCCCTGCATTGCTTCAGTTAATTCAACGCCAGCAAGCTCTAATAATGTAGGTGCAAAATCAATATTTAGAAGTAAATTATTATTTTTAGATTTTGGTTTTATAAGCTTCGGATAACTAATCATAAAGGGCATTTTAAAAGACTCTTCATACATCCAGCGCTTGTCAAACCAGCCGTGTTCCCCCAAATAAAANCCTTGATCTGAGGTATAAATAACAACCGTATTCTCGGCCAAACCATTAGCTTCCAAATAGTCTAACATTTGTCCTACCGCCTTATCTACACCTGCAACACATCGCAAGTAATCTTTGATGTAAGTTTGGTATTTCCAATTTTTAAGTGCAGCACCCTGAAGCGTATCATTTGGAGTCCAAAACTCACCTTTATTTCCAAAAGCATAATAATCGTTCAATTCTCTTCTGGAAAGACCCTCTGGAGGCGAGATTTTTAAATCCCTTCTGTTCATATGATTCTCAATTTCCATCCACTGGTCTTTAGCTGCCTCTCGTCCTTTAAAATCGTCATTAAAATTTGCAGGTTGAGGCAAATCGCCATCAGTAAATAAAGACTGAAATTCTTCAGCAGGCTGCCAAGGGCGGTGGGGTGCTTTAAACTGGTACATCAACATAAAAGGCTTGTCTTTATCTCTACCCTTTTCAAGCCATTTTAATGCNTCGTGCGCTACTTGAGCGGAAGAGTGCCGTTTGCGTTCTACAATGGTATCTTTGCCATTTTCTAAAAAAANAGGNTTGAAATAAGTCCCTTGACCTCCCCAATTTATCATNACTTTAGAATAATCAAAACCGGTGGGTGTTGTACCCAAATGCCATTTACCAATAACAGCTGTTTCGTAACCAGCACCTTGAAGAATTTTGGGAAAGGTTACTTGTGAGCCATCAAAATCTCCGCCTTTTTCATTCTTAAAGAATCCATTNACATGGCTATACTTTCCTGTTAATATCGAAGCGCGACTTGGGCCACAAATAGAATTTGTGTTAAATGTTCTTGTCATAAGCATTCCATTTGTTGCAATGCGGTCAATGTTAGGTGTAGGTGCAATCTTTGCCAACCAATCATTATAAGCACTAACAGCACTGACAGCATGGTCATCTGACATGATAAATACGATATTTGGACGATTTGTCGTCTTTACATTAGTTTCGGATTGTGCCCATAATGGTAATATCAAAAACAAACTGATTACAGTAAAAAATACATTTCTCATNATGCTTTAATTAAAGGATTTTTTAAATAATTTTAATTGTTGACTCAAAATTTCAACTGTTTTATTGTAGCGATTAAGCGTTGCTAAATTTACTGTTTCATTTGGGTCAATACTATGGTCGTATAGCATACGACGAATTCGATTTGATTTTAATGTCCATTCAGTGTAAAAATAGTTATTTTCAATAAGGGTCTCCCCTTTTTGCCAGCGCGCAAGCGCTGTAGTCTTGTATATTTTATCNGGATTCTTCAGGCTTAAAACCAATGAANTCCCNTGTAAATGNTGGGGTTTTTTTCCANAAGTTAAATCGCAAAGTGTGGGATATAAATCTACCAACTCNGCAACGGAGTTNGATGTTTTATTTTCNGANAGTCCAGGAGCAATTATAATNAAAGGNACTTGAAGGGCCACTTCAAAATTACTGTGTTTNGCCCAAAGCCCATGNTCTGATAANCTCCATCCATGATCCCCCAACAATACAATTATTGTACTCTCNCGAAGCTCTAANGCNTCTAAAGCATTNATTAATTTACCAATTTGTGCATCAACAAAACTGACACTGGCNTAATAAGCATGGATAAGCGTTTTTGCTAAATCTTCTGNNATAGGGCCCTCTTTTGGAATNTCCTTNTAAGCGCGCANTTCTCCCCATTTATGATTAGCTATTNTTGGTGCTGTTTCAGGAAANGTTGACTGCTTTGGNAATCGTATTTCACTTTCATTNTAAAGGTCCCAATATTTTTTGGGAGCAGTAAAAGGCAAATGTGGCTTTACAAAACCAACTGCTAAGAAAAATGGCTGACCATTAGCTTTTAATTTTTTTAAGTCTTCAATGGACTTATAGGCGGTTTGGGCATCAAAATAAACCGAATCTTCAACGGCTAATCTCTCAAATGCTGGCCCTGGTTGTTTATTGGCATCAAGTTCTCTGTTTTTTGGATCTTGATAATTCCGCCAACTGATGTCTTTAGGATGCCATTCTTGGTCCCATGTTTTAATGTCATTTTTTAAATGGGTAATCTTATTGTTACTTATTGTAGTGTACCCTCTGTCATTAAAATAATCTACAATATGTTGGGTGTTGGGTCCTGCCTCATTGATGCTGGAATAATACCTTAAAAAGCGCTTTTCTGTGGGTCTCACTCCTGACAGCAAACTCGCTCTTGAAGCACCACAAACAGGTACGTTGCAATAGGCACGTTTGAAAGTTGTACCCGCAGCAGCCAATGCATCAATATTAGGACTCTTAATAAAATTTTGGCCATAGCAATTTAGTTCAGGGCGTAAATCGTCCACCATGATAAAAAGTACGTTTTTTACAGGCTTGACATCTTGTGCATTCACTTGGAAAACAAAAGAAAACACAATTACATATTTCAAGAAATTATTCATTGATAACCATATGCTCTTTGACTGTTAAAGTCGTTGTTTTTAAATCTTTTTTGTCGGAAGAACTGCCAACCATAATTGAAAAATCTCCAGGTTCGACACAATAATTCATGTCAATATCATAAAATGCTAAAGTGGCTTTATCAATATTAAAAGAGACTTGTTTTGTTTCTCCTTTTTTCAGAAATATACGCTGGTAGCCTTTCAACTCTTTTACAGGTCGTGTAGCACTGCTAATTTGATCTCTAATATACATTTGAACCACCTCATCTCCATCATAATTTCCCGTATTTGTAACAGAAACAGAAACTTCGATTGTTTTATCTGGATTTAAAATTGAATTTGATAATCGCGGTTTTGAGTATTTAAAACTTGTATAGCTTAAGCCATAGCCAAAAGGATACAGAGGAGTTGTTTTCTTAATTGCATATTTGTGAAAGTAGGTAGAAGGTTTATGATTGTAAATCATTCGCAACTGCCCTACGTCTCTTGCTACAGTAAGTGGTAACTTTCCACTAGGATTTATATCACCAAAAATTATTTCTGCTACAGCTTGACCACCCAACGAACCTGGCTCCCAAGCTTCTAAAATTGCTGGAATATGACCTTGTATCCAAGGTTCAGAAATAGGTCTACCATTAACAAGCACAATTATGACTGGTGTTCCTGTTGATTTTATAGCTTTAACCAGCTCAAGCTGCTTTCCTGGAAGGTCCAAAGCAGCTCTACCCATATTTTCCCCAGCAGTTTTATCCTTCCATTTGTATCGCATCGAGTTATCCCCAACAACTATAACGGCGTAATCTGCGCCTTCAGCTTGTCTAGCAGCATCTAATATATCCTGGTCTTTAATTCTTCTAATACTTTCTCCTGAATTAAAAAATTCAACCTGATACCCCTTTTTATTTCCTAAACTTTTAATCCCCTCGAAAATTGTAGTAACATTATTTTCAGGTTGAGCTGCATGCCAATCTCCTAATATAGTTTGGTTGTTAGCGTTTGGCCCAGTGACCAATATACGTTTTGCTGATTTAACTTTTTTTAATGGCAAAAGGCCATTATTTTTTAGTAAAACAATGCCTTTTTGAGCTGTTTCTAATGCAACTTTTTGATGTTCAATTGTAAATATTTTTTCTGGAATAGCAGCTATATCAACCATTCTATTTTCAAATAATCCAAGTTTAAATTTAGCAGTTAATATTTTTTCACAAGCCTCATTGACACGACTAATAGAAAGTTTACCTTCGTTAACTAAAGCGACTACAGCTTCAGGAAATTTAACTCCATGCATATGCATGTCCATCCCAGCATTTACAGATAAAAAAGAAGCTTCTTTTAAGCTACTAGCAACGTTATGCAATGTTTCAATTCTTTCTATGTCCATCCAATCACTAACAAAAAAACCTTTAAAACCCCATTGTTTTCTAAAAAGATCTGTCATTAACCATGAGCTCATATGACAGGGAATACCGTTAAGTTCATTGTGTGCTGCCATAATAGAATAAACTCCAGCATCAATTGCCTGTTTGTAAGGCTTTAAGTGCACCTCCTTTAGGGTTCTTACAGAGACATCCATTGGGGCCGCATTAAGTCCATTTACAGGCTCACCCCCAGCAATCATATGTTTGGCACAAGCAATAACTTTTTGGGTTCCTGTAAAATCGTTTTGTTGAAATCCTTTAATCATAGCAGCCCCTAGATTACCAACTAATAAAGGGTCTTCACCAAAAGTCTCACCTACTCGACCCCAACGCGGATCTCTAAGTACATCAATGTTAGGAGTAAAGGTCCATTGAGAACCAGTAGCACGCATTTCTTTAGCAGTCTGTTTTCCTATTGTTTCTAAATAGGAGTCTGCCCATGTAGATGCCAATGTAATTGGAGATGGATATACTGTTGTACCAGATACTAATGCATTACCATGAATAGCATCAATTCCAATAAGTAATGGAATTTTTAACCTTGACTTTTCAGCAAGGCTTTGTAATAAATTTGACTCTTCTGGAGTTAATACATGTAGAAATGAACCTATTTCCCCTCGCTGGGTCATAGCAGCCACATCATCGCTAAAGACACCTTTATAAAATCCTTGAGCATCATTAGAATGCAACTCTTCTTCGGTTAAATTTTTTTCTGCTTTACGCATATGGTCAAGACCAACAAATTGATTCATTTGAAATACTTTTTCTTCCAAAGTCATTCGTTTCATTAAATCTTTTACTCGTTTTTCAACAGGTTCCTTTGAATTTAAATAAACGAGGTTTTCATTTTGAGAAGTCCCAAACAAGAAACAACTGTACACAAAAAAAGAGAAAATTGATTTTAATAAATTCATACTATTGATTGTTTTGAATTGCATTTTTAATAACATTGTAAGCTGGAGTTGGATTGAAATCCGAATCATATATTGACTGAAAATAAGTTGAAGGTTTTTTTAAACGCACCCCTAAATCCCATAAATTTAAAGTTACTAGTCCATTATTTTTTTTAGATTCTAGAATATTAATAATTTTTTGATACAATTGTGCTTGAATTTGTAATTCAGTGGATAAATTTGACATATTGGTTACCTTAAAATCTAATTCAGTCACATGAAAATCAAGATTATTTGAATGTGCCCAATCAATTAGATTTGATAAATCTTGAAATGCCTTGTCAGACTTTTCTAAAAATTGGTTTGTTGATCTGCTTAAGTTTAAATGCCCCTGCCATCCTATACCATCTACCCTTAATCCTTTACTTTTTAAATATAATATTGTGTTTTTAATTTTATTCCACATTGGTTTTTGCATTCCACCATTTTGATTATAAACCAATTTTACATTGGGGGCGTATTCTGTAGCAATTTCAAATGCTTTGACAATATAATTTGGAAAACCATTTTCATCTAAACCCATCTTTAACCATGGATTCTCCCACAAATTTGTGCCCTTTTTTGGTCCAAACCAATCACCATCAGGTAAAACAGTCTCATTTACTACGTCCATATGCTTTACATTTGGCTCTTTATTGTAGCGCTTTGCAGAAGCGGTCATAAAATCTATCATCACACCTTCTAATTCTTTGGCCGTTCTATGGTCTTCTTTGGCCCATTTAGAAGCTTGCGGACTGATTGGTCCATGGATTCGAACTGTTAAATTATTTTCATTGGAGAATTCTAAAAAATCTTCGGTACGATCCCACTGCCAGACCCCTGGCTTAGGATGTAAACGTGATTGCTTAGCAGCGTTAGCAGGTGTCAAAAATTTAAAATCTTTGAGGAAAAGTTCTTCTTTTTTTGAATTCAAACCGTAGTGGTTTAGCGTCGCACCAATCTGAAGCTTGTTTTGAAGTTTACCAATGAGATTCTTGATTGGTATTTCACTTTGGTTGTTGAAGAAATTGGCCGCCAATCTTTGAAACCTTCGCATTAAATTGGCTTTTTCGGCTTCATCAGAAAGATTTTTACTTTCGTTGGGGTCTGTTTTATAATCGTAAAGCTCTTCAGCAAAAATATCACTTTGGAAAATAGGGTCTGTGCTATTTTTATCTGTTATCCAGACGGTATATCGATAGCGATCCGTTCGAAAGCTGTATCCAGTTTTATTAGAATTTTTATACTGACTGACAGCAAAAGGCTTGACGGATAACTGTTCGCCTTTAACTAGTGGAAGTAAACTAACCCCGTCTAAATTACCAGGTATTTCTAAACCTAAAGCATCACACAGGGTTGGAAAGAGGTCTACAAATTCTGTGGGAGATGCAATTTTAATTGGCTTCCCAACTCTTGGGTCATATATAATCAATGGCGAGCGTGTTGCCTGTTCAAAATTAGAATGTTTATTCCAAAGTCCGTGATCTCCCAAGTGCCAACCATGGTCGCCCCATATTACAACAATAGTATTTTTATCAAGCCCTGTAGACTTTAGTTTAGATATAATTTTTCCTATTTGGGCATCAACAAAACTTGTGCTTGCATAATACCCTTGAATTAATTTTTTCTGAAGTTCTTCTGATAATACAACACGATTATCTTTAGAAATATTATAAGAAATTTCAGGGGTTATATAAGATCTTAGCTCACCTGAGCTGTGATAAGCAATACTTGGGCCGTTTTTTGAGTCTTGCTGATACTTTGAAATTTCGATTTTTGAAGCATCATAAAGGTCCCAATATTTTTTAGGGGCTGTAAAAGGTAAGTGCGGGCGCTTGAAACCAACAGCAAGAAAAAATGGCTTTGAAGCTTTAGTTTGATATTCATCTAATAATTTATTCGCTTCAACAGCCAAAGCACCATCTACATAGGCTGCATCTGGAGCATTGCTCATTGCAAATGGAGGCTTGTAACGGTCTCTTACATAACTCCCAAGGTTTTTTTCGCCTTTTGATTTTGCTTCATTTCGTAGAATCCTTATCTTTTCCTTTATCTCAGGATTTTGGTAAAATCCTATAGCTGGTGGGCCATAAGCGTCTGGATAATCTAATTTATGTTCTGGAACAAATGGAACAGACCAAGAAGGCTTGTCTCTAAATTCGTCTACACAACGAGGGTCAAAAATTTTACCCAAGCCAATTGTATGGTATCCTTGCTGTTTAAAATATTGGGGAATGGTGACAATATTTGGAACCATATCTCGCATTTTAGTCTTTAAATCTCTAACCATTGTGTAATCTGGACGTTTTCCTGTCATTAAACTTGCTCTAGAAGGTCCGCAAATAGCTTGTTGTGTATGATTATTTAAAAATATGGTTGCTTTTTCTGAAAGCTTATCAATGTTAGGGGTTTTTGCAATAGTATCACCATACACCCCTATAGCTGGTTTTAAATCGTCAACTGAAATAAATAAAATATTAGGAGAGTTATTAGATGTTTGTGCTTTTAGCTGCGAGGCAATAGCAAGAGTTAAAAATAAAAGCTTAAAACTAATTTTCAAAATTTGGCTATTTAGAATATCAAAACTAATGCTTTTTAAAAAATCAAACAACATTAAATTGAACTAAAAACTTACTTAGTAATTTTAAAAATTACTAATATTATAGAATGTAAAATTGTATTTTTACTTCAAATTCTGAATTAATCAATAATAATGTATCCAAGATCTTTTTTAAATCTCTTTGTATCATTTTTAGTTTTCTTTTCTTGTAAACAGGAAAAAAAGATAATCATTGAGTTAAATAAACCTGTTATTGATGGAATGGTATGGGTGCCTGGTGGTTTGTATGAAATGGGGGCATCTGATTTTGACCAAATGGCACTTCCACATGAGAAACCAAAACATAGTGTGTTTGTCGATGGATTTTATATGGATATTACTGAAGTAACTAATGCAGATTTTTCAAAGTTTACATACGAAACTGGATATATTACCACAGCTGAACGACCAATTGATTGGGATTTAATAAAACTACAAGTCCCTGAAGGAACTAAAAAACCACACGATTCTTTACTTAAACCTGGATCTTTATTATTCAAAAAAACTCAAGAATCTGTTCCGAATTTATATGATTTTTCTCAGTGGTGGAAATGGAGTGTTGGTGCTAACTGGAAGGAACCTGAGGGTGAAGGAAGTAATATTTTAGGAAAAGAGAATTATCCAGTTGTACATATTTCTTACGAGGATGCTCAAAACTATTGTAAATGGGCTGGTAGACGATTACCTACAGAAGCTGAATGGGAATATGCTGCTAGAGGAGGTAAAAAAGATAAAATTTATTTTTGGGGAAATATTTCAAATTCAGTATCTAAATATGTTAATACCTGGGAGGGCGAATTCCCAGTGACCAACACACGAACTGATGGTTTTGAAAAAAGTGCACCAGTAAAAACTTTTCCTCCAAATGATTTCGGGTTGTACGAGATTTCAGGAAATGTTTGGGAATGGACAAGTGATTGGTACAATACAAATTATTACAAAGAATGTAAAAAAAACAATATAGCAAATAATCCACAAGGAGCTTCTAAGGCATACAATCCTAACAATCCTTATATCCAAGAAAAAATAATTCGAGGAGGTTCTTTTTTATGCAATGATTCGTATTGTGCAAGCTACAGGGTTTCATCCAGACAAGCAACTGATCCAAGTACTTCACTTGAGCACTTAGGATTTAGAACTGTAATTAGTGAAAAAAAATGAATACTTTTGAAAGTAAATTAGATTTTGTCCCATGAGAATATTATTATTAATTTTTATTTTTAGTTACTCACTGTCTGCACAAACTATTAGGATTAATGAGGCAGTGTCCTCAAATTCAATTTATTTTGATGAAGATGGAGATAGCCCTGATTGGTTTGAGCTTTACAATAATGGAACACAAGATATTTCCCTAGAAAACTGGACTATTTCCGATGATTTGGAAGAACTTGATATGTGGACTTTTCCAGAAATAACAATTTCTCCAGATGAATATTTATTAGTTTGGGCCTCTGGAAAAGATCGCTCTTTAAACACTTACTCAAGAACCCTTATAAACCAAGGAGATATATTTAAATACGATATACCTAACACAGAGCCAAACCCAAACTGGAAAAACCTAAATTTCAATGTTTCGTCTTGGGCTAATGGAGCAACTGGATTTGGATATTCTGACGGAGATGATAATACTACAATTCCTTATGGTACACTATCCGTATACCTAAGAAAAAATTTCAATATTACTAATATTAACGATATAATATCCTTAATTCTTGATATTGATTATGATGATGCTTTTGTAGCTTATATTAATGGAGTTGAAGTCACCCGAGCTAACATTGGTGGAGTACCTCCTCCTTTTGACTCGGGAGAAATATCAACCGATCATGAAGCTCAAATATACTCTGGGGGATTACCAGATAGATTTGTTCTTTCTAATTTGAACTCTTTTTTAGTGGAAGGTGAAAATGTTTTGGCTATTCAAGCACACAACATTAGCTCAAATTCGAGTGATTTCACAATTATTCCGTTTTTATCAGCAATTTACTCAACTCCAAATGATTTAGGAATTGATCCTCCAGGCATTTTAAACTTATCAGATGATAATCCATTGCATACAAATTTTAAAATATCATCAAATAGTGAAACCCTGATACTTTCAAATAATAGTGGGACAATTGTCGATGAACTTGTTATTGAAGGATTACCTCCTAATACTTCTATTGGTGTTTCAAATATTACAGAAAATATTGTTAGTTATATTCAAACCACACCCGGTTATCAAAATGCTGATGAAGAATTTTTAGGAAGTATTCAAAATGAAGTTATTTTTTCCCAAAATGGTGGCATTACTCAAAACCCTTTCAACCTCTCCTTATCCGGTAATACGCCGTCGCAAAATATTCGTTTTACAACAAATGGGAGCACACCAACAAACTCATCTAACGTTTATATAGAACCCATTACAATTTCCGAAAATAGTAGCGTAAGAGCTAGAATCTTCTCTAATACTAATAATTATTTACCTTCAAAAGTTACTACAGAGTCTTATATTTTCAATTCAAGTCATGATATAGATATTATGCTTCTGACAGTTAATCCTGAAGATTTTTTTGATGATGAAACTGGTATTTACGTGTTTGGCCCTGATGGAACTTTTGATACTTGGCAACCATATTTTGGTGCAAATTTTTGGGAAGATTGGGAGCGTCCAATTCATTTTTCATTTTATGAAAATAATAGTAATGAATTTGTAGAATTTGATGGTGGTGTGAAAATTTTTGGAGGTTGGAGCCGTGGTCAAAATGGACAGAGGTCACTAGCTTTTTTCGCTAGAGGCCAATATGGAGATTCAAAATTTGAGTATCCATTCTTTGATAACCTTAATTATGACAGATTTGAGGCATTTGTACTCAGAAGCTCGGGACAAGACTGGATGAGATCTAACATGAAGGATATTATGCTCACAAGTTTAATGCGCGGCTCGGAGATAGATTTTCAAGAACACAACCCAGTAGCAACTTATATTAACGGAGAGTATTGGGGAATGTATAACATGCGAGAAAAGACAAATGAACATATGCTTGCATCAAAGCATGGAGTTGATGCAGATAGAATTACACTTTTAACCAATAATGCTGAAATTATTGAAGGTGATAATACTGAGTACAACGAACTAATTAATTACATTGAAAATATTGATTACTTAACTGATAATAATTATGAATATTTAAGTGACAGAATAGATATTAAGCAATATGCATTATATCAAGCAACTAATATTTTTATAAACAATACTGATTGGCCAGGAAATAATATTAAATTTTGGAAACATCCTGAAACAAAATGGAGATGGATTATGTATGATACTGACTTTGGATTTGGCCCTTGGTGGAATTGGGGGAATTTTGAGGAAAACACACTAAATTTTGCTTTGGAACCAAATGGAGGAGGTTGGCCGAACCCTCCTTGGTCTACGCTACTTTTTAGAAAGCTAATAACCCATATTAATTTCAGAAATCAATTTATTAATCGCTATGCTGATGAATTGAACACACGCTTTTTAAGTAGCAACGTTATCCAGCATATTAATCAAGTTTTCGGAACTATTCAACCTGAAATTAATGCGCATTTTGAACGCTGGAAAGATGATCCCTCGTTGGGTTATGAAATTACAGATGTTAATGGTCACATTGGGTTTTATCAATGGGCAATGATGAATTTTGCAACTCAAAGACCAGCTATTGTCAAGGAGCATATTAAAAGTCAATTTAATCTGCCAAATTTTCATCCTCTGACAATAACAAATATAAATTCTAGCCAAGGCTTAGTTGAAATTAATGAAAATCTAAATATTCAAGAATCCTCATGGACTGGAGATTATTTTGAAACTGTCCCGGTAAAGTTGAAGGCCATTGCTGAGCTTGGATATGAATTTTCTCACTGGAGTGGTGATTTATATTCAACAAACCAAACCATTAATGTTTCAATTGATCAGGCTTTTGAAATTATTCCAAATTTCACAAACCTTTCAACTCAGTTAGTCATCAATGAAATAAATTATCGCTCGAGTGATACTTTTAATCCTGATGACTGGATTGAAATATACAACCCAAAAGCTGAACCAATCGATATTTCGAATTGGGAATTAAGAGATGAGAATGATGCAAATGTTTTTATAATTCCTGATGGAACCCAAATCCAAGGCAATGGCTTTTTAGTTTTTGTAAAAGATGAATCAGATTTTGTTAGCATGTTTCCAAATATCCCTTTCATAGGAGAGTTAGGTTATGGACTTGGCAGAGCTGACAGCGTAAGATTATATAATTCTGACGGTAATATTATTGATGGTGTAAGTTATGATTCTGAAGCTCCATGGCCAAGTTGTGCTGACGAGACTGGAAACACATTAGAATTGATACAACCAAATTTAGATAATTCGTTACCAGAAAACTGGGATTGTATTAATGAAAATGGAAGTCCATATGCAATTAACAGTGAGCAGCTTTTTGTGGATGATAATGAACTAAGTTTGATAAAATTATATCCTAACCCTGTTAATAGTTCTCTATATATTAGAGGAATTGAAGATGATTATAATATTGATGTTTATACATTACTAGGACAACTTGTGTTATCAATTAATAACTCAAATGAAATTGATATGAGTTTATTTAAACGAGGGGTTTATATGATAAAAATTTGGAACAAAAATACATCTACAGTTAAACGCATTCTCAAGCTCTAATGTCCTACAAATTTTTCAAGCAGTTTAATGAAATTTATAAATTAATTAAATATGAAGATTAGTAATAGTATTGAAAAACTATTTAAGTCTTACATCCCTACCTCTTTTACAATTGCTGTAATTCTCACATTTATTACCATATTTTTTGCATTAGTACTTACCAACTCAGATAATAATTCAAGATATTTCTTTGAAATATGTTCTTATTGGGAAAAAGGAGTCTGGGATAGTTCTTTGTTAGTTTTTGCTTATCAAATGATTTTAATTTTAGTACTAGGACATATTTTAGCTCTAAGTACTCCATTTGAAAATTTAATTAAAAAACTTACAAATAATATAAATTCCTCATCTAAAGCTGTTCTTATTTTAAGTTTTTCTGCAATATTAGCAGCTTTTTTTAATTGGGGGTTAGGACTTATTTTCGGTGCTATTCTAGCAAGAAAAATTGGTGAGCATTGTAATAAAAATAAAATTTCATTTAATTACCCTTTGCTAGGAGCTGCAGGTTATGTTGGATTAATGATTTGGCATGGTGGTATTAGCGGTTCAGCTCCAATAAAAGTCTCTGAAAAAAATCATATTTACAATTTAATGAGTGGTATTAGCAGCCCAGAAAACCTTGAAAAATTACCAATTAATATTAATTTTAATGAAACAGTTCTCAGTACTGCAAACCTAACAACATACCTTATTTTAATAATTTTAGTTCCTTTAGCATTTTGGATTATAAATAAACTTATAAAACCATCAAACTTTGAATTTGGTAATATTAATCAAAATATTAAGTTAAATACTCCCCAAAATAATAGTGAAAATTTAAAAATTGACAGCTCCAAAATAATGGGTTTGACATTTGGCTGCTTTATTATTTTTTGTTTTGCTATAAATTATGGTAAACAAGTTTTATTATTTCAAATAACTCCTAATGCCTTAAATTTATTAATGCTTGGGGTAGGAATAATATTACATAAAAACTTTCAATCATTTTTATCTGCATTAAAAATTGCTGTGGGTGGAGCTTCTGGAATTTTAATTCAATTTCCTCTTTATTTTGGTATAATGGGCATTATGAAGGATAGTGGTCTTATTATATTGTTGTCCGATTTTTTTATCTCAATATCTACAGAAACTACTTTGCCGATTTTTACATTTCTTAGCGCTGGGTTTGTTAATATTTTTATACCCAGTGGAGGTGGACAATGGGCTATACAAGGACCAATAATTATTGAAGCAGCATTAAATCTGGGAGTACCTTTGAAAAAGGTTGTTATGGCACTTGCTTATGGAGATCAACTCACAAACATGTTACAGCCTTTTTGGGCTCTGCCATTGCTAGCCATAACGGGGCTAAAAGCAAAGGATATTTTGCCTTACAGTTTAATAATTATGGTATTGGGAGCAATCATTTTTATTGGAAGTTTAATAGTTTTTTGAAATACAAGAAAAAATTACTATGTTCTGTTAAATTTTCAACGCCTCATTCTATTATTCCTAAACTCTACCATTTTATTTTGAATCAAATCTTGATAGCCTCTTTTGTTTAAAACAGTACCTTTTTTTGGTCCTTCAATTTTAATTTTATTTGAAGGATTAATTACTATTTTTGTACAAAGCATAGTAGTTTCTCCTGCACTAACTTCTAAAATTAGGCCTGGTAAACCCCAATAATCAGAAGGACCATGTCTAACAGGAATTTCAGGTGTATACCAAGCTTCAACTTGGGTTACTTCAACCTGACTATCAGAATCATTATCTGTAGAAGAACCTGAATCATCATTTGATCTCATACGACTCCATGAAAAGGAATACCATAATAAATCTTCAGTAGGTATAAATGTAGTAGCTTTGTAACAATTATAATTTCCTATTTTTTTGGAAGCACTCTCTAGTGTCCAATTTATTTCCTGTAAATTATCTTTAACCAAGAATTTTTTACCATAGAATTCTTGTTGCTGGATCTGAGAATTTATTTTTACATTTTTATAATTTTCACCAGCGGCAAAATTTTTACCCCATGAATCAGTAGCTCCTGAAATAGCATCTAATTGCTCTTCTTCAACAAATAAAGATTCTTCTTTATTGAAAGTTAATATAAATTCTTTTTCTAAACGATTTTTAAGTCTTATGGCAATATCTTTCTTTTGAGCTTCACTCATACGAGCTCCCCACCTCCCCAGCTCTAACCTTGATTTTGAAATATATACAGCTTGACCTTGAAAGTCAATATCTTCATCAAATATCACATTACTTAAAATAAGGGGAATTAACAGAAAATAAAAAAAATTGAAAAAATATCTTTTCATAATTGCAAAAATGTAATGACAATTAAACAAACATAATAAACCTAATTCAATATAGCTTTAGTTTATCAAAAAATTAACAATCACTGAGGTTATTTAATTTAAATGGTTGAACATATTGTATATTTGTAACTCTGGCACAGAAATTGTCATAAACCCTATAAATTTAAATTAAATATGAAATCACTAAAAATTAAAATACCATTTATAATAACCCTTTTTACAATGTTACTAGTATTGTGTTGTGATAATTCTGAAGAGATTAATCAAAATGAGGATAATAACTCCAGCTCAACTCTAATGAGATCTATGTCTGAGTTAATGGAGCAATTTGACACCAATGGTGAGGTTTACAATATGGAAAACCCAACTGGTAATATGGTATTAGATTTTTGTTTTGAATTTGTATTTCCTATAGATTTTCAAATGAGTGATAGTTCAATAATTACTATCAACAGTCTTGAAGAATTAATTGAAATTCTTATTCAATCTAACGATGATTATTATATCAACGATATTTCATATCCATTTGATGTTTTGGTGTTTAATGGTGGAAGCAATTCAATTGAAATACTTACCATAGAAAATGATGAAATTTTCAACAACCTTTTAGATGATTGTGAATTTGAATCGGATGAAAATAATTTATGTTATGAAATTTATGAACCGGTTTGTGTTTTAATAAGCGGGGTAAACGGTGAGGATATAATTATTGTTTACCCTAATGATTGCTATGCTGAACTAGATGGATTTAATGTTGAAGATTTCTTAGATGAATGTAGTACTGATGGTCAAAACCATGAAGATGGTTTTTTTAATACTGATTGTTTTGATTTAGTTTTCCCTATTAATCTAATGAATTCTAACGGAGATGAAATAGCTATTGGAAGTGAAGAAGCACTTTTAATGTACATTGAGCAATGGTATTCTGAAAATTGTGACGATTTTGAATGTGATTTTGACTTTGAAATTATATTCCCAATGACTGTTGAATACTACTCAGAAAATAATCAGCAATTAGAAACACTTATTATAAATTCAGAGGAAGAACTTGATGAATATATTGAAGAGTATTGTAATTTTGATGAAGAAAGTCATGAAGGTGATCTTTTTGATAGTGATTGCGTTGATTTAGTTTATCCTATTGATTTAATGACTTCTAATGGCGATGTGATTACTATTGAAAATGAGGAGCTGCTTTCTGATTATATTGAACAATGGTACTCTGAAAATTGTAACGATTTTGAATGTGATTTTGACTTTGAAATTGTATTTCCAATTTCTATTGAATACTATTCAGAGAATAATCAGCAAACTGAAACCCTGGTTATAGACACAGAAGAGGAATTGAATGATTATATAGCAGAATATTGTGAATAATCTATATTCTTGGTAAATCATTATCGTCTTTTAATGGCAAGTCAGAACTACCCATCAAGTGATTATCGACGTGATAAGCAGCCTGTCTGCCCTCTGAAATTGCCCATACAATTAGGGATTGACCTCTGCGAATATCTCCAGCAGCAAAGACCCCTGGAATATTAGTTTTAAAGTCTTTTGTTGTAGCTTTTACATTGGTTCTAAAATCAGTTTCAACACCAAGTTTTTCTATAATGGTTGAACCAGGTCCAGTAAATCCAAGTGCTAAAAGAACTAATTCACAAGGCCATGTTTTGTCAGTGCCGGGTAATTCACGTAATTCAGGACGTTCTCCTTTTTTAAACACCCATTCAACCTCACATGTAATTAGAGCCTTAAGATTCCCATTTTCATCACCCAAAAACTCTTTAGTAGAAATACTCCAAAAACGTTCTGCACCTTCTTCATGAGAAGAGCTTTCTTTCATTTTCATCGGCCAGAAAGGCCAAGGTTGATTGGCAGGCCTGCCATTTGAGGGTTTATTCAAAATTTCAAAATTGGTTACAGATGAAGCTCCGTGTCTGTTTGAGGTTCCTATGCAATCTGAACCAGTATCACCTCCTCCTATCACTATTACATTTTTTCCTTTAGCAGAAATTATATTTTTAAAATCTTTTAAACCATCAACATATTCATTGTTTAGTTTTAAAAAATCCATTGCTTGAACTACTCCTTTAAGCCCAGTACCTTTAATGGGGAGTGTTCTTTTGGCGGCAGCTCCACCACATAAAAGTATTGTATCAAAATCTAACTTTAAAGTTTCAATAGAAACATCTACCCCAACATTAGTATTAGTTTTAAAAATTATTCCTTCTTGTTGTAAAATTTTTATACGTCGATCAATTATTTGTTTTTCAAGCTTAAAATCTGGTATTCCATAACGTAAAAGTCCTCCAATCTTAGAGTCTCTTTCATAAACTGTAACAACATGTCCCGCCCTGTTTAGTTGTTGAGCAGCAGCTAAACCGGAGGGACCTGAGCCTATGACGGCAACAGTTTTTCCAGTACGAATTTCTGGCTTGTAAGCTTTTATCCATCCTTTATCAAAAGCAACTTCTACAATGTTTTTTTCAATATTTTCAATAGAAACAGGGTCTTCATTGATACCTAAAACACATGCTTGTTCACAAGGAGCAGGACAAAGACGACCAGTGAATTCTGGAAAATTATTTGTTGAATGTAAAATTTTAGCAGCTCGTTCCCAATTACCTGAATAAACATTATCATTGAAATCTGGAATTAAATTACCAAGTGGGCAGCCGCTGTGACAAAATGGAATACCGCAATCCATACAACGGGCACTTTGATTTTGAAGTGTTTGTTTATTTAGTGGAATAGTAAACTCTTTATAATTTTTTAAACGATTTTCAACCAAATCATAAGATTCATTGATTCTCTTAAATTCTAAAAACCCAGTTGTTTTACCCATATTAATTTTTTTCTGCTAAACTTTCTTTTCTTAATCGAATTAAAGCCTGTTTGTACTCTTCCGGAAACACTCTAACAAAATCTTTTTGGGATGACTCCCACTTCTCTAAAATCCGCTGAGCCAAAGGACTCAAGGTAGAATTATAATGATTTTGGATTAATTCATTAAGTTCATCAAATTCTGATTTTTTGGATAATGGATCTAAATTCAAACCATCTATATTACAACGCTTTTTAAATAAATTGTTAGGATCATAAACGTAAGCAATTCCACCACTCATTCCAGCACCAAAATTTCTCCCAACTTCTCCTAAAATAACAACAACTCCGCCTGTCATATATTCACAACCATGATCACCGATACCTTCAACAACTGCCTTTGCACCTGAGTTTCTAACACAGAACCTTTCTCCAGCTTTGCCATTTATATATACTTCTCCTGATGTAGCTCCGTACAATGCAACGTTTCCAATAATAATATTTTCTTCTGGGATTATAGTAGATTCATCTGGAACACGAATTGAAATTTTAGCTCCTGAAAGACCTTTACCTAAGTAATCATTTGTATTTCCGATAACATTTAAGCTAAGTCCCTTTGTGGCAAAAGCACCAAAGCTTTGGCCAGCAGAACCAGTAAAGTTAATCTTTAAAGTATTATCAGGTAATCCTTGGGAGCCATAAATTTTTGAAATCTCATTGCTTATAATTGCACCAACTGCTCTATTTTCGTTATTGATTTTCATATCCAATACTGTAGGCTCTTTACGAAAAAGAGCAGGGTGAGCATTATTTATAATTTTAAAATCTAAAGCTTTTTTGAGTTGATGGTTTTGTTTGGAAGTATTAAAAAGCTTGACATCTTTACTTACCTCCACTTTGTGTAGGATTGGTGTTAAATCAATTCCTCTTGATTTGTAATGATTTATTGCATTATTTCGGTCTAACTTTTCAACTTTACCAACCATATCATTTAAAGTTCTAAAGCCAAGTTTAGCCATAATTTCTCTTAGTTCTTGTGCAACAAAATACATGAAGTTGACTACATGCTCTGGCTTTCCTTTAAACTTTTTACGTAATTCAGGATTTTGAGTAGCAATTCCAACAGGACATGTGTTAAGATGGCAGGCTCGCATCATAATACAGCCTGAGGCAACCAATGGTGCGGTGGCAAAACCAAATTCTTCAGCACCTAATAGACAAGCAACTGCGACATCACGACCAGTTTTCAATTGACCATCACATTCGACAACGATTCTACTTCTTAAATCATTCATCAAAAGAGTTTGTTGAGCTTCAGCTAGTCCTAGCTCCCACGGTAAGCCTGCATGTTTTAGTGAAGTTAGTGGAGATGCACCTGTTCCTCCATCATAACCTGAAATAAGAACTACATCCGCTTTAGCCTTTGCTACTCCTGCTGCTACAGTACCAACTCCAACTTCAGAAACTAATTTTACATTAATTCGAGCTTCACGGTTTGCCGACTTTAAATCATAGATTAATTGAGATAAATCTTCAATTGAGTATATATCATGATGAGGTGGAGGAGATATAAGTCCAACATATGGTGTTGAATTTCTTGTTTTTGCAATATCAGGATTGACCTTGGGGCCTGGTAATTGTCCACCTTCACCAGGTTTGGCTCCTTGGGCCATTTTAATTTGTATCTCTTTTGCATTTGTTAGGTAATTAGATGTAACTCCAAAACGTCCAGAGGCTACTTGTTTTATGGCACTATTTTTCCAATCCCCATTTGGATCTTTGTAAAATCTTTCTTGGTCTTCACCTCCCTCGCCAGAGTTGCTTTTTCCCCCAACTCGATTCATTGCAATTGCAAGATTTTCATGAGCTTCTTTACTTATTGAGCCATAAGACATGGCACCAGTCTTAAATCTTTTTACAATATCAGTCCATGGCTCAACTTCATCAATTGGAATTGGGTCAAAATTGGTGAATTCAAACAAACCACGAATAGTCATTAATTGTTTTGATTGATTGTTAATAATTTCTGAATATTCTTTATACTTCTGAGGTTTATTGGTTCGCACAGAGTCTTGTAATTTTGCAATTGAAAGGGGATTAAAAAGATGATGCTCTCCATTTCGTCTCCAACGATACTGCCCTCCTATTTCTAAATCTAAATTCGCGTCAATTGTCTTTTTTATAAATGTTCGTTGGTAACGTTTTGAGATTTCTTTTTCTAACTGATGTAAATCGACCCCTTGAATTCTTGTAGGAGTGTTTGGAAAATAGGTGTCTACAACTTGAGTGTTTATACCAATACATTCAAATAATTGGGAACCTCTATATGAATTAAGTGTAGATATTCCAATCTTGTTCATGACTTTTAAAATACCTTTACCAACAGCCTTGTTATAATTTTTAATAGCATCTTGAACGTCAGACTCTTGATTCATTATTACTTCCTGTTCAATAATTTCGTTAACCATGTATGGGTTAATCGCACTAGCACCATATCCAAATAAAAGCGCAAAGTGATGAACTTCTCGTGGCTCAGCAGATTCTATAATAAGACTTGTTTTTGAGCGTTTCCCTAATTTCTGTAAGCCACTATTTACATATGAACAAGCTAAAAGAGCTGGGATTGGTGCCATCTCTCTATTTACATTTCTGTCTGAGAGTATAAGTATATTAGTTCCCCCATCGATCATATTAGATGCAACTTTTAAAAGGTTTTCTAAAGAGTCTTCAAGACCATTATGCCCTTTTTCAATTGGATAAACCATGGAAACAGAAGATATTTTGAAATTAGGATGATCAAAACTTTTAATTTTGTCTAAATCCTGTTTAGAAATTACTGGATTTTCAATTTTCAGCTTTTTACAATGTGATGGTTCTAAGTCAAAAATATTGAAGTCGCTCCCCAAAGTTAGACTAATATCTGTTATTAATTCCTCGCGAATACCATCCAAGGGTGGGTTTGTAACTTGAGCAAACAACTGTTTAAAATAATTATATAAAAGCTGGGGGCGTTCAGATAACAAGGCTAGAGGAGTATCACTTCCCATTGAACCAATGGGTTCTTTAGCGTAGTTAGCCATTGGAAGAATAATGGTTTTTATATCTTCCTGTGTATATCCAAAGAGCAACTTACGCTTTTCTAGTGGTTCTTGGTTTAGAAATACTGGACAATCATTATAAGGGATTTGCTTTAAATAAATTAAGTTCTTTTTTAACCACTTTTCGTAGGGATGTTTATTAGAAATTTTTTCTTTAATTTCTTCATCGTTAACAATACGCCCCTCGTTCATGTTAACTAAAAACATTTTACCAGGTTCTAATCTTCCATGGAATTCAACATTTTCAGGCGCTATATCAATAACTCCAATTTCTGAGGACATAATCACATAACCGTCCTTTGTGACTGAATAACGAGATGGCCTTAATCCATTTCTATCCAGAACAGCTCCAATGTAATTTCCATCAGTGAATGGAACTGAGGCAGGGCCATCCCAGGGCTCCATAAGACAAGAATTGAATTCATAAAATGCTTTTTTGTTAGAAGACATTTCATTATTTTTCTCCCAAGCTTCAGGAATTAATATCATCATAACTTCTGGGAGTGATCTACCAGTCATCAATAACAATTCAACAACCATATCCATAGAAGCGGAATCTGATTTTTTTGGTAGTACCACAGGTAAAATAGATTTAATTTCGTTACCAAACCAATTACTTTCAAATAAAGATTCCCTTGAAATCATTCTAGAAATATTTCCACGTAAAGTATTTATTTCTCCATTGTGACAAATATATCTAAACGGTTGAGCCAAATCCCATGTTGGAAATGTATTTGTGGAAAAACGCTGATGTACAAGTGCCAAACGAGTAACGAAAAGAGGATTAGTCAAATCATTATAATATGATTTAATATCCTCTGGGACAAGCAGCCCTTTGTATATAATAATCTTAGTTGATAAACTTGGTAAATAAAAGAACTTTGCTTGAGATATTTTAGAACCATAAATCTCGTGTTCAGTCTTTTTCCTTGCTATAAAAAGTTTTAAGTTGAACTCAAAATCATCTTGATGACTAGACGATTTAGATATAAAAATTTGCTTTGTAAAAGGTTCTGTTTTTTTAGCAATAGAACCCAAAACTGATGAGTCTACAGGGAGCGTTCTCCATCCAAGTAAGTTTAAGTCTTGTTCTTTTAGATGTTTTTCAAAAATAGTTTCACAATATGTTCTTTGATTGATTTTTTGAGGAAGAAAAACATTCGCTACGGCATATTGACCTTGATTAGGTATTTTAAAAGAGCATTTTTTAGAAAATAATTCGTGAGGTATATCAGTTAGTATTCCAGCACCATCGCCAGTCTTACCATCAGCACTCACAGCACCTCTATGCTCTAAACATTCTAAAATTTGAAGAGCTTTGTGAATTATATCGTTAGATTTTTTTCCTTCAAGACTACAAATAAATCCAGCACCACAATTATCGTGTTCAAATTCAGGTAAATACATTCCTTGTTTTTCTAGCATAGACTAATTTATTGATGAAGTCTAACAAGATAAGGACAAATAAATGATAAAATAAATAGCTATACGATTATTATGATATTTATAAATAATGACTAAAAAAATATTTTTTAATTATTTTATTCACTTTTTTATTATGGAATTAACAATGGTATTTTACAACTTAAAACTCCTAAAAAGTTTTTAGTTGATTTAACAATCAAAAAATGATATTTGTGTAGTAACATTGAATATATGAATATTATATTTATACTAACTTGGTTAAAATATTATTAACCCCCAAAAATAAAGGGGTATTTTTTATTAAATAGATAAAAATAATTATTATACCCCCTAATATTAAAGCGGGTTATATAAATTATTATAAATTTGAAAAACTAAAAATTACTTTAACAAAAAACTAATTATGAAAAAAGTTTACACATTATTACTAGCTTCTATCACAATGGTTGTTTTCGCTCAAGATGACAGCTCTAAATTATCCATTACAGGGACTGTAGATGTTTACGGTACAATTAATACAGAAGATGGGCCAGGAGCTCCAGGGCTGTTAATAGCTACTCCAGAGGATGCAAATGGGTTTGGACTTGGAATGGTTAATACTGTTTTTTCCTACGATGGTGAAAAATCAGGTGTTGTTGCAGATCTTGCTTTCGGACCAAGAGCAGATGATGCCAATATGGCGGGGGCTATAAACCAATTATATGCTTACTATAACCTAACTGAATCTATAACACTAACTGCTGGACAATTCAATACCTTTTTTGGCTATGAAGTTATTTCACCTGCATCAAACTTTAACTATTCAGTTTCATATTTGTTCAATGCAGGACCATTTTCTCACACTGGTTTAAAACTCGACTTCGCTGCTTCAGAAGATCTATCTTTAATGTTAGCAGTTACTAATGGCCATGCCATAACGAGTGATATCCCTAACCCAAGCGGAGAAACTCAGTTTGGAGCTCAAGTTGGATACAAAGGTCAGTTTCTAAACTTTATCTATGGTGGAGTTTCGCCAGGAATTGATGACGGTTTATTGATTGACTACACTGGTGGTTTCGATTTAACTGATTCTTTCTATGTAGGAATTAATGCAGCATATGCTTACTCTGAGGATGATGCCGCTGCGGGTTATCAAGGTGCCGCATTGTATCTGCAAAATACTTTTTCTGATTCATTTGCAATTGGACTTAGACCTGAATTCTTTTCGTATACATACGATGAATTAGATGATGAAGATGTATCTGCACTTACTCTTACAGGAAATTACACCCTTGATAGCAAACTTACCTTCATAGCAGAACTGAGATATGATGACTCTGAGGATGGAATAATTGAAGGGTACACAGGAGAAGATTTATCAACGTTAACTTTCGCGGCTGTCTACTCATTTTAAAAACTAATTTGATTTTGTTTGTGATTAAAAAAAGCTTGAGAGAAATTTTCTCCTAAGCTTTTTTTTAGTTGATAAAATTTATAAAATTCTAAAAATATTAGATCTTTTCACTACGATATAATATAATTTGCTAAAATTTAATTGTTTTTTTTAGCAAATAAACAAAAATACTTAAAGTCACTATATATTAGTAGTCTGGTAATTCTATTTATTATAATTTTGTAATAACAAAAAATTTCAAAAAAATAGTTATGAATAAAATTTATACACTTTTATTGGCTTCTTTTTCAATTATTGCATTTGCACAAGGAGAAGATCCCAAACTTTCAATTTCAGGTACTGTAGATATATATGGTACTGTCAATACAGAAGATGGAGCTGGAGCTCCAGGGCTATTAATTGCTACTCCAGAGGCTGCAAATGGATTTGGCCTCGGAATGGTAAACACTGTTTTCTCATATGATGGTACTAAATCAGGAGTTGTTGCAGATTTAGCTTTTGGACCTAGAGCAGACGATGCTAACATGGCTGGTGCCATAAATCAGTTATACGCTTATTACAACCTAAGTGAGTCTGTTACGATAACTGCAGGTCAATTTAATACCTTTCTAGGATACGAAGTGATATCACCTGCTGCTAANTTTAACTATTCTGTATCATACTTATTTAATGAAGGACCTTTTTCACACACGGGTGTTAAAATAGATGTTGATTTTACAGAAGAAGATCTATCATTGTTATTTGCTATGACTAACGGTCATGGAATTACAAGTGATGTTCCAAATGCCAAAGGTAGCATTCAGTACGGAGGACAATTAGGCTTTAAAGGTCAATATTTAAACTTTATATATGGTGGTGTTAGTAATGATGATGGTGCAAACAACGATCAGTTCTACGTAGATTACACAGGNGGTTTTGATTTAACGGAATCTTTNTACTTAGGCCTAAATGCAGCTTATTCATATTCNACTGACACTAAAGAAGGTTATCAAGGTGCTGCATTNTATCTAGAAAATTCTTTTTCAGANACATTTGCATTAGGTTTAAGACCTGAAATATTTACCCGTTCAGCAAAAGGTGATTCAGGNTTAGTTGAAGATAGTGATGTTTTTGCATTAACACTTACCGCCAATGCAAGTATAGATGACAATTTAAAACTTATTGGTGAACTAAGATATGATGAGTCTGAATACGGGATTATTGAAGGGTATACTGGAGAAGATATGACTGTACTTACAGTTGCGGCAGTATATTCATTCTAAAGTTAATTTAATATTTAATTAATAAAAAAGCTTGAAAGAAAAAATCTTTTGAGCTTTTTTATTTAAGCCGAATTTCGACTAGCATTAATAATACCGTATAATGTACGAGTTACAATTTTTTCAAATATCTCAATTTGTTCTTTATCAGGATTATTCTCTTTTTGAAATTCTTGTAATTTCCTTAAAGCATATTGCTGAATTGTTAGGAGTGGCAAGACTATAGCTTCCCTGACTTCAATTGAAGCTTTGCCGCTTGGCTCATTTTCCATCATTGATTTATATCCAGTTATTTTTAAAATCAAGGAACGAGTGAGCTTGAATTCCTCATAAATAATGGTCCAAAATGGACCAAACTCTTCGTCCTCTGCCATGTATTTTGTCAAAGGGAAAAAGGATTTACTGAGTGACATCATACTGTTTTCCAATAATGTCTTGAAAAAACTTGAATTGTTGTAAAGCGCAATCACTTTATCCAGCTCGCCACGAGACTCAAAGGCTTGTATGGAAGTACCCACACCAAAAAAACCAGGAACATTTTGCTTTAGCTGACTCCAAGAGCCTACAAAAGGGATGGCTCTTAAATCTGAAAAAATCAATGCATCCGATTTAGAGCGCTTAGAAGGTCGGCTTCCTATATTAGCTTTTCCGTAATACTTAAGGGTACTTATGCGTTCCAAATAAGGAATGAATTTTGGGTGNCTCTTAAAATCTTGGTAGGCTTGATAACTTAGCGTTGCCAAAGTATTCATGGTTTCACGGTCTGAATCTGAAAAGTCTTTATTATCTTCCGATTGTAATTTATTGGAAAGTCCAGAACTGATCAACTGTTCTAAATTGTATTTTGATGATTCTGGCGTTCCAAAATTNGAACTAATGGTTTGACCTTGAATTGTGAGTTGAACTTCTTTATCTTGAATTGTAGGGCCAAGAGAAGCGTAAAACTGATGGGTTTTCCCACCCCCACGTGCTGGTGGCCCGCCACGGCCGTCAAAAAATACGACATCAATATTGTATTTTTTGGAGATGTCTGTCAAAGCTTCTTTGGCTTTAAATATAGCCCAATTNGCCATGAAATAACCACCATCTTTGGTGCCGTCTGAAAAACCTAGCATGATAGTTTGCTTATTCCATCTAGATTTTAAATGTGACTTATAAGCTTTGTTAATATAGAGTTGTTCCATCACTTTTGTCGCATTTTCTAAATCGGTCACAGTTTCAAATAATGGAACAATATCAATTGTAAGCTTATCATTGAAAGCAACTAATTTCAACATCGCGTAAAGCTGCATGACATTAAGTGCCGTCTGGTTATTACTGATGATGTAGCGATTTGCACCTAAAGCGCCGTTTTTGGATTGGATGCTTTTCACAACTTGAATTGTTTTTAAAGTATTGTAAACCAATTCATCTTTAAAAATAGAAATATCAAGTATTCCATCTAAATCTGAAATAACTTCGATTTGCTCAGCCTCATTAAGATCATTATAATTATCTGGAAAAATACCGTTAGACTGCTCAATACATCCTTTTACAACTCTAGAGAAAACAGTGTGGTGGATGCGGCTGTCCTGACGCACATCTAAAGTCGCAAAATGAGAACCAAAAAGCTGAGTTTTATTGATCAAGCTGGTGATGTCGTTGATATATAATGCATGGTGCTCCTTGGCGACTATTTTCTTTATTTTTTTTAATTCGTCTACAAAAAAGTCAAAATCAAAGCAGTCCGGATTTGACAAACTAGCACCGATTATTTTGATAAGAGATCCTAATCGGTCTTCAACGGNTCTAAAGGTTAACTTACGTTTTAATTTTTTTAAATCTAATACGTACTTTTTAAGCAAAGTCTTTTTGAGTAAAGAAGCTACTTTTAGAGTAGTGTCTGGAAGAACAAATGGGTTTCCATCTCTGTCACCACCAGGCCAAAATCCAATATTAATGATTTCATTTTTTAATCCTTTGTTTCCATATACGTTTTGTTGAATATAATCAAAAATAGAGCCGAAAGTATCATAGAAAACATGCTCTAAATACCAGATGAGATTNACAGCCTCATCGTAAGGGGTTGGCTTTTCATGTTTAAAAAATGGAGTTTTACCAAGTTGCGCTAGGAGATTATTGATGCGGTCCATATCACTTTCTTTAACGGCTTCAGTTAAATCGGTAATTATCCCTAAAACTGAACCCGGATAAAACTGAGTAGGATGGGCTGTTAGTACAATTCGGACTTTAAATTCATTTAGGTAAGCCTTTAATGCATCAATTTTATTTTCAGAAAAAGCCTTTTCTTTTAAACTACGCAACGTTCCAATACCATCCATATTGTTAATGACAGGAAAGGCAGCATCTTCAATCGCATCAAAAAGTACGACCTGGCGTTCAATGTATTGAATGAACCTAAATAAAAGCTTAATCTGACTTTTTTTTGTACGCCGGGCTTGGTACTTCTGAAAAAAAGTCTCAACAATTGTAGTAGGATTTTCTCCTGCCTCNTAGCCTTTTTCGCAAGTCTCACGAAACAATGGNAGTAAAACCCCTGTTTTTGTAATTTGATCAAATGGCAATGTCATGAAGATACTGTTGTAGATTTTAAACTTTGACAGTACATTTTGCTTAAAGCGTTCTAACTTTGGTTTTACAGCCATTTTTATATTATGTTTCACCGCAAATATAAGAAAGCTCTCTTCTTTATAAGGAATATGCAGTATAATTTGTTAATTTATCAGAATTACATACGTAATGTAGTAATATTTTAAAAAAATTATTTTTTTACTAAGAATTCAACGATGATTAAAAATCATTACCTTTATTATATATTATAAATAATTTTAAAAAAATGTCAAATCCCAAATTTTTTGAATCGCTTTCACTCCCTGTTATTGCAGCACCAATGTTTTTAATCTCTGGCCCTAAATTGGTGATCGAATGTTGTAAAAATGGTATTATTGGCACTTTTCCTGCACTCAACCAAAGGACTACAGAAGGCTTTGAACAATGGATTATTGAAATCAAAACTGCGTTAAAAGAATTTGAAAGTGAAACTGGGAAAAAAGCTGCACCATTTGGGGTCAATTTGATTGTACATCAAACTAACCCAAGAGTCCAGGCCGATTTGGCAATTTGCATCAAACATCAAGTACCGCTCATCATTACCTCTCTTGGCGCCGTACCACAACTTGTTGGGGCCGTTCACAGTTACGGGGGCATGGTATTTCACGATGTCATAAAAAAAAGACATGCAGAAAAAGCAGCTGAAGCCGGAGTCGATGGTCTTATTTTAGTCTGTGCAGGTGCAGGGGGNCACGCAGGAACACTCAACCCTATGCCGTTTGTTGCTGAAATTAAAAAGTTTTTCAAAAAAACAATACTATTNTCAGGTTGCATCAGTAATGGTCGGGATGTNGCCTCTGCACTTCAAATGGGTGCAGATCTTGCCTATATGGGNACTCGCTTTATCAATACCAAAGAGAGNAAAGCNCCCGAAGATTACAGNAAAATGATNATTGANTCTNGCGCGAATGATATTGTATATACCGCCGCTATTTCTGGAGTTTCTGCCAACTTTCTACGNCCGAGTTTAGAAGCCATGGGGATNNCCGAAGAAATGCTATCAAGNCCTAAAAAAATAGATTTTGGCAATGAACTCTCAGCNATGGAAAAAGAAGNCAAAGCCTGGAGNACCATTTGGTCNGCTGGNCAAGGNGTTACAAANATCTCNGACAATCCNTCTNNNAAAGACNTNATANNNGCTAATGAAAAAAGAGTTCAAANCNGCTATAGAAGNGCAACAGGCNTTNTTGGAAAAATATTAAACGNTCAACCTCTTAATATCANAACCGCTATNCCTATAAAAAANCCNATNTGAAGGCGTTTTAAAAGCAACTGTCTTTGCGGAGATTTCAAAAATAGTTTCGAGAAATAACTCGACAGAAANACGNAGCAACTAAAGACTNAAAATGANGTCAGGATAAATAGAAATCCTAANNTATAGAATTGCTTGTATANTNNCATAGTTTCNCTNAACAAAAAAGCAGGAAAAAAGGCTAAAAAAAAGACAGAAACTTTGGGATTNAGAACATTCATTNNAAAGCCTTGNTTGAANAATTCATAAAANCCNTCNGATTNANACTTTTTNCTGATCTTTATTAAAATTCANATNNGATTTATAAACTCTNATGGCTAAGNNAAGCATATAAGCTGNACCAAATAGCTTTAAAATAAANTACAAACTTTNGTTCGATTGAANGAANGCNGAAAGACCAAAGGCAACTAGGCTTGTATGAATTAAGCAACCAGTCATTAAACCCAAAACNACNGCCATCCCCGTTNTTTTNCCNTGTGTAGCGCTTTGTANCAAAACAAAAATATTATCAGGGCCTGGGGAAAANGCCAGANCTGCAGTTGCCAAAACAAAAGATATTAAAATTTGGAAGTCCAAAATTAGCTTGTATTATCGATTTATAAGGGCTTTATTGATGCGTTTTACAAGACTGGGGCCTTCGTACACGAAGCCCGTATAAATTTGCACCAAGTCGGCGCCAGCCTGTATTTTTTCAAGGGCGTCTTCGGCAGAATGGATGCCACCAACTCCAATAATAGCAAATGCATTTTTACTGTTTTTGGAAAGGTAACGAATGACTTCAGTGCTTTTGGATTTAATGGGCTGACCNCTCAACCCACCATTNCCGATGCTNTCCANAANNGCNTTNGNNGTTTGAAGNCCGNCNCTNGAANNAGANGTNTTNCAGGCAATNACNCCCGCAATTTCTGTCTTAGCAATCAAACCGATAATATCATCCAATTGCAACTGATTTAAATCAGGCGCAATCTTTAAAAGAATGGGTTTTTGAACTTCAAATTCACAATTCAAAACCTTCATTTCATTAATGAGTTCCTCTAGATAATCCTTATCTGTAAGTTTGGCATGACTGTCAACATTGGGACAACTCACATTCAAAACAAAATAATCCACATAAGGATGTAAGGCTTTAAAACACTTTGCATAATCAGCTGTATAATACGCTGGTACGGTCTGAGTGTTTTTCCCAATATTACCACCAATAATGACCTTATTTTTGTTTTGTTTCAAATTAGAGATCAAGGCCTCAAGACCAGCATTGTTAAATCCCATACGGTTGATCAATCCCGCATCTGCTTTTAATCTAAAAAGGCGCTTTTTTGGATTGCCATCTTGCGCTTTTGGAGTGACGGTGCCAATTTCTATGAATCCAAACCCAAAATTAGCTAATTCATTGTAAAGCACTGCATTTTTATCAAAGCCGGCTGCCAGTCCAACAGGGTTTTTAAATTTTAGACCAAACAACTCGCGTTTAAGTTTCGGGTGATTGATTTGAAAAAAAGCGCGAGCAATTCGTGTACTGAAAGGGATTTTAAAGATTAATCTTAGGACTCCAAAAGTAAAATAATGCACGGACTCTGGATCGAACTTAAAGAGAAAGGAACGAATAATCTGCTTATACATGGACAGTTGTTGGAATACAAAAATACATTAAATTGTTACACAAAAAAAGAAAGAACTCCAACACTTGGCGCTTTGATAAGGGTTGTTTATTTTTGAAAAAAGACAAATTCCAATGCTCGACAAGCAACGCATCCTTGAACGTTTTTTAAGCTATGTAAAAATTGACACCGAAAGCGACCCAAATTCCGATACAACGCCTAGCACAGATAAACAGTGGAAACTGGCCAATAAACTCGCCAAAGAACTTGAAGCCATTGGGCTCTCAGAAGTGAGTATTGATGACAATGCTTACGTAATGGGTACCTTGCCTTCAAATGTTAAACACGATGTACCAGCGATTGGATTTATTTCTCATTTTGACACCTCACCAGATTTTACAGCGGCCAATGTCAATCCACAAATTATTGAAAATTACGATGGTAAAGACATTGTTTTAAATGTACAAGAAAACATTGTGCTTTCCCCAAATTATTTTAATGACTTATTGCTTTACAAAGGAAAAACCCTAATTACAACCGATGGGACAACTTTGTTAGGGGCAGACGACAAAGCCGGCGTATGTGAAATTGTTAGCGCGATGGAATATTTGATCAAGCATCCTGAAATTAAACATGGGGCAATTAAAGTTGGATTTACGCCTGATGAAGAAATTGGCCGTGGTGCCCATAAGTTTGACGTGGCTAAATTTGGCGCCGAATGGGCTTACACCATGGACGGTAGTCAAATTGGAGAGTTAGAATATGAAAATTTCAATGCAGCAAGTGCAAAAATTACAATCCATGGAAAAATTGTACACCCAGGCTATGCCAAGGGTAAAATGATCAACTCAATGTATTATGTTCAAAAATTTGTAGAGGGATTACCAAATAATGAAACACCAGAAACCACTGAAGGGTACCAAGGTTTTTTTCATTTACATAACATTGAAGGAAAGGTCGAAAAAACAGTTTTAAACTACATCATCAGAGACCACGACTTAGAGAAATTTAAAAACCGTAAAAATAGGGTAATGTCGCTGATAAATGATTTGAATAAGCGGTTTAACAACGTGCGCTTTGAAATTGAGATTCAAGATCAGTATTACAACATGAAAGAACGGGTAACCCCAATGATGCACATTGTAGACATTGCAGAAGCGGCCATGAAAGCCCTAGATATTAAACCACTGATAAAACCTATTCGAGGGGGCACTGATGGATCACAATTGAGCTACATGGGGCTACCATGTCCAAACATCTTTGCCGGTGGACATAATTTCCACGGACGCTACGAATATATTCCTTTAGAAAGTATTTTAAGTGCGACTAAGGTTATCTGTAAAATNGCAAACTTGACCCAAAAACGTTACCAATAAAAAAAGTTCTAGACGCAACCTTTTTGGATTGTAATCAACAACAAAGCTGCATTATTTTTTGGGCTGAGTATTTAATTTTTGAGTCATCTCAATAGAGAGTGCAGAGCGCTCAAATTTAATTTTCCCTGCCAAAGTTTCAACCACACAAGAGTTATCTTTATCATTGATTGCAGCAATTTTACCATGCATACCAGATTTTGTGATTACACGATCACCTTTTTTCAAATTGGCCGCAAATTTTTTTTCCTTTTTACTGCGCCTAAGCTGAGGTGCTAAAATAAAAAAGTAAAAAATTAAAGCAATTGCGAAAAGAGGTACAAAATCCGTTAAGTTTTGCATAAAATAATTTTTATTTATTGATTCTTTATAGCTGATGGGCTAGGTGCATTAGGATCTGGCTTAACAAAAGCAGTTATACGAACCTGCTCTCGACCATTTTCAGTATTGGTTGTTAAAGTAATGGTTTTTGAAACTTTATTAGCTCCTTTACCATTGAATTTGACTGAAAATTGAGATGATTCACCTGGCATTAAAGGAGATTTACTCCACCCTTGGGGCACAGTGCAACCACAGGTACTTTTTATGTCAGTTACAACTAGTGGAGACCTACCTGAATTTGTATAAGAAAACATAGTTTCAACTGGAGTTCCATTTGTTATGTCTCCAAAGTCATGTAAAGTTTTATCAAAACTAATTGAAGGAAAAACAATTTGAGAATCACGTTCAGTTGCCATTTGAACATTTTCTTTATTAATTTTATCTACAGCTTTGTCCTTACAGGAGTTTAAAAATAAAAGGGGTGTGATAATAAAAATTAAAGATATTTTTTTCATGGTTTATTTTATTTAATCTTTTTTTGAAATGTAAATTTAATAAAATTACATTAAACCACGACCTTTCTTGTTCAGGGTTTTATTTTCCCTGTATTCATTTACTATTTTATCTAAAACACCATTAATAAAAACATTACTTTTAGGAGTAGAATATTCTTTTGCTATCTCGATGTACTCATTTATTGTTACTTTGAAAGGAATACTAGGAAATTCTTGAAATTCACATATGGCCATTTGTAATAATATAAAATCAATATTGGCAATACGATCTTTATCCCAATTTGTAGTTTTAGAAATAATTTCTGCATTATAAATCTCTGCATTTTTTAAAGTTTTATCCATTAGATTAAATCCAAAAAATTCATCTTCTTTATCTTTAAATAAACTAGGAGTGAAAAATTTCTTNTTAGATTTCAAAGTTAATTTTTTGAATAACTTTAAAATAAATGTGTTTACAACAGGAAAATCATCCACCCAAGTGATATTTTTATCTTGAAAATAGTCGTAAAGTTTATTATTTGGAGCAATAATATTTTTAAATATTTCGACAACGAAAAAAACATCGTTTTTTAAAGAGNTNCCTGANCCTCTCATGTATTNTTGATATATATCACTTTGAGTCANATCTTTGTAAATTAATTCCGCATACTCACCATCTTGCTGCCAATGTTGAATTTTCTGAGTTTCAAATGCATATTTTAAAGAATCGTCATTGTATAACTTTTTGAGTAATATATTATCAACAAACCGCAAATTTGGAATAATATCTTCTNTAGTTTTTAAATGTTTTAATTGAGATTTTTTTTGATAATTAATAGCGCGAAGTCTTAAATCAATTAGTAGAGACAGCAGTAATAAATATAATTTATACATATCTTCAATACTCTTCCGCAATAGAGGATGTAAATCATCAACAATATTATTGCTTTTATTAGCAAACAATACTTGCATAACCTTGGCACGAATGTGTCGCCTGTTGAGCATAATAAAAAAGAACTTTTGAATTAAAAATTAAATTAATTTTNACTGAGCGTGTTNAAAATCAGTTGNACAAAAATAGCATTAATTTATAGTTATGGAATTTAAAAAATAGTTTTTTTTGTAACATAATTTTTGATTTCTAAAAAGTATATTTGTTGATATTAAAATAATGAAAGAATTAAAATACCTAAATAAATATTTTTTTAAATACATAAACAAAGTCATACTTGGGGTGATTATTGTTGCTTGTGCTAAAATCTTTTCATTATTTACTCCACAACTAATTGGAGATGTGGTAACACTTGTGGCTAATCAAATTGATAATCCTTTATCAGAAACAGAATTCAAATCAGAAATCCGACTTAAAATTATTTTAATTTTAGCTGCAGCGCTTGCTACAGGATTATTCACATTTTTGATGCGCCAAACGTTAATCAATGTTTCCAGATATATTGAATTTGATTTAAAAAATGAAATTTATAATCACTATCAATTTCTTTGCTTAAAATTTTATAAAAAAAATAGAACAGGGGATTTAATGAACCGCATTACTGAAGATGTTAGTAAAGTGCGAATGTATGTTGGACCAGCATTAATGTATACAATTAATACTATAACTTTATTTTTTGTAGCGTTATTGTATATGTATAATAAGGCTCCATCATTGACACTTTACACAATACTGCCTCTGCCTGTACTTTCAATGTCAATCTATTTTTTAAGTAAGTTTATTCACAAACGAAGTACAATTGTCCAAGCACAACTTTCCACATTATCATCAGCTGTTCAAGAAGTTTTTAGCGGCATCGCCATAACCAAATCTTACACTATTGAGAATAAAACTAAAAAAGATTTTATAACACTATCAAATACTCAACGTTCAAAACGTTTGGATTTAACAAAAATACAAGCCTTTTTCTTTCCTTTAATGTTNTTATTGATAGGAACTAGTAATTTAATTGTTATATACATTGGAGGTCAACAATATATTAAAGGTCAAATTCAAGATTTAGGAACAATTGCAGAATTTATTATTTATGTCAATATGCTTACATGGCCAGTTGCATCTATTGGATGGGTTACGTCTCTTGTACAAGAGGCAGAAGCATCTCAAAAGCGCATTAATGAATTTCTAAAACAAAAGCCTAGTGTGATAAACTCTGATAAAAAAACCATCAATATTGGTGGAAATATTAACTTTAAAGATGTTTATTTAAATTATAGCGATACTAATATTCAAGCTATCAAANGAGTTAGTTTTAATATAAAAAAAGGAGAAACTTTAGCTATTATTGGAAAAACTGGAAGTGGAAAATCTAGTATCTTAGAACTCATAGCTCGTATGTACGATGTAAGTAGTGGATCAATTAAAATAGATAATATTGAAATTAAAAAAGTTAATTTAAAAGACTTGAGAAAAAGCATTGGATACATACCACAAGATTCATTTTTATTTTCTGATTCTATTGAAAATAATATAAAATTTGGCAAANAAAATTCAAGCCATAATGAGGTTATTAAGGCTGCTAAAATAGCAGATNTGGATAAGAATATTAAAAAATTTAAAAAAGGTTATAAAACTATTTTAGGTGAGCGTGGAATTAATTTATCAGGTGGTCAAAAACAACGAATTTCTATTGCTAGAGCAATTATAAAAGAACCTAAAATTTTATTACTTGACGATTGTTTATCTGCAGTTGATACTGAAACTGAAAAAAGAATTCTTGGGAATTTACAAAATCTAATGAAAAACCTAACAACAATCATAGTAAGCCACAGAATTTCTTGCGCAAAAAATGCCGACAATATTTTAGTTATGGAAAGAGGTGAAATAGTTCAACAAGGTACACATGATGAGCTAATTAAAATAAATGGGTATTATAAATCCTTGTACAAAAAACAATTGAACAAGTAAGTAAGGGGCTAAAGAGATTAATTATTTTTAAATATATTATACTTTAAAATTTGGGAGGTTCAGTTTTTTTTTTGACTTTTGAATGACTAACTAATTAACAAAAATNAAGATGTACGATAATGAACAAGATATTCTATCTAAGGTCCTAAGAGCAGGTCGAAGAACTTATTTTTTCGATGTAAAAGCTACTAAAGCGGGAGACTATTACTTAACTCTTACTGAAAGTAAAAAATTTACTAATGATGATGGTTCTTTTCATTTCAAAAAACATAAAATATTTCTCTACAAAGAAGATTTTAATGAATTTAAATCAATACTTGAAGAAATGACCAACTTCATTTTTGATGAAAAAGGTGAAGAAGTTATTACCGACTTTAGTCCTAATCAAGATTCAGTAGAATAAGAAAACTCTCATTTTGTTATGATATTTCGATGTTTGTTCTTATTTATTCCACTTTTTATGTGGACACAATCGCTTCCTTCTGTAGAATATTATTTATCTGATAACAATCTCTACAATGATGATATTCCAACTCCAGAATCTGTCCTTGGTTATCAAGTTGGTGAATGGCATGTAACACATGACAAACTTGTAGACTACATGAAAACCATAGCACAATCTTCAAACCGTATTAAAATTGAAAATAGAGGCTACACATTTGAAGATCGTCCATTATTACTCCTGACTATTACAAGCACTAAAAATCACCAAAATATTGAAGCTATTCGAAAAGAGCATCTTTTGGCAACTCAACATGACATGAATTCAGATTATAAAAAAAGACCGGTTGTTGTGTATCAAGGATTTTCTATCCACGGTAATGAGGCCAGTGGTTCAAATGCAGCTTTACTTTTGGCTTATCACTTGGCAGCGGCAGAGACTGAATCCGTAAAAAATTTACTTGAAAATACCATCATTCTTTTTGACCCTTCCATGAACCCCGATGGACTGCAACGCTTTGCTCATTGGGCCAATTCCAATAAAAATTTAAACCTCAACCCTGACTCTAATGACAGAGAATATCATGAAGATTGGCCTGGNGGNCGTACCAATCACTATTGGTTTGATATGAATCGAGATTGGCTGCCTGTTCAATTACCAGAATCCCAAGCGCGAATAAAAACTTTTCACAGGTGGATGCCAAATATACTTACAGACCACCACGAAATGGGAACCAATTCAAGTTTCTTCTTTCAACCCGGTATACCCTCAAGAACCCATCCACTTACCCCTATTATAAATCAACAAATAACCAAAGAAATCGGTCAATTCCACGCCAGCGCGTTGAATAACTTAGGTTCACTTTACTATTCTGAGGAAGATTTTGATGATTTTTACTATGGTAAGGGCTCTACCTTTCCAGATATTAATGGAAGTATTGGAATACTCTTTGAACAAGGGAGTTCAAGGGGCCATATTCAAGAAACTGACAATGGCATTTTAAGCTTTCCTTTCACCATTCGAAATCAATTGACCGCAGCATTATCCACTCTAGAAGCGGCATTAAATATGCGTGAAAAATTACTTAAATACCAGTACAATTTTTTTAAAAATGCTCGAAAAGAAAGCGCTAAAGAAGCAGGAGATGCCTATGTATTTGGAGATGTTAGCGACCCAGCTAAGGCCTACCATTTGGCCGAACTTTTAAACCGTCAGCATATTGAAGTNTACCCTTTAAAAGAAGACATAGAAATTGATGGTACTTTCTTTTCAAAGTCCACTGCCTACACCATTCCAAAACAACAAAAAAACAGTAGGCTTTTAAAAGCAATATTCGAAACGCGAACAGAATTTAAAGACAGTCTTTTTTACGACATCTCCGCCTGGAGCTTTTCGCATGCCTTTGATTTAGATTTTTCTGAAAATGGAAAAATAAAGTATGTGAACAACAAAACAAAGGTCAGTCCACCACTTGGGAAATTAAATCAAAAAAGTGATTATGCCTATGTGATGCCGTGGAGCGATTATTACAGCCCCAAGGCATTATACCATTTAATGCAAAATAATATCAGAGTCAAAGTAGGCTTGCAACCATTTGCTGTAGACGGTATTGACTTTGATTATGGCAGTATTTTAATCCCCGTCCAAAATCAAATGTATTCAGCTGAGAGATTGGCTCAAATATTGGAGCAAACTGCCAAGAGCAGTTACTTGAGTATTTATGGAGTCACAACGGGTTTAGCCAATGGGCCAGATTTGGGAAGTAACCAATTTAGAACCTTGAAAAAACCGACTGTGGGCATGATTGTGGGAAATGATATAGATGCTTATGATGCTGGAGAAATATGGCATTTAATGGATACGCGCTATAACATACCAATCACAAGGTTAGGTGTTTCAAATTTGATTCGCTTTGATTTAAATCGCTACAATTGCATTATTTTACCAAACACCTATGGCTTGGATGAAGCCTTGGCAAAAAAGCTAAAAAAATGGGTGGAAAATGGAGGCACCTTAATTGCATATCAAAATGCTCTAAGTTGGCTTAAAAAACATGAACTGCTAACAGTGGAGTTTGCCAAACAATCCAGGAATGCCAAAAACGTCTCCTTTGAGCAGCGGTCAAAATACCAAGGTGCACAAGGAATAGGAGGAGCTATTTTTGAAGCATATTTAGACCGTTCGCACCCCATCAACTTTGGTTATAATAACAATAAATTGGCCTTGTTTAAAAATACAACAATTTTTATGAAATCCGATAAGAACAGTTATAATAACCCCATTAAATACAGTAAAGATCCTCTATTAAGCGGCTATATTTCTGAAGACAATTTAAAGTTATTGAAAGAAAGTTCTGCCTTTAAATCATCCGCACTTGGGAATGGAAAAGTTATTGGATTCACAGACAATACCAACTTCAGAGCCTTTTGGTATGGTACCAATAAATTGTTGATGAATGCCTTATTTTTTAGGACTGTATTCTAAACTATTGAATAGTGGAGCCGTTTGGAACCTTTATTGATGGGTTTAACAAAATCACTTTGTCTTTGTCTACCGCCCCCAAAATCAAACATTGGCTTTTAAAATTTGCGATTTGCTTTTCTGCAAAATTGACGTTTGCAATTATTTGTTTGCCTACCAAAGCCTCCTTGCTGTAGAGTGTTGAGATTTGAGCTGAAGATTTTTTAATCCCTAAGGGACCAAAATCAATGCTTAATTTATAAGCGGGTTTTCGTGCTTTTGGGAAATCTTGAACCGCTACAATGGTCCCCACTCTTAAGTCGATTTTTTGAAAATCTTCAAATACAATTTCAGACATTTAATGNTTAACTTTACCGCGTAAAGATATAATTAAAAATACAATACCATGGCAAGAACACCCTCAAATATGTTACCCCTTGGCACCAAAGCCCCAAGCTTCAATTTATTAGACACAAAAAGTGATACCTATAAAACATTAGATATCCTTAAAGGCAGTGAAGGCACACTGGTTGCCTTTATTTGTAACCACTGTCCCTTTGTAATTCACATCAATGACACCCTTGTTGCAATTGCCAATGACTACCAAGCTCGAGGAATAAATTTTATTGCAATCTCGAGTAATGATGTTGAAAACTACCCACAAGACGGTCCAGATAAAATGAAATTACAAGCCCAAAATACAGGCTATCCATTTCCATATTTATACGATAAAACACAAGAAACTGCAAAAGCATATGATGCCGCTTGTACACCTGATTTTTATTTGTTTGACAAAAACCTTGAATTGATATATCGCGGACAAATGGATGCCTCAAGGCCAGGTAATGGACTGGATGTGAATGCTGCAGATTTAAAACACGCCATGGATTGCTTGTTGACTCATACTCCTAATGAAATACCACAAAAACCCAGTATTGGATGTAATATTAAATGGAAGCCTTAATCCTCCATTTTGATTACGAATAAATCTTGGTATTTTAATATATAAGCCGATTGGTTTACATAGCCACCGCTTTGGGGTTGTGCATATTTGAACTTGTTTTCTAAATACTTTGTTTGGGTGTTTGTTAATTCCATATAAAGGAACTCAAATGCTGCCAGTCTAAGTAACAGGTCAAGAGCTAAATCAAAACCACGCGTGGCGTAACGGCTGGGGTAATTTCCATAACGGGATTTATAGTTTTTACCAAAATCACTCAAGCCCTCGTTATAATTATAGACCGACGGGAATTGAAAATTCAAATTTGACAAATCGCTATTGGATATGTGACTGCCTTTAAAAGCCTTATTGTGATTGGTTGTCATTAGTATAAGCTCGCGCTCGACCTCAATCTCGACTTCCTCTTCAGCCTCATTTTCAGCTTCTTGTAATTCCAATGTAAGGCCGTTTAAACCATTGAGCATACTTGTGACATTGGAGGCGAAGCTCTCATTATTGGTTTCCAAAAACACCAGTGTCCTCCCTGGTGAAAGCGCTTTTTGTACCGATTCGAATTCTATATAATATTGTTCTTTACCTTCAATGTCACGCTCAGATGTCAAAATTTTCAAATCTGGATAGACGCTACGGATTTTGGCAATCCGATTCATAGATTTAGAATCTGAGATTACGACTGTTTGGTGAGGAATGCTGTCTTTTTTTGCATAGGTCAATAATTTATCAGCCATCCATTGGTCACCGGGAATGCTCTGTATAAGATTGGAATTCCTGCTGTCAAATTTTACGAATGGAGAGACCACAGCTGTATTGGTCGTTTTTAAAGATTCTGCAACCAATTGGCAATTTTTCAAAGTCANTGGGCCAAGAACAAGATCGTATTTTGAAAAATCCTTGGAAACAAGCAATTGACGGATTATTTGAGGTTTGGCCTCAGTGTCAAAAACATCTAAATTTGTGGAGATCCCCAGTNCTTTTGCAGAGTCCAAAGCCATTTCAACTCCAGCGTAAAACTCCGTGGCAATTCGGATGTAGCCATCGCGCTGAATCTGCTGTTTGGCCAATTGAATGGAATCAAAATCGATAGAATTGGACTTAAAAGGCAACAGCAAAGCAATTTTTTTGGGACTTAAATATTTTATTTGTTTACTGAGGTCAGTGCTGTATAAATCCACTCCTTCTGTGCTTGCTTTGGGAACTTTTAATACCATTCCTTGTTTTAGGCCTGTTTGTTTTAAGTTGGGATTGAGTTGTTCCAAGCTGTCTTGACTGATGCCTAATTTTTTATACAAGCGATAGTATCCTTCTTTTGGTAATACTTTGTAAAAGTCAAAACCCACCTCTGTAACAGTTTGTTCTTCTGCAGCTTCAATATTGGGAACAAACAGAGTTTGCCCCAGTTCCAATTCCAGTCCCATATTTGGATTTAAAGCTTCTAGTTCTTGTACTGAAATTCCAAACTTATAGGCAATACGCCATTTTCCCTCCTTAGGTTGTACCTTATATGCGCGAAGGGCCTTGGAGGTCACAACAACGGTTCGCATTTTAAATTTTGGAATGTAAATTTTATCTTTAAACTGAAGCGGCGCTTCAAAAAGTTGTTGATTATTATCTTTTATGGCCTCAACTGTCACATTGTACTTTTTTGCGATGCTGTACAAGGTTTCTTTCTTTTTAACGCGGTGAACTTTATAAGAAACGACTTCTTGAATCTCTTCTGTCTTAGAAGCTTTCTTTTGTATGGGGTTGGGAATGACCAATAACTTCCCAGGGTTAAGTTGGGCCTTAGCTTCGGGATTCAAAAGAACTATATCTTCTGGGAGAACCCCATAACGTTGAGCAATACTTTCTAAAGTATCTTGGGCATCCACACGGTGCTGACGCAATACCTGGGCGGAAACCAGATTGATAAAAAGAATGAAGATGCTGCTAAAAATAAATTTATTCATGCTGTTGAGTGGGTTCTATGGGATCTTAAAACTAATGCCTCAAGTCGAGATATGCAAATCTTATTCCCATTCAATGGTGGCAGGTGGTTTAGAACTGATGTCATAAACAACCCGATTGACACCTTTGACTTTATTGATAATGGCATTGGAAGTTTTTTGTAAAAATTCGTAGGGTAAATTGACCCAATCAGCAGTCATTCCATCCGTACTTTCCACAGCTCTGAGTGCAACGCATTTTTCATAGGTTCGCTCATCGCCCATGACCCCAACACTTTTAACGGGAAGTAACATGGCACCTGCCTGCCATACNTTGTCATATAAATCCCATTCGCGCAAGCCATTGATGAAAATGGCATCGACATCTTGTAAGATGCGCACTTTTTCAGCGGTAATATCTCCCAATATTCTGATNGCCAATCCAGGACCAGGAAAAGGATGTCTTCCCAGTAGTTCTCGATCTATTTCCAAGGAAGCGCCGACACGACGCACTTCGTCTTTGAACAGCGCTTTTAGGGGCTCAACAACTTTTAATTTCATGAAATCTGGTAAGCCACCAACATTGTGATGGCTCTTGATGGTGGCACTGGGCCCACCAGTGGCCGAAACACTTTCAATGACATCTGGATAGATGGTGCCTTGTGCCAACCACTTGACGTCTTTTATCAGCTGGGCCTGGTCATCGAAGACCTCAATAAAGACNCGTCCAATGGTTTTTCGCTTTTTTTCAGGGTCATCAATNCCNTTTAAAGCCTCCAAAAAACGTTGAGAAGCGTCCACNCCCTTAACATTNAGACCCATNCCCTCNTACTGCTTTAAGACGNTGGAAAATTCATTTTTACGCAACANTCCATTATTGACAAAAACACAATACAAATTATCTCCAATGGCCTTGTTTAGTAAAATAGCAGCAACCGTGGAATCCACCCCGCCAGAAAGGCCTAATACCACTTTATCGCTGTTTATTTTAGATTTCAAATCGGCTACTGTTTCTTCAACAAAAGAATCTGGTGTCCAGTCTTGTCGCAATCCTGCAATATGAACTAAAAAATTTTCTAAAATTTTTTTTCCATCGGTCGAATGGTAGACCTCAGGATGAAATTGAATGGCATAAGTGGTCTCGCCCTTGATTTTGTAAGCGGCATTTTCAACATCGTGGGTGCTGGCCAACAACACTCCATTGGTCGGTAAGGTTTTAATGGTATCGCTGTGACTCATCCAGACTTGACTGCCTTTGAAGACCCCATTAAAAAATAAGTCTTGACTTTTGACATATGACAAATTTGCCCTGCCGTATTCTCTGGTATTGGAGGGAGCGACATTGCCGCCAGAAAAATGGGCTATATATTGGGCACCATAGCAAACAGCCAACAGCGGTTTTTTAGAACGAATTTCGGATAAATCGGGATGCAAAGCATCTGCTGCACGTACAGATTGTGGACTGCCTGAAAGCACTACAGCTTTATAACTTTCTATTTGAGTTGGAATCTTATTAAAGGGATGGATTTCACAATAAATATTCAGCTCTCTGACACGGCGTGCAATGAGCTGGGTGTATTGAGATCCAAAATCGAGAATTAATACCTTGTCGTGCTGCATAATCAAAAGTACCACTTATCTGTAAATTCTAAATAAATTTTTTATAAAAACTTATAAAGAAAGTATGTAAAAGCCTTGTTGAAAAGGCTGAAAATCAGCCCTCAGGGATTTTAAAAAAGTAGGGCCATACAAGCTGTAAAAGGAAGAGAAATTACTGTGGCGCTCTTGTAGTGTATTTTGGGGAAACAAAGCTGCTTTGAGTTTGAGAGCTTTTTCAAGCTGGACAGCATGTTTTCTTTTTTCCGCCTTTAAAAGTCTTTTCTCTAGATTTGAAAGGCCTTTGATTTGCTTCTGTTCTTGGGCCGCCACGGCTCCATAAAAGGAGGCATCTGTTTGATTTGCAATTTTATAAAGGTTTTGAAACTGCTGCTTTAAATGGTTTTTTTGAGGGGTCAAGTCTATTGATATTTGAGTGAG